>NZ_BAABGT010000033.1:0-87226 GCF_039541715.1 Pseudonocardia xishanensis
CGCGACACCACTCAAGCATCGCTCACGCACCTCCCGTCATTTGGGAGACACGCCCTAGTCGACTCGGCCGACCAGAGTGACGTCTTCGCAACGGATCCCCAGGCTGAGTTCCGAGCGGCGGGTGGAGGCCTTGCGCCGAGTCGGGATCCGCCGGGAGGAGTTGCACCGGCCTCCGGCAGCGTGAGACCGAAGGCGTCTGTCGGACGAGGCAAGGGGCGCAGCGGGGATGTCGGCAGTGGCGGCCCCGCGTCAGCCGACGGCGCGGTACTGGGTGGCGACTGCGCTGTGGACCTCGTTGCGGCGCAGCGTGTATGCGCTGAGGACCGAGTCCAGCTCGTCTCCACCCACGCCACCGTCGTGGCGGCTTGGGTCGTCGTGAGGTGGGCTGGTCAGCGCGGCGACGAGCGTGGCCCCGGCCTCGGCTTCGCGGCCGAGCTGATCGGCCAGCTCCACCGCGCCGTGTCGGCGGAGTCGGGCGTCGATGGCCGCCAGCTGCATTCGCGCGCGGCTCAGGTCGTGTTGGCGTTCGGCCGCGATGGCCGCGCGCTGGTCGACCTGGGTCTCGCGGTGCGCGCGGACCAGGGCGGCGATGAGCAGCGACTGCTGCTCACCTTCGGGCTGCGGGGGCCACATGGACATCACCGACCACCTCTCCTGATCCGGGTGATCCGCGTGCTTGGCGACGACGCCTTCGATACCCGCAGCCGGGTGCTCGGTCAGCCACGCCCGCGTGCTCTCCCGGTTCACCAGCGGCGTGACGGTCGTGGCGACGCACGACGGCGGCAAGCAGGTCGGGATCACCGCGACGTCGGCAGCCGCGTCGCGCAGTCCCTCGCCGACTCGCACACCGACCGCGTGTCCCGGACGTCCTCACACCGCGACACGACCGGGACGTGCGCTCTTGTTCACAGTTGCTCCACGCTACGCAGCATCGGCGCTGCCAGGCTCGCACCCATCGGTGGACTCTACGGGCGGTGCGCTCCCTCAGACGGCACCAACACTGGCGAGCTAGGAGGTGCGAGGTCCCTGTGTCATACGGGGTCGAGCATCCCGACGTCGTCGACGCCGCGGTGATCGGGGTGCCGGATGCGCGGTGGGACGAGTGCCCGTTGGCCGTCGTGGTACTGCGACCGGGCGCAGTACCAGTCCCGACGAGCTGCGCGACCTCCTTGCCGCGCGGGTCCCGCGCTGGTGGGCGCCAGAACCCTTCTCCGTCGTCACCGAGCTGCCGCGGACCAGCGTCGGGAAGCTCCACAAGTGTGGGCTGCGCGCCGGGTTCGGTGTCCTCGCCGTCGTCCAGGTGGGTCACGGCCGCGCCCCGTCCCCCGCCCTGTCCGGCCGGCCCGACCCACCCCTGACGCGTCGCCCGCCGGTTCGTGGCGGCGTCCACGGCCCGCGCCCACCAGCGTCCGCCCGCCTGGGCGACGCACGCCCACTGGAGGACCCATGTCCAGCACGTCAGCGCCCCCCGGACCGAGCCGGACCGAACTCGCGAGGGTGCGGTTCACGACCCTGATGGCTCAGTCGACCGAGTGGTTCGACTTCTTCCTCTACACGACCGCCGCCGCGATCGTGTTCCCGACCGTGTTCTTCTCGGCGGCGTTCAGCCCGCTGGCCGCCACCCTGTCGTCGTTCGCGACCGTGTCCGTCGGTTTCGTCGTGCGGCCGATAGGCGGCGCATTGTTCGGGCACTTCGGGGACAGCCGCGGGCGCAAGCCGGCGCTGGTCGTCGCGCTGCTGCTGATGGCCGCGAGCACGCTGCTCATCGCCGTGCTACCCGGGTTCGCCACTCTGGGCCTTGCGGCGCCGGTCCTGCTGACCCTGTTGCGCGTGCTGCAGGGCCTGGCGCTCGGCGGCCAGTGGGGCGGGGCGGTCCTGGTCGCCACCGAGTACGCGCCGCCCGGCAAGCGCGGCGCGTACAGCGCGTGGGCACAGGTGGGGCTCCCGATCGGGCTCGCGCTGTCCAGCGGGGCGTTCCTCGTCGTGGTGGGTCTGTTCGACCCGACCGCGTTCCTGGTCTGGGGCTGGCGCATCCCGTTCGTCATCGGCGGGCTGCTCGTGCTCGCCGCGCTGGCCATGCAGCTGCGCCTGCAGGAGACCCCGGCGTTCCGCAACCTGGCCGCGCAGGCGACGACCGTCCCGCGCTCGCCCGTCATCGAGGTCGTCCGCCGCTATCCCGGCCGGATCCTTGTCACGGTCGGGGTGTTCCTCGTCGTCGGCGGCTCGTTCTACGTCATCACCACGGGGACGCTCGCCTACGCCACCGGCACGCTCGGCATCGGGCGCCAGACGATGCTCCTCGCTATCATCGCGGGCGCGGCCCTGATGGCCGTGGTGATCTTCCCGGCCGCCTCGGCGAGCGACCGCTACGGCCGGCGCCGGGTGTTCGCCGTCGGCGTCCTCGTCTCGCTGGCATCGCTGGTGCCATTCGCCGCGCTGGTCGGCACCGGCGACCCGCTGCTGGCCGGGATAGGGGTCGCGATGGCGATGGGGCTCGGCGGCATCATGTACGGACCGACGGCGGTGATGTTCAGCGAGTCCTTCCCGGTGCGGCTGCGCTACAGCGGCGCCTCGTTGGGCTACCAGGTCTCCAACGTGGTCGGCGGTGGGATCGCCCCGCTCATCATGACCTCACTGCTCGCCGCCACCGGGTCGCTGCTGTCGGTGGTCCTGTACGTGGCGGTCATGGGCGTGATCACGCTGATCTCGCTGCGGCTGCTCGGCGCACCCGACGCAGAGCCCGACCCGGGCGGCACGCTGGCAGCGGCCACATGAACCCAGGTACTCGCACCTGTTCGCCCGCCTCGACCTCGGCTGCCTCACGCTGCCAACCGGGTGCTCATGGCGGTCGATGCACACCGGCATTGAGGACGACCCGGCCGACGCGCCGCGAAGTCGCCGACGGGCCCGACCCGTTGCTGGACAACCTCAGCCGGATCCCACTCGGCCAGCCCACGAATCCGTGGCCGCCCGCACCCCGACATGCTCGGCGGCCCGGGCGTTGGCTTCCGCCCCCATCGTTCCCGTCGTCTGAAAAGGAGAACGCCCGATGAATATGGCTCCGCTCGAAACCGTCACGGCAGTGGCGCATGAGGTCGTCAGGCTCTCGATCGACACGGGCGTGTCTTTTGACGACTTCCGCATCAGCTATGAGCGTGCCGTGCCGTCGTTCGATATCGATCGCTTCAGCAAGTTGGGGTCCGAACAGGTCAGTTGGGAAACCATTCTCGCCGCTACCGCCGAGAACGCACCGCACGGGTTCATCCGGTACTGGAGCTCCGACGTCGCAAGCCTGATGCGCCTGGCCGGAGACACCGGCTCTTGTACCACGTACCTTATGGGTAACCACACGATCGCCCAGCGCATGTACACTCACAACCCGGCCGTGATGCTCTACGCCCCACTGCGCACCGTCATTCACGAAGACGGACAGGGCATCTGCTGGTTCTCCATCGACCAGCCCAGTACCCGGTTCGCCAGCTTCGGCAACCCCAACATCACCATGGTAGGCCGGGAACTTGACGTCAAACTCGCGGACCTGCTGAGGTTCCTGGACATTCCAGTGCCACCCACACTGGCACCGTAATCCCGCAGACAGGCCCCTTGCAGCGGTGGCTTGGCCGGGGTGAGGGCCTGGTTGATGTGGAGCTGGGCGTGGCACGACTCGCACCGCTCCCATGTCAAGTCCCGGGCTTGATGGAGGCTCTGGGCTGTCCCGGATTCGGTGGAGTCTCGTGGCTGGAATCCAGGCCACGACGATCTTGCTCTGAGGCTCGAAGATCTCGTTCGCGCGCCGCAGCTCGGCATTCTCGGCGCGCAACCGCCGCAACTCGGCCGCCGCATCATCACCGTTCCCGACCGAGCCGGACCCGGAATCGGGCTCGCGCTCGGCGGCCTCGACCCAATTCCGGATCGTCGCCGGGTTGACGTCCAACAGCTCACCGACGTGTCGGCGCGCGGCCAGCTTCGACTCGCCGTGATCACGCAGACGGTCCTGGTAGAGGCGGACCGCGCGGGCACGGGTCTCCTCATCGAACTTCCGAGGTGCTCCCACAGCTCCAGTCTCCTTGCTAGATCAGGAGCCTCTCCACCGGCCAGGACGGTTCAACATGACAGGCAGCGATCAGCGGGCAGGCCTGGCTAGCAGCGCCGCTTACCGGGCGCGGGGCGGGCGCGAGGTGCTCGGGTGTGCGCCGGCGGGCCCGTCGCCGAGGGCAGGTCGTTCACTCCGCCGAGGTGCAGGAGATCTTCGACGCCGAGCTTGAGAGGCACGGTCTCCGGACGAGCAGGGCGTGATCGACTGAGGCTAGCCTTATCTCGCGGGCTCTGGAAATGTCTGGATCGTGGAGTATCCGCTGGACGTGTCGATGCGGCGCGTCGGTGAGCGCCCCGGTGCCGCGGGTGGTCTGTACGGCGCGCCGCCGTCGGATCCGGACCGCTGGATCCGGTGCGCGGAGGTCGACGCCGAGTGGTACCGCGGGTGGGAGGGTCGGATCGCCGCGTCGCTGCACGGTGAGTACGGGCGCACCGACGTCACGGCGGCGGCGGCGTTGGCGCTGATCTGGTACGCGGGGGTGCCTGGGCGCCTTGGCGGTGCGGCGTTCCGTGAGGCTCGGCGGGTCCCCCGGCTCGGGCGTGCCGAGGTAGCCTTCCGGCTCGGTCGGGACGAGCCGTTCATCGAGGGGTACGCGCTGTTGGACACGCGGTTCTGGTGTCTGCCGGACGACCCGGACGCCGCCCACCCGGCCGCCACCGTGGTGTCTGACGAGCGGGCGCTGGCGGCGCGGCTGCGCGCGGAGGTGGACGGGCACGCCGAAGGGTTCCTCCGCGATATCCGGCCGGGCGCCCGGCTTCCCCGCCGCGCCCTGCGGGGGGCGTTCTGCGACGGGATCGCCGTGGGGATCTGGGTCGCCGGGGACCAGAGCGCCGCGGCCGCCGAGGCGATCCTGCGCGACGCAGGGCTTCTGCTGTCCGGCGGGGTCGCCGAGCGTGGGACGACGTCGATGGACGTGGTGACCGACGTGCTCGGGCGGGACCACGTGTGCATGACCCGGGCGTGCTGCTGCTACCTGTTCCGGGTCGTCGACCATGGGCGCGCCTGTGCCACCTGCCCGCGGGTGCCTGCTCGCGAACGGCCACTCGTCCTCGCCCGCGACCACGAGCACGGTCACTGATGGCGGTGACGGTCGAGCACCGGCCCCGCTCGGGGTTCGGCGTGCTCGTCGACGCCTACCGGCTCCGCGGCCGGGCGGTGCTGGCGGGTTGGGTGTTCGGTGTGGGCTGGCAGGGCGTGCAGGTCCTGGCGCCGTTGGTCATCGCGGCGGCGGTGGACCACGGGATCCTCGGCCGGGACCCGTGGCGGCTGGGGCTGTGGTCCGCGGTCCTAGTGGGGTTGTGCGTGGTCGAGATGACGTTGACGGCGCTGCGGCACCGGTTCGCCATCATCCCCGCCGTCGAAGTCTCCCTGCGGCTGCGCGAGGACCTGCTGCGGCGGGTGCACCGCGCGGACCCGGGGACACGGCGGCGAGCGCCCGGCGATGTGGTCAGCCGAGCCACGTCGGACGTCGAGGCGGTCACCGGCCTGATCGACTTCACCCCGTCCACGGTGGCGTGCCTGACCTCAACTGCTGCGGTGACGGTCGCGCTGTCGGTGATCGACCCGCTCCTCGCCGCGGCGGTGCTGCTGCCGTTGCTGCCGGTCGGCGTCGTGTTCTGGTGGTGGAGCCGGCGGCTGGAGGCGGTGACCGAGACCCAGCAACGCTCGACCGCCGCCCTGGCCACGTCGGCCGAGGCCGAGCTGAGCCAGATCCGGGCGGTACACGGCCTCAACGCAGCGGGTCCCCTACACCTGCGGTGGGACGCGGTGGTGGAGACGGCGCGGCGGAACGGTCTGCGCGTGGGCAGGCTGCGTGCGCTGCTGCTGCCGGTCGTCGAGCTCCTGCGCGTGGCCGCGGTGGTCCTCGTGCTGCTGGTCGGGGCCGGGTTGCTCACCGCGGGCGCGCTCAGCGTCGGCGAGCTGCTCGCCGCGGTGACCTACGTGATCTACCTCGGTCCGCTGTTGTCACAGATCGGGGTGTTCCTCGCCCAGGCGCGGGGGACGCTCGCGTCGGCCGCGCGGCTCGCGTCGGCCGTCCCGCCCCCGAGACCGCGAACGGCGGCACCGTCGTTGCCGTCCGCCGGGCCCGCGGGCAGGCACCTGCGCGTGTCGGGGGTGACCGGCAATGGTCTTCGGCCGGTGGACCTCGACGTCCGCCCCGGCGAGGTGGTCGCCGCGCTCGGCGGGGTCGACGACGACCTCGCCGGGCTCGCTGAGATCCTCGCCGGGCGCCGCGTGCCGGTTGGTGGGCGGGTCCTGCTCGACGGGACGGACGTGACCGGGAAGCCGTCCGACGAGGTGGTGGTGGTCGAGCGCTCGTCGTTCCTGTTCTCGGGGACGGTCCGTGAGTCCGTGGTGTTCGCCCGCCCGGACGCCCCGGCCGGTGACCTGGCCGTCGCCCTGGCCCGCAGCGGTGCGGCGGAGGTCGTGGACTCGTTGGCCGACGGCCTCCAGACGGGCCTTCCCGCCGGGGCCACCAGCCTGTCCGGTGGCCAGCGCCAGCGACTCGCGCTGGCCAGGGCCCTGCTCGCCGATCCCACCGTGCTGATCTGTGTCGACGCGACCGCTGCCGTGGACCCCGCGACCGCCACGGCCGTGCTGGCCGGGCTGCGTGACCGTGGCCGGACGACCCTGGTGCTGACCACGGACCCGTCGACGGCTGAGCTCGCGGACCGCGCGGTCGACCTGCGTGCGATCGGCCGCGCCGAGGAGATGACCTGGTGAGCGTGGCGGTGGGCCCGCGGCGGTCGGTGTGCCGGTGGGCGAGGGGATCGGTGGTCCGCGCCGTGTTCCTCGCGGTGGTCGTCCTGGTGGGCGCTGCGGCCAGTGCGGCGACACCGCTGGTGATCGGTCGGGTGGTCGACCGGCTCGCCGCGGGCGAGCCCGTCATGGCCGTGGTGCCCCTGGTCGTGGTAGCCGGGGCGGCTGGTGCGGTCGCAGCGGTGCTGGTCGGTGTGCGGACCGTGGTGTCGCAGCGGATCGCCGAGGACGTTGTCGCCGCAGCCCGGCGCGACACCCATGTCGCGGTGATCGGGCAGAACCCCCTGCGGCTCGAGCGCGGGGCCCCGGGTGCGGCGCTCGCGGCGCTCACCGTCGACATCGAGGCCCTGCGCTCGGCGTTCCGCGAGGCGGTCCCGGAGGTCGTGGCGGCGGTCGCGCTGTTCGCCTGGGCGATGGTCGTCATGCTGTCCCTGTCGCCCCTGCTCACCGCCGTCGCCCTGCTGGGCGTGCCGTTCGTGGTGCTCGCCGGGATCCGGTTCCGGCGGGTCTCCCGGCCCGCCTACACCGACCAGCGCCGCGAGCTCGCGGCGACGGTCGGGCGGCTCGTCGAGGATCTGAACGGCGCGGACGCCGCCGTCGTCTTCGGCCGCGACGCGGACCGACGTGCCGCGCTCGCCGCGGGTCATCGGGCCTATCTCGACGCCGAGTACCGGGCGATGCGCGCCCGCAACCGCTTCTTCCCGCTGCTCGTCGGCGTCGAGGGCCTAGTCGTGGTCGCGGTGGTCTGCATCGGTGGGGCCATGGCGATGAACGGCGGGATCGGGCTCGGTGTCGTGGCGACCTTCGCCCTTGCGCTGGGGCAGGTGTTCGGCCCGCTGCGTCAGCTCTCGACCTGGGTGGACCTGCTCCAGGCGGCCTCGGTGGCACTGCGCCGCATCGCCGACGCGCACACCCCCGACGTGCCTTCGGCTGGGGCCTCCCGACCGCTGCCGGAGCGCGGGGACCTGGAGATGGACGGCGTCGGCTTCGGCTACTCGGCGGGCAGACCGGTCCTCGACGACGTGACGCTGCGGGTCCGCCCGGGAGAACGTGTCGCCCTGACCGGGCCCACCGGCGTCGGGAAGTCCACAGTGGCGCGCCTGCTGGTCCGCTGGATCGACCCCGACGTGGGCGCCGTCCGCTTCGGCGGCGTGGACCTGCGCGAGGCGGACCCCGCCGACCTGCGCAGGCGCGTGCTGTTCGTCCCGCAGGAAGGACTGCGCCTGCCCGGCACGGTGCGCGACGTCCTGGCGCTCATCGCCCCCGCGGCCACCGATGCTGCGATCGAGGCGGCGTTGACCGAGATCACCGGAGACCGCGTCCGGCCGGACGACGACACCGCTGCGCTCCCCGACGGGCACGCCCAGCTCGTCGTCCTGGCCGCGGTGCTGCTCGCCGACCCCGCGGCGGTGATCCTGGACGAGGCCACCTCCGCCCTCGACCCCGCGGTCGCCGCACACGTGGACGCGGCGCTGGACCGTGTGCGGGAGAGCCGTGCCGTGCTGGTGATCGCGCATCGGGCGGACACCGTCGCCCGGTGCGACCGCGAGCTGCGGCTCGACGGTGGTCGACTGCGACCGGGCGGCGACCGGGGCGAGGAGCGGATGACCTCAGCCGAGCAATGAGTACGCCTGGTCCCAGAGCCGGACGCACTCGTTCGCCGCGAGCACGGAGCCGCGGTTCGTACGGATGTCGGTGTGCACGACCCGACCCGCCCGCACGACGGGCAGCCGCGACCACAGCGGGCTGCTCTCCAGACCGGCACGCTGCTCCTCGGTGAAGGAGGCGACCAGGAGCACGTCGGCCTCGGTGAGCAGACCCAACTGCTCGCCACTGAACTCCGACATACCGCCGGGTGTGGAGGGGGCGACCTCCTCGATCGCGGGCACCGGCCTCCCGCCGAGGTCACGCAGGGTCCGGCCCTGCAGCAGGAATCCGTCGGACGGCGAGCTGTACCAGGCCCCGTCCGTCCCGGGCTGCAGCACCGCGACCGCGGCCTGCGCGAGTGCCGCGGCGTGCCGGTCGCGGAAGGCCCGGACGGACTCCTCGTAGCGTGCGATCGCGGCGGCGACCCGATCGCTGCGTCCGGTCCACCGCCCCGCGGCCTCCAGGTCCGGACGCCAGGTCGTCTCGTCGACCTCGACCGGCACCAGGGGCGCGAACCGGGCGAGCTCGGCGGCCACGGGCTCGATGTTGCTCGCCCGCCCGATGATCAGGTCGGGTCGCAGCGCCGCCACCATCTCGAGGTTCACCTGGCCGCCCGGCATCAGCTCGATGCCCTCGGCATCGAAGCCCACGAACGCCGCCGTGCGCCCCTGCGCGTCGACCGCGTTGTCGCCGAGCCCGACCGGGCGCGGCATGCCCAACACGACCGCCGTCTCCAGGTCCTGGCGGCCCTCCAGGACGATCACCCGCTGGGGAGCGAGCGGCACGTCGAACGTACCGAACGGGGTCTCCGCCCGGACGGTGTCGGAGCCGCCGCCTGCCGCCTCGGTCGAGTCGGGTCGGCCACAGCCCGCCGCGAGGACCGCCGCACCCGCGAGCCCGGCGAGGAACCCGCGACGTCCGAGCTCGTCCACCACCACCGCCGCCCAGCGTCGCTCGACCTCGTCCGACGACAGACCCGGCCTCAGATCCGGGCCCAGACGGTGGGCCTGCGGTACGGCGGTGGTGGCTGTCATCGACGGCTCCCGGGCTCTCGATCTCGACGGATAAGCACAGCCTAACCGAAGCTCCCGCCCGAGCCGGACATGATGATCGAGATCTCCCGGTGCCCGGTCAGACCGCGACAGCCGAGCGGGCTGGGCGTCGTGGCGGGCTCGCCGAAGGCGGCCCGCGCGCGGCCGGAGCGCAGCGGAGGGGGCTCGACCTGGGTCTCGCGGTGAGCGCGGACCAGGGCGGCGACGAGCAGCGGCCGCTGCTCACCTTCGGGCTGCGGGGCTGCACGGACATCACCGACCACCTCTCCCAGGTCCGATGACCGTGGCTAGTCGTTGTCCGAGGCGGTGTCACCGGCAGGCGGGGTCTCGGTGGATGCTGCGGTGCCAGCACCGCGGGTCGCGCGAGGTCGCCTCCCGCGCCTCGCCGGAGTGGGGGAGTCGGGTGCATCCACCCCAGCGGTGGCGGCGTCGAGCTGCTCGCGCAGTGCGGCGAGGTCGCGCTCGTGGCGGGTTTGGAGGTCCTCGGCCTGTGCGGCGGCGCGGGCGTTGGCGTCGTCGACGCGCTGCTGGGGCGTGGGCCCGGTCGGCGGCGAGCTGCTCGCGCAGCCCGTAGGTGGTGGCCTTCGCGGTGGCGACCTCTGCTCGCAGCTCCGAGGCGGTCTCGCGCTGACGGGCGGCGTCGTCCCGAGCGGAATCGAGCTGCGTCGTCAGGTCTGGTTCGCCCGGTCCATCCGATCGGCGCGCTGCTCGGCGACATCGGTGCGTCGGCTGAGCTCGGCGCGTTCCTGCTGCTCCTCGCCGAGGCGGCGCTCCAGGTGCTCGATCTCGGCCTTGGCCCCGGTCAGCTCCATCTGGAGCCGCTCACCCTCCCCGCGGGCGGCATAGAACTCCTGACGGGCCTGCTCCAGCTCCGTGTCTCGTTCGGCGAGCAGGGACTGGGTGTCCTCCAGCTCCTCGGTGACCCGGACGAGGTCCGCGCGGGACCGATCACGCTCGGCCTCGGTCTCCGCGACCGCGGTGCGCGCGGCGGTCACGGCACGGTCCCGCGCGGCCTCGGCCGCATCGACCTGGGCGCGAGCCTCGCGGTGTGCCGCGGTCACCTCCGCGTGCGCGGCGTCCGGGTCGGTCGCCGACGCCAGGGCATCCCCGAACCGGGCGAGCAGCCCGGACATGCGCTGCTCGTGGTCGCCGATGGTCGTGGCCACCTCGTCGCGCAGGGCCTCCATCGTCATCCGCGCCAACGACACCGGCCGGGTGTTCGCCGTCTCGCCGTCGGTTCCGCCCCGGGAACCGGGCGCGGGCAGCGTCAACTGACCGTTCGCCACCTTGTGGGCGGTGAGCCGAGTGTGCGGGACACCGTCGACGGTCTGCCCGCAGTACTTCGGCTTCCGCCCGACCCCGGAGTACTCCATGACGTTCGTGCAGCCGGGCAGCTCGCAGGTCAGCAGCTCCGCCGTGACGCCACCGGAGGACTCGCTCATGCGGAGGACCGGCGTGTCGGGAGTGGGGGACCCGCGTGTCGGGAGTGGGGGACTCGCGGGGTCAGCAGTTGCAGTCGCAGGAGCAGCAGTCGCAGTCCCCGCAGCAGTCGCAGCAGTCGCAGCTCATGTCCGTGCAGTCGCAGACGCCCTCGCAGGTCTCGTTGCGGCACCAGCCCTCGACCGGCTCGCCGGTCCAGGGGTGGGGGAAGGTGTCCGCGCAGCACATCCGGCAGGTGCAGAACAGGCCCACGGCGGCGGCGCAGCCGGGGACCAGACCGCGTTGCGGGCCGTGGCGGGGGGCCCTGCCCCGCTTCCTCCTCGTGCTGCCGTCCTCGTCCGGGTCGGCGGCGGCGTGGGCGAAGGCGTGGCCGATGGAGCGGTTGAGCTCGTGGACCAGCAGCCGGTGCGCGAGGCGCCGCCGCGACCAGCGCACCTCGTCGAGGGCGAGTCGGACCCCGAGGGCGGCGTCGTCCGCCAGGGCGCGGGCGGCGGTCAGGTCGGTTCCGGTGGCTGCGAGGGGGTTCCACGCGCCGGTGGCGGCGTCCGCGCGGAGGTCCTCGACGGCGTCCAGCAGGTGGGCCAGCCGACCGAACAGGCGGCCGACCTCGGCGAGGGGTGCGGCGTTGTCCGGCCACCCGGCCAGCACGGCGGTGTGCGCGAACGCGGCGGCCGTGGCGGTCTCGGTGGGCTCGGTGACGGTCAGCAGGGAGCTCCCGGAGCGCTCGAGCCCGGGTTGGCGGGCGACCGCGTCCAGCAGGACGGCCGAGCTCAGCTCCAGGTCCGCTGCGGTGCCCGCCGCGCGGCGCGACCAGCCGCCCGCCACCCGTCGGGCCGCCGCGGCGACCGAGCGGCGGGCGTACGGGCCGTCCCCGTCCGCGGCGTGGTCGGCCAGGGTGGCGGAGGCCAGGATCAGCGAGACGGTGGCCGCCAGGCGGGCGCCCTCACCCGTCGCGACGGACTGCCGCCGCATCCCGCGCAACGGGCACGGACCGGCGGTGCGCCGCCCGGCGGGGGCCTGCGCGTCCAGCAGGACGGAGATCAGCAGCCCGTCGTAGTTGGTGGCGAGCCGGGCGGCCTGGCCGTGGTCGTCCCGCAGGGCGTAGCAGAGGCCGCAGAGGTGGCCCATCCACTCGGTGCGCAGGGCGGGGGACAGGGTGTGCCGGCAGGGCCGGATCATGCCGAACACGCGCCGGAGGATAGCGATCACCGGGACACAGTGGAAATACCTGGTGGCGCCGGAGGATCCGGGGCTACCGTCCGCGGATGCCCTCCACCGGCGCGATCCTGGCGTTCCTCGCGGCGTCGCTGGTCCTCGTGCTCATCCCGGGACCGAGCGTGCTGTTCATCGTGGGGCGGGCGCTCGCGCACGGCAGGCGCGCGGCGCTGACCAGCGTCGCGGGCAACACCGCGGGCGTGGCGATCCTGGTGGTCCTGGTCGCGACGGGCCTCGGGGCGATCGCCGCCGCGTCCGCCACGGTCTTCACCGTGATCAAGTTCGCGGGTGCGGGCTACCTCGTCTGGCTGGGCGTGCAGACCTTCCGGCGCCGCGGCGACCTGGTGACCGCGCTCGGGGCCCCGGCGGTGCCCGCGGACCGGCGGGTGTTCCTGCAGGGGGTGGTCGTCGGACTGACCAACCCCAAGGCGCTGGTGTTCTTCGCCGCCGTCCTCCCGCAGTTCCTCGGCCCGCACGCCCCGCACCCCGCCGCCCAGCTGCTGGTCTTCGGGCTCCTCTTCTGCGCGACGGCGGCGGTGCTGGACTCGGCGTGGGGCCTCGCCGCGGGCGCGGCGCGGGACTGGTTCGCGACCAGCCCCGGGCGGCTGCGCGCGCTGGGCGGGACCGGCGGGCTCGTGCTGGTCGGGATGGGTGTGGGGCTCGCGCTGACCGGGCGTCGGGATTAACACCGGCCCCCGCACCACCGAGTGGCTCCAGTGGAAGCCGGCCCAGCCGTGCGGCCGGCGCGCGGAGGGGGCTGTCGATGCAGATCGCGATGATCGGGCTGGGCCGGATGGGGGCCAACATGGTCCGCAGGCTGCTGCGGGCCGGCCACGAGTGCCACGTGTACGACGTCTCGGCCGAGGCCGTCGCCGGACTGGTCGCCGAGGGCGCCCGCGGGGCCGGGTCCGTCGAGGAGCTGGTCGGGGGCCTGGAGGCGCCCCGCACGGTGTGGCTCATGCTGCCTGCCGCGATCACCGGGGACTCCGTCACCGGGCTGCTCGGGCTGCTCGACCCCGGGGACGCGATCGTCGACGGCGGCAACTCCTCCTACCGGGACGACATCGACCGCGCCGAGACCGCCGCCGCGCAGGGGATCGACTACGTCGACTGCGGCACCAGCGGCGGCGTCTGGGGCCTCGAGCGCGGCTACTGCCTGATGATCGGCGGGCCGGACCGCGCGGTGTCGCGGATCGAGCCGGTGTTCGCCGCGCTGGCCCCGGGCGTCGACGCGGCGCCGCGCACCCCCGGCGCGACGGGCGACCCGTCGCCCGCCGAACAGGGCTGGCTCCACTGTGGACCGTCCGGCGCCGGGCACTTCGTGAAGATGGTCCACAACGGCATCGAGTACGCGCTGATGGGCGCCTACGCCGAGGGTCTGAACATCATCAGGAACGCAGGCGTCGGCGTCCGCGCGGCCGAGGTCGACGCGGAGACCGCACCCCTGCGGGAGCCGCGGTACTACCCGTTCGACGGCATCGACCTCCCGGCCGTCGCGGAGGTGTGGCGGCGCGGCAGCGTCGTCGGGTCGTGGCTGTTGGACCTGACTGCGGAGGCGCTGCGGTCCGATCCGGGGCTGGAGCAGTTCGCCGGGCGGGTGTCGGACTCCGGCGAGGGCCGCTGGACCTCCATCGCCGCGATCGAGGAGGGCGTGTCCGCGCCGCTGCTCACCGCCGCGCTCTACAGCCGCTTCGCCTCGCGGGGCAGCGAGCTGTTCGCGGACAAGGTCGAGTCCGCCCAGCGGCTGGGCTTCGGCGGGCACCTCGAGAAGTCGGGCTCGTGAGCACCCCGGCGGACGTCCTGGTCCTGTTCGGTGTGACCGGGGACCTGGCCAGGAAGAAGATCCTGCCCGCGCTCTACCGGCTGACCGAGCGCGGCGAGCTGACGGTGCCGGTGGTCGGGGTCGCGCTCACCGACTGGGACGACGAGAAGCTGCGCGGGCACGTCGCCGACAGCGTCCACGCTGCGATCCCGGACGTCGACGCCGCGGTCCTGGGCAGGCTCCAGGCCGCGACGCACCTGGTCGCGGGGGACTACGCGGACCCCGGCACATTCGCCGCGCTGGCGAAGGCCGTGCCCGACGGGGCCTTCGCGGTGCACTACCTCGCCGTGCCCCCGTCCCTGTTCGGAACCGTGGCGGACGGGCTCGCCGCCGTCGGGCTGGCGGAGCGCGCGCGGCTGGTCGTCGAGAAGCCGTTCGGGCACGACCTGGCCTCGGCCGAGGCGCTCGACGCGCTGCTCGCCACGCACTACTCCGAGGACCAGCTGTTCCGGGTGGACCACTTCCTCGGCAAGGAGCCCGTCGAGGACCTGCTGGTCCTGCGGTTCGCGAACACGCTGCTGGAACCCCTGTGGAGCAGGCAGTGGATCGACCGCATCGAGATCACCATGGCCGAGGACTTCGACGTCGCCGACCGCGGCTCGTTCTACGACGCCGTCGGCACGGTGCGCGACGTCGTGCAGAACCACCTCCTGCAGGTCATGGCCTACCTGCTGATGGACGCCCCGCTGAGCGACGCCGCGGACGACCAGCGGGACGCCAAGCACGCCCTGTTGCGCGCGGTCCGCACGCTGGACCCCGCCGAGGTGGTGCGCGGCCGGTACGCGGGCTACCTCGACACCCTGGGCGTCGCCGCGGACTCGACGACGGAGACCTACGTGGCCGCCACGTTCCACGTCGACAACTGGCGGTGGTCGGGGGTGCCGGTGCACCTGCGCGCGGGCAAGGAGCTGCCGGTCACGGTGCTGGACGTCGTCGCGGTGCTGAAGCCGCCACCGCGCCCGCTGTTCGGGGTCGAGCGGCCGGACCGGATCCGGTTGCGCCTGCAGGCAGGCGCCGGGGTCACGTTCACCCTGCTGGCGAAGCGGCCCGGCGCGGGCGACGTCCCGGTGGAGATCCCCGTGGCCGCGGACTTCCGGCAGGTCCTGGGCGCGATGCACGAGCCCTACGAACGGATCTTCGCCGACGCGCTGGCAGGCGACCCCGCCCACTTCGCGCGGATGGACACGATCGAGGAGGCCTGGCGGATCGTCGGGCCGATCCTGGACGCCGCCGACGAGCCCCTCGAGTACGCGCGGGGGTCGTGGGGGCCTGCGCCCGCCGCGGCCGTGCCGGGCCCGCAGGGGTGGGTGGAGTTGCCCCCGCCCGGGGCCTGACGGGGTCGTCCGGCAGGCGCGCCCGCCGATGGTCCGGACCGTCACGGGAACCACCTCGGAGTCTCCGGTCGCCGGCGGGTCACGCCCTCCTGGGAGACTCCTCCGCGTGGTGCCATCGGAGATCCAGACCGTGCTCGACGGGTTCACCGCTCGTCCCGCCGAGCTGGCGGCGGCGGGCGCGGCGCTCCTCGTCGTGTTGTGGACGCTGAGCTGGCGGATGACCCGCACCGTCGTGACCATCGCCCACGAGGGCGGGCACGCGCTGGTCGCGGTGCTGGTCGGGCGCGGGCTGACCGGCATCCGGCTGCACGCGGACACCTCCGGCGTCACGCACTCGACGGGCGCGGGCCGCGGACCCGGCGTGGTGCTGATGTTCTTCGCCGGGTACGTCTTCCCGCCGCTGCTCGGGCTCGGCGGCGCCGCGCTCGTCGCCGCCGGACACTCGGACGTGCTGCTCTGGCTCGGGGTCGGGCTGCTGGTCGCGACGCTGATCCACATCCGGAACGCGTTCGGCGCGTTCGTCGTGCTCGTGACGGGCGCGGTCCTGGGCGCCGTGGCCTGGTGGGCGCCGCCGCAGTGGCAGGCCGGGTTCGCGGCGGCGCTGTGCTGGTTCCTGCTGTTCGGGGGCCTGCGGGCGGTGCGGGAGCTGCAGCGGTCGCGCCGCCGCAGGCGGACCACCACCTCCGACGCCGACCAGCTCGCGGCCATCACCCACCTACCGGGCGGAATGTGGACCGTCGTGTTCGGATTGACGGGACTGGCGGCTACCGGCGCCGCCGCCTGGATCGTGTTCGGCTAGCTCGTGATCGACCCGAGAGGACCGTGTCAGTGCCCGAGGACTTCAACGCCCGCGTCATCCGTGAGTTCCGCGAGAACGACGGCAAGGTCGGCCCGCCCTTCGAGGGCGCGCCGATGATCCTCATCCACCACAGGGGGGCGAAGTCCGGCGAGGTCCGGACCACCCCGCTCGTGTACTTCACGGACTCCGACGACGTCGTGATCGTCGCGTCCGCGGCGGGCGCGCCGTCGCACCCCGCCTGGTACCACAACCTCAAGGCCAACCCCCAGATCGCGGCGGACATCGCCACCGCGGACGGGGTCGACAGCGCGACCGTCGAGGCGTCGGAGATCACCGGCGACGCGCGGGACTCGCTGTGGGAGAAGATCGTCGAGACCAACCCCGGCTTCGGTGACTACGCCGAGAAGACCAAGGGCATCCGGACCATCCCGCTGTTCCGGCTGAGCCGAGCGGCCTGACCTCAGGTTTCCCTCAGGCTTCGGTTTCGCCCGACGGCGTGCGGCCGGGTCTACTCGTGACCTCCCGTCGGAAGGTGCTGTGAGTGACCCGGCTCGCCCGTCTCAGCCTGCGCAACAGGGCCCTCGTCGGCCTGGTCACCGTGCTGCTCGTCGCGTTCGGCGTGCTGAGCACGACGTCGTTGCGCCAGGAGCTGTTCCCGTCACTGGACGTGCCGGTCGCGACGGTGGTCACGCCGTACGCCGGGGCGTCGCCGGGGGTCGTCGAGGAGCAGGTGACCACTCCGGTCGAGCAGGCGCTCGGCGCGCTCACCGGGGTCACCGGCACCCGATCGACCAGCACCACCGGCTCCAGCGTGGTCACCCTGGAGCTGGAGTACGGCACCGACGTCGCCGACCTGACCTCCCGCGCCCAGCGGGCGCTCCAGGGCGTGACGCTGCCCGCGGACGTCACGCCGCAGGTGGTCACCGGGGGCATCGACTCGCTGCCGGTGCTGCAGCTCGCGGTGTCGTCGGACCTCGGGGCCGACCGCATCGCCGAGGTGCTGCGCACGGACGTCCAGCCGTTCCTGCAGGGCCTCGACGGGGTCTCCGGGGTCACCCTCTCCGGGCTCGCCACCGAACAGGTCGTGATCGACGTCGACCCGGCCGCCGCCGCGGCGCGGGGTGTCTCGGTCGCGTCGATCTCGTCCGTGCTGCAGGCCAACGGCGTGCGGGTGCCCGCGGGACAGCTGACGCCGGACACGGCGCCGCTGTCGGTCGAGGTGGGGTCGCCGATCACGTCGGTGGAGCAGGTCGCGGACCTGTACGTGAGCGGCGGTGCCGCGGGAGCGTCCACGGGGGGAGCCGGGGCCGCCTCGGGTGGGGCTGCGTCGGGTGGGGCCGCTACGGGTGGGGCCGCTACGGGTGGGGCTGCGTCGGGTGGGGCCGCCTCGGGTGGGGCGGCGGCCGGTGGCGCGGCCGGGGGGAGCACGACCGGGGTGGGCGCGGCGCCCGTGCGGCTGGGTGACATCGCGACCGTGAGCTCCCAGCCCACGCCCGCGACCGCCTACACCCGGACCAACGGTGCGCCCAGCATCGGGATCGGGGTCACCAGGACACCCGACGCGAACACCGTCGCGGTGTCCGACGAGGTGCGCGCGGCGCTGCCCCGCATCGTCGACTCCCTCGGCGGCGCGGCCCGGAACGCCCAGGTCACGGTGGTGTTCGACCAGGCGCCGTTCATCCAGCAGTCCGTGGACGACCTCACCACCGAGGGCCTGCTGGGTCTGCTCTTCGCGGTCCTGGTGATCCTGGTGTTCCTGCTGAACGTGCGGGCCACGCTGATCACCGCGATCTCCATCCCGCTGTCCGTACTGATCACCATGATCGTGCTGGACGTCGGCGGCTACACGCTCAACATCCTCACCCTCGGCGCGCTCACGGTGGCGATCGGGCGGGTGGTGGACGACTCCATCGTCGTCATCGAGAACATCACCCGACACGTCGGCGAGGGCAGGCCGAGCGCGGCGACGGTGGTCGACGCGGTGCGCGAGGTGGCGGGGGCGATCACCGCCTCGACGATCACCACGGTCGCCGTGTTCGCGCCGATCGGGCTGGTCGGCGGCCAGGTGGGGGAGCTGTTCCGGCCCTTCGCCGTGACGGTCACCGCGGCACTGCTGGCGTCGCTGCTCGTCTCGCTGACCGTGGTGCCGGTGCTGGCCGCGGCGGTGTTGCGGGGGCGGCGGCGGAAGGCCTCGGCTGCGGGCGGGGCGGTGCGCGGTCCGGGGGACCACGAGGAGCCGACCCGGATGCAGCGCGGGTACCTGCCCGTCCTGCGGGCGGCGATCCGGCGGCCCGTGGTCTCGCTGCTGATCGCGGTCCTGATCCTCGGCGGCACCCTCGCGCTGGTCCCGCAGCTGACCACCAACTTCCTCGGCGACGCGGGCGGCGACACGGTCTCGCTCAGCCAGGAGATGCCACCCGGCACCGGGCTCCCGCAGGCGGACGCCGCGGCGCGCCGGGTCGAGGACGTCGTCCGCGCGACGCCGGGCGTGCAGAGCTACCAGGTCACCGTCGGGTCGAGCGGGCGCACGTTCGGGCCGCCCGGGGGCTCCTCCGGGGTGAGCCCGACCCGCTTCTCGATCACCCTCGCCGACGGCGCCGACTCGACCGCCGTCCAGGAGGACCTGCGCACCCGCGTCGCCGGGCTCAGTGGGGTCGGCGAGCTGACCGTGGCCGCGGGCCAGGGCGGGCTCGGCGGCAGCGACCTGCAGGTCGCGGTGCGCGCAGAGGACCCGCAGGTGCTGGCCGCGGCCGCGCAGCAGGTGCAGCAGGCCGTCGCCGGGATCCCGGGGGTCGGGGACGTCCGCAACGACCTGGCCGCCGCCCAGCCGACCGTGGACGTCCGGGTGGACAGGCGGGCGGCGGCCGCCGCCGGGCTGACCGAGGCGCAGGTGGGTCAGACCGTGTCCGCCGCGCTGCGGGGCTCGACGATCGGCAGGTTGACGGTCGACGGGGTGGAGCAGGCCGTCGTCGTGCGGGCGGGGGAGCCGCCGACGGACGTGCCGTCGCTGCGGGCGCTGCCCGTCGGCCGGACGACCCTCGCCGAGATCGCCGAGGTCACGGAGACCTCCACTGCGCCCGTCGTGACCCACACCGACGGGACCCGCTCGGCCACCGTCACCGCCCGCCCCGCGAGCGACGACGTCGGTGCCGCCACCCGGTCCCTGCGCGAGACCGTCGACGGGCTGAGCCTGCCCGCGGGGGCGACCGCCGAGATCGGCGGCGTGTCGACCCAGCAGGACGACGCGTTCGCCCAGCTCGGCCTGGCCCTGCTCGCCGCGATCGCCGTGGTCTACCTGGTCATGGTCGCGACCTTCCGCAGCCTGGTGCAGCCGCTGATCCTGCTCGTGTCGGTGCCCTTCGCCGCGACGGGCGCGATCGGGCTGCTGCTGCTCACCGGGACCCCGCTCGGTGTGCCCGCGCTGATCGGGATGCTCATGCTCGTCGGCATCGTCGTGACGAACGCGATCGTGCTGATCGACCTGGTCAACCAGTACCGCAGGGCCGGGCGGGGGATCGAGGGCGCCGTGCTGGACGGCGCGGCGCAGCGGCTGCGGCCCATCGTCATGACCGCCGTGGCCACGATCATGGCGCTGCTGCCGATGTCGCTGGGACTCACGGGCGGCGGGGTGTTCATCTCGCAACCGCTCGCCATCGTGGTGATCGGCGGCCTGGTGAGCTCCACCCTGCTCACCCTCGTCCTCGTCCCGGTGCTCTACGTCCTGCTCGAGCGCCTCCGCACCCGCCTCCGCCGCACCCCCGACCCCACGACCCGCGAGTCCGACACCCAGGCTCGCGAGTCCGACAGCCAGGCTCCCGAGTCGGGCGCCCTGGCGCGCGAGCCCGGCAGCGGCACGCACCGGGCGCACGCCGCGCCTGCGGCGGAGCCGCACCGCGACACCCCGCCCGAGATCCCGCAGGGTCCCGGCGTGCACGGTGTCGTCGGGACGGGCGGGGAGCCGGTGGGCGGTGCGTCGGTCGTCGTGTTCGACCAGGCCGGGGACCAGCTCGGCGCGACCCGGGCCGACGGTCTCGGCCGCTACGCGGTCGGGCTCCCGCGCGGGGACGAGTACCTGGTCGTCGCGCACGCGCCGGGGCGGGAGCCTGCGGCCGCCTGGGTGTCGGGCGGGCCGACGTCGACCCGGCACGATCCGGCGATCGACGCGTCCGCGCCCGCGGACCAGGGCGTGACCTGACCTCAATCCCCGGCCAGGGAGCGGAGCGTCCCGGGGAAGCGGTCTGAGAGGGTGGCGGGGTGAGCATCTCGTTGGAGCAGGCCCGCACGATCGTCGACGCCGCCCTCGCGCACGGCACCGCGCAGGGCTTCAACCCGCTGACCGTCGCCGTCCTCGACCCGGGCGGCGCGGTCGTCGCCCTCGCCCGGCAGGACGGCTCCGGCTTCCTGCGTCCCGACCTGGCGACGGCCAAGGCGAGCGGGGTGCTGGCGCTGGGCATGACCAACCGCGCCATCGCCGCCCGGGCCGCGGACTCGCCGGAGTTCTTCACCTCGGTCGCGACCCTGGCCGGCGGCAAGATCCTCTCCGTGCCCGGCGGCGTGTTCGTCGAGGACGCCGAGGGCACCCTGCTCGGCGCGGTCGGGGTCACCGGAGACCTCTCGCTGAACGACGAGGCGGCCGCCGTCGCCGGGATCGAGGCCGCGGGGCTGGTCGCCGTCACCGGTGAGTGAGGCGGTCCCCGCCGCCGAGGATCCCGCGCTCCGTGCCGCGTCCGTCGGGCTCGGGTTCGCGGTCCTCTCGGCCGTCTCGTTCGGGCTGTCCGGCCCCTTCGCGAAGGCGCTGATCGACGCAGGCTGGTCGTCCGCGGGCACCGCACTCGTCCGGATCGGCGGGTCGGCGGTCGTGGTGTCGGTGCTGCTGGCGGTGCTGCGCCCCGGGGTGGTCGCGGCCGTCCGCCGGGACGCGCCCGCGCTCGTGCTCTACGGCGTCCTGGCGATGGCCGGGGTGCAGGTCGCGTTCTTCAACGCCGTCCGGTACATGCCGGTCAGCATCGCGCTGCTGCTCGAGTACCTCGGGCCGGTGCTGGTCATCGCGTGGGTGTGGGTGGTGCGGCGGCAGCCGCCGTCACGCCGGACGCTGGTGGGGGCGGGGACCGCGATCGTCGGGCTGCTGCTCGTCGTGCAGATCTGGTCGGGCACGGCGGTGGACCCGGTCGGGCTCGCGTGGGGGCTGCTCGCCTCGGTCTGCCAGGCGAGCTACTTCCTGCTCGCCGACCGGACGGGATCGGACACCCCGCCGTGGGTGCTGGCGGGTGTCGGGATGGCCGTCGGCACGGTGGTGGTGGCCGTGCTCGGCGCGGTCGGGGTGCTGCCGATCGTGCTGACCCGGCCGGACGAGGTGGTCCTCGCCGGGACCGACCTGGGCTGGGCCCTCACCGCGATCCTGCTCATCCTGGTCTCGACGGTCCTCGCCTACCTGACCGGAGTGCTCGCGATCCGTCGCATCGGCGCCGCGCGGGGCTCCCTCGTCGCGCTGCTGGAGGTCGTGGTGTCGGCGCTCGCGGGCTGGCTGTTGCTGGGCGAGGTCCCCGCGGCGATCCAGCTGGCCGGTGGGGCGCTGATCCTGCTGGGTGTGGCCCTGACCCGCCCGCGGCCGGAGATGTTGCCCGAGACGCTGTGAGGACACTCCGTGCCCACGCGGAGCGCCGCCCGAGCACGGTCGCCGACTCCGACGGGCGCAGGGGCGGGGCCGTGCTGGTCATGGTCGTGCTCATCCCGGTGCCGGCGGGCCCCATCGCCGCGGCGGTCCGGACGCGGCGACGGCCCGCCCTCCCCGCGGAAGGGGAGAGACGGGCCGTCGCCAGGTGCGTCGCCGTCACCACCGCGGACCGACCGCGTACCCGCAGGTCGGACCGCTCTGCTGTGGATCAGACGTCGTAGTACAGGGCGAACTCGTACGGGTGCGGGCGCAGCCGCAGCGGGTCGATCTCGTTCTCCCGCTTGTAGGAGATCCAGGTCTCGATCAGGTCCGAGGTGAACACGCCGCCCTCGAGGAGGTAGTCGTGGTCCTCCTCGAGCTTGTCGATGACCGCACCGAGCGAGGCCGGGACCTGCGCGATGTCCTTGAGCTCCTCCGGCGGGAGCTCGTAGAGGTCCTTGTCGACCGGGGCCGGCGGCTCGATCTTGTTCTTGATGCCGTCCAGGCCCGCCATGAGCTGCGCGGCGAAGGCCAGGTACGGGTTGCCCGACGAGTCGGGGCAGCGGAACTCGATGCGCTTGGCCTTGGGGCTGTCGCCGGACAGCGGGATCCGGATGCAGGCCGAGCGGTTGCGCGCCGAGTAGACCAGGTTGACCGGAGCCTCGAAGCCCGGGACCAGGCGGTGGTAGGAGTTCACCGTGGGGTTGGTGAACGCCAGCAGCGACGGCGCGTGGTGCAGCAGGCCGCCGATGTAGTAGCGCGCGGTGTCGGAGAGCCCGCCGTAGCCGGACTCGTCGTGGAAGAGCGGCTGCCCGTCCTTCCACAGCGACTGGTGCACGTGCATGCCCGAGCCGTTGTCGCCGAAGAGCGGCTTCGGCATGAACGTCGCGGTCTTGCCCTGCTGCCACGCCACGTTCTTGACGATGTACTTGAACAGCATCAGGTCGTCCGCCGCGTGCAGCAGCGTGTCGAACTTGTAGTTGATCTCGGCCTGACCGGCCGTGCCGACCTCGTGGTGCTCGCGCTCCACCTCGAAGCCCATGCCGATCATCGCGCTGACGATGTCCGCGCGCAGGTCGGCGTAGTGGTCCACCGGCGGGACGGGGAAGTAGCCGCCCTTGTAGTTGACCTTGTAGCCGAGGTTGCCGCCCTCCTCCTCACGACCCGTGTTCCACCAGCCCTCCGCGGAGTCGATGTGGTGGTAGGTCTCGTGGGGGTTCGAGCCGAAGCGGATCGAGTCGAAGACGTAGAACTCCGCCTCCGGCGCCATGAAGGCGGTGTCCGCGATCCCCGAGGCCGCGAGGAACTGCTCGGCCTTGCGGGCCACGTTCCGCGGGTCACGGGAGTACGGCTCGCCCGTGATCGGGTCGTGGACGAAGAAGTTGATGTTGAGCGTCTTGTGCTTCCGGAACGGGTCCAGACGGGCCGTGGTGGAGTCCGGCAGCAGGGCCATGTCCGACTCGTTGATCGCCTGGAAGCCGCGGACGGACGAACCGTCGAACGCGGCGCCGTTCTCCAGCAGGTCACCTGCGGTGGAGGCGGGGACGGTGAGGTGCTGCATCACGCCGGGCAGGTCGCAGAACCTGATGTCGACGTACTCGACCTTCTCGTCCGAGATGTACTTGAGTACCTCTTCGGAGTTGCTGAACACGCTCGCGTCGCTCCTTCTCTCGGCCTGTGGCAGTGGTCGCGACGCTATGGCCGCCGTGTTGCCCGTTCATCACTCGCAGGTTTCACAGGCGTTAACGGGACCGGATCGCGTCGTCGCTCACATGGGACGACTACCGTAGGCCTCATGGCCGGCTTCCTCGACTCGTGGACGACGGGTTCACCCTCCGGATCGGAGTCGTCCTACCCGGGTGAGCGGTTCGGAGTGCCGGAGTCGGGCGTGGGATCGGTCGCCGGGTTCGGCAGGCGGCTGGCGGGCGTGACCGTCGACTGGCTGCTCTCCTACGCCCTCACGCTGGCGATCCTCGGGATGGACGCGTTGGGCGGCACCACCATCGGGTGGTGGGTGTGGCTGGTGTGGTTCGTCGTCACCGTCGTGCCCACCGCGCTCTTCGGCATGACGCCGGGGATGGTCGCGCTGGGGATCCGGGTGGCGCGGGTGGACATGGCCCCGACCGTGGGGTTCCGCGCGGTCCTGCGGACGGTGTTGCTGGGTGTGGTGATCCCGGCCGTGATCCGGGACGCGGACGGTCGAGGCTGGCACGACCGCGCCACCCAGACGATCGTGATCCGCTCCCGCGCCTGAGCCCGCCGCTCGGTGGGTGATGCTCGGGGACCCCAAGCGCCAGGGAGTGATGCTCGGGGTCCCCGAACATCGGAACGCGCCGCACTCGGGGTCCCCAAGCGCCAGGGGCTGACGCTTGGGGACCCCAACCGGCAGCCGGCCGCGCGGAGCCCGGGGCCGACTCAGCCGGGGACGGGCGGGCGCCAGAGCGTGGCTCGAACCGCGGGGCGGGGATGACGCGACGCATTGCGGTAGGCGGCGGCGAGCTCGGCGACGACGGCGTTCGGCTCGCGCTGAAGCCGGTAGGGACGGGTGCGGACAACGGGGATGCCCGCCGCAGCGAGGGCGGACTGGCGTCGAGTGTCGCGATCGTGTTCCTCCGGGCGGAGGTGCCACGCACGGGAGTCGATCTCCCAGGCCAGACCGACGTCGTCCCACCAGGCATCGACGATCGCGAGACGGCGGCCGTCGCTGCCGTGCAACGCGACGTTCCATCGCGGAGCCGGGAGCCCGGCTCGGATCAGAGCTCGCCGCCCCCAAGCCTCGGCCGGGGAGCGGACGCCTTCCTCGACCTCGGCGACGACCTCACGCGGGACCGCGGTGTACGGCCGCTGGAGGGACGCCACCTCGGCCGACAACTCCTCGGGGGTGCACAACCGCTGCTGGACAGCCGCCGCGAAGACGGATCGGACAGCGTCGGACTCGGGATGCGGGAAGGTCGCGTCGACCACCGCCCGTGCGGGTGGGGCGAGCCTGAGGCCGTCCCGCATCACCGCTACCGGCATCCTCCTCGTCCGCACGACGTGGATGAACCCGCGCCCCGCGACGCGACGCTCGTGCGGAATGAGAACGGCGGTTCGGCCGTCCGCGAGCGGGTGGTGCAGGCCGTAGCAACGCAGCGCGGTGGCGCCGGTCAGCACGGACGGTTGCCCGACGTGCGCCAACGCGACGCGGGCGCGCTGACGCGGAGTGGGTTCGGCGTCGGCGAGGAGGACTACTCCACGAAGCGGTGCACGCCATGGTCCACCTGCGCGGCAGCTCCGAGTGATCGCCGACGCGGATATCCCGAGCGCGAGCAGCTCGGCGCGGGTGGCGACGGCGTCCGGGAAGAGGCCGCGGATTCGGTCGCGATCCGAGCTGGTCAGGTTCACGTGCCCATCGTGACGCGACGCGGCGACGACAAGGCCCGGTCGCGGTCGTGACCTGTGGACAACCGCCATGATTCGCACGCCTGTGGACAACCGGCCCCGGTGCACGCCGGGTCTGCTAGGCCCTGACGGCCGACGTGGACTCGGGGACCCCAAGCGGCGATCTCCGAATCCCGGGGTCCCCAAGCTCGACCAGCTCACGATGCTCGGGGACCCCCAGCACCACTCAGCGACGCTTGGGGACCCCGAGCGTCACCGAAGGGTCAGCGGCGGCGGACGGTGCGTTGGACGCTGCGCATCTTGGCGCCCGCGGGCATCGGGCCCTTGGGGAGGGCGGCGGCGCGGCTGCCCAGGGCGGCGAGGCGGGCGTCCAGCGAGTCCATCTCGTTCGTGCTGATGTTGCGCGGCAGCTTCGTCAGGTGGCGCTGCAGGCCCTTGAGCGGAACCTGGCCCTCCTCGTTGCCCACGATCACGTTGTAGATCGGGGTCTGGCCGACCACCCGCGCCGTGCGCTTCTTCTCCTGCGCGAGCAGCGCCTTGACCCGGTGCGGGGCGCCCTCGGCCACGAAGATCACGCCGGGCCTGCCGATGACCCGGTGCACCGCGTCCAGGTGGGTGTTGCCCGCCACGCCCTGCGTGACGCGCCACTGCCCCTTCATCTGGTCCAGCGCCCAGCCCGCGGCACCCGGCTGTCCGTCCGCCTGGGCGTACACGCTGCGCTGCACGCGGCGGCCGAAGATCGACACGGCGATCAGCGCACCGATCACGATGCCGAACGGGAGGAAGATCCACTCCATCCCGAAGATCAGCCCGATGAGGAACGCCACGACGGCGGCACCCACGACGGACCCGATCATCAGCGGCAGCAGGAGCTTGTCCTGCTTGCGCTGCATCTGGAACGCCTGCCAGATCTGCGAACGGCGCTGCTTGCTCTCCGCTCGCTTCTCCGCCTTGAGGCGCTTCTGGGTCTCCTTGTCGGGCTTGCCGGCCATGTCCAGAAGGATACGGCCTAACCGCGCGCGAGGAGCGACCGCGCCTCCTGCGCGGCGGGCGCCTCGGCGGCGAGGTGGGCGAGACCGGGGGAGAGCTCCTCGCCGCGGTGCGCGACGGTCTGCGCGTACAGCCGCCCGGCGCGGTACGACGAGCGCACCAACGGTCCGGCCATGACGCCGGCGAAGCCGATCTCCTCGGCGGTCTCGGAGTGGCGCACGAACTCCTCGGGCCGGACCCACCGCTCGACGGGGTGGTGGCGCTTCGACGGCCGCAGGTACTGGGTGATGGTGATGATCTCGCAGCCGGCGTCGTGCAGGTCCGACAGTGCCTCGGTGACCTCGTCCGGCGTCTCACCCATGCCCAGGATCAGGTTCGACTTGGTGACCAGCCCGGCAGCGCGGGCCTTGGTGATCACCTCGAGCGACCGCTCGTAGCGGAACGCCGGGCGGATCCGCTTGAAGATCCGCGGCACCGTCTCCAGGTTGTGCGCCAGCACCTCCGGGCGGGCGGCGAACACCTCGTCCAGCTGGGCGTCGATCGAGTTGAAGTCCGGGATCAGCAGCTCGACGCCGGTCCCCGGGTTCATCTCGTGGATCAGCCGGACGGTCTCCGCATAGAGCCACGCCCCGCCGTCCGGCAGGTCGTCTCGCGCCACGCCGGTGACGGTCGAGTACCGCAGCCCCATCTGCTGCACGGACTCGGCGACCCGCCGCGGCTCGTCCCGGTCCAGGTCCGCGGGCTTGCCGGTGTCGATCTGGCAGAAGTCACAGCGCCGGGTGCACTGCTCGCCGCCGATGAGGAAGGTGGCCTCGCGGTCCTCCCAGCACTCGTAGATGTTGGGGCAGCCGGCCTCCTCGCACACCGTGTGCAGGCCACCGGACCGCACGAGGCCCTTGAGCTCGGTGTACTGCGGGCCGGTCCGCGCCTTCGTCCGGATCCACTCCGGCTTCCGCTCGATGGGGGTCTCCGCGTTGCGGACCTCCAGGCGGAGCAGCTTGCGGCCGTCGGGAGCGATCGTCACGGCGACCAGCCTACGCCCCGGAATCGGTGCCGATGGTCGACTCCGCAGGCCGGCTACGTCTCCGGCGTGATCCCCGTCTCCGCCTCGGTCACGTCCCACAGTCGGGCGGCCAGGGAGGCGTCCCGCGCCGCGGCCGAACGACGGGACGGGGCGGGGTACCCGCGGACCTCGAGACGCGGCCCGACGTAGTCCCCGGACCGCGCGGGTCCGACGGCGGCGAACAGCTGGGGGAGCACCCCCACCTCCACCCGCTGGCAGACGACCCGGTTGACCGGCCCGGCCGGCCACCCCATCCCGCGGGTGCGCAACGAGGCGCCGAGCAGGTCGGTGTCGGTCATGCCGGGGTGCGCGGCGACCGCGAACACGCCGCGGCGGTGCAGCTCGGCCGTGAACAGCAGGTTCGCCAGCTTCGACTGCGAGTACGCCGTCCCCGGCCGGTACGGGCGGCGGCGGAAGTGCAGGTCGTCGACGTCCAGCCCGCCGCCGAGGTGGGCCAGGCTGGACACGGTCACGACCCGCCCCTCCCGCAGCAGCGGCAACAGCAGCCAGGTCAGCGCCGCGGGCCCGAGGTGGTTCGTGGCGATCTGCAGCTCGAAACCGTCGACGGTCACGGTCGGCGGCGTGCCCATCACCCCGGCGTTGTTCAGCAGCACGTCGAGCCGGTCGGTGCGCTCGCGCACCGTCTTCGCCGCCGCGTGGACCGAGGCCTGGTCGGCGAGGTCCAGCTCCACCGGCTCGACGCCCGCGGGCACCCGCGACGGGTCCCGCCCGGTCCCGAGCACCCGGGCGCCCCCGGCGACCAGGATCTCGGCGGAGGCGCGGCCGAGGCCGGAGGTGGCGCCGGTGACCAGCACCGTCCGCCCGTCGAGTGGCCCGATGTCGGCGGCGGTCCAGCGGGGCATGGGAACCTACGCTAGTGGAACTCCGGATCTTCACCGAACCGCAGCAGGGCGCGGACTACACCGACCTGCTCCGCGTCGCCCAGACGACCGAGGCGGCGGGCTTCGACGCCTTCTTCCGTTCCGACCACTACCTGTCGATGGGGCCGGTGGACGGGCTGCCCGGCCCGACCGACGCCTGGCTGACCCTCGCCGGGCTGGCCCGCGAGACCTCCCGCATCCGCCTCGGCACGCTCGTGACCTCGGCGACCTTCCGCTACCCCGGCCCGCTCGCGGTGTCCGTGGCGCAGGTGGACCGGATGTCCGGCGGGCGCGTCGAGCTGGGGCTCGGCGCGGGCTGGTACGAGGCCGAGCACGCCGCCTACGCCGTGCCGTTCCCGCCGCTGCGGGAGCGCTTCGACCGGCTCGAGGAGCAGCTGGAGATCATCACCGGGTTGTGGGCCACACCGGAGGGGGAGCGCTACGAGTTCTCCGGCGACCACTACACGGTCACCGACTCACCCGCCCTGCCCACGCCCGTCCAGCGGCCGGGTCCGCCCGTGATCGTCGGCGGGCACGGTCCGAAGCGCACCCCCGAGTTGGCCGCCCGGTTCGCGAACGAGTTCAACGTGGCCTTCTCCGCGCCGGACGCGGTGGCGGCCCAGTTCGAGCGCGTCGACGCCGCCTGCGCCGCGATCGGCCGGGACCCGAAGGAGATCGTGCGGTCCGTCGCCCAGGTCGTCTGCCTCGGGGCGGACGACGCTGCTGTCGCGCGCCGTGCCGCGGCGATCGGCCGGGACGCGACCGAGCTGCGGAACAACGGCCTCGCCGGGACCCCTGAGCAGGTGCGGGACCGGCTCGGTGACTGGGTGGCGGAGACCGGCGCGACGCGGGTCTACCTCCAGGTCCTCGACCTCGCCGACCTGGACCACGTGGAGGAGATCGCCGCCGCGCTGCTGTGAACGGTCAGTGCAGCGAGGGGTGGAGCTGCAGGTCCAGGCCCGGTGCGGTGACCTCGCGGCGCTCGACCGGGTGCTCCGTGACCGGCAGGGTGCCCTCCAGGGCGCGCAGGACGGCGTCCGTGGTGGCGGCCAGGACGTCGTCCGTGCCGACGGCCCGGCCGAGCTCGGCGGACAGCGACGTGACGCCGGCGTCCGCGATGCCGCAGGGCACGATCCGACCGAACTCCTCGAGGTCCGGGTCGCAGTTGAGCGAGAACCCGTGCAGGGTCACCCCGCCCTGCACCCGGACGCCGATCGCGCCGATCTTGCGCTCCTGACGGGTGTCGTCCGCGGGCAGCCACACGCCCGACCGGCCGTCGATGCGGCCCGCGGCGGTGAGGCCGAGACCGTGGCAGACCGCGATCAGGGCCTCCTCGAGCCGCCGGACGTACGCCACGACGTCGATCGGGTCCGCGAGCTGGACGATCGGGTAGCCCACGAGCTGGCCGGGCCCGTGCCAGGTGATCCGGCCGCCGCGGTCCACGTCGATCACGGGGGAGCCGTCCGTCGGCCGGTCCTCGGGGCGGGTGCGCTTGCCCGCGGTGTAGACCGACGGGTGCTCCAGCAGCATGAGCACGTCCGGCCCGGTGCCCGCGCGGCGCGCCTCGGCGGCGGCCCGCTGGGTCTCCCAGGCGGCGAGATAGTCGACCGTGCCGAGCAGGTCCACCCGGACCGGGTTGAGCGAGCGGCGGCAGGAGGTTCCCCGACTTGGCATCCGGTCAGCCTACGCCGCGGCCGCGCCCGGACGGCACGGCCGCGGCGCAGGTCTCAGCCGATCCGGACGGCGGCCGTGGCGGTGTTGTCCGCGGGCGTCGCGTCGGGGCCCGCCGAGCCGGTCGTGGCGCGCACCGCGGCCGCCCCGACCTCGGCTCCGACCACGGTGACCCGGTGGGTCACCGACGCCCCGACCGCGAGCGGGCCGTCGACGAAGGCGACCGACCTGCCCGCCGCGGGCCCGGCGCTGCCCGGCGCGGCCACCACGAGGAGCCCCCCGTCGAGCGTGACGGCGGTCGAGGCCTTCGCGACCGCGGCCGTCCCCTTGTTGGTCACGGTCACCGTGGCCACGAAGGACGCTCCCGGTCGGGCGGTGGGCGGCGCGGACACGGTCGCCGTCAGGTCGGTCGTCGGGGCCTGCGGGGCAGCGGTGACGGTCGCGGTGAACGTCGTGCCGACCAGCGCCTCGGTGGACGCCCCCGATGCGCTCGTGGCGGTGATGGTCACCGGGCCCGGGGTGGTGCCCGCGGTGAGCGCGGGCGCGGTCGCGACGCCGTCGGCGCCGGTCTGCACGGTGGCCGTCGGGGACCCGGCGAACGAGGCGCTGCCCGAGGTCACCGAGAACACCACGGGGTGTTCGGGACCGGTCGGGTCCTCGTGATGCCACCGGTGACGGTCGCGGCGAGGCGAGTGGGGAACGCCGCGCCCGCGGCCGCGGACTGCGCGTTCCCGGCGGTCGCGGTGATCGCCTTCGCGGTGACGGGGTTCTCGAAGTCGTAGGTCCGGCCCCCGAAGGTGAGGAGGTCGACACCGGCGACGAGGCCTGCGGGGCCGCGTCCCTGGTTGACGCCGATGTTGGTCACGACCGCGTCCGCGCCGACACCGGCGACGACGTCCTGGAGCGACGCCGTGTAGGTCGCGAAGCCGAACCTGTTGACGGTGCCGGTGCTGGTGACGTCCCGCGTCGCCCACCAGCCCGAGGCCGCGCCGGACGGCGACCAGGACTGCCAGGTCCGGGGGGTGATCGTGGCTCCCGTGTAGACCGGTTCCCAGACCAGCCCGGTGAACTGCGGCGTCCCGTCCGGGTACGGGACCTTCCTGCTGAGGATCCCGATGGTGAACGAGGGCACGGCGGTGGTCGGGCTCGATGCCGGCGTCTCGACGAAGGTCCTGTACGCCAACGGGTCCGCGGCCAGCTCGCCGAGTGTGAGCTTCCCATCCCCCAGCATGGCCACGGCGGCCCGGTCGGCCGCGGTGGGTGTGCTGAGCCGCAGGTAGCCGTCACCCGACTGCGCGCCCGGGGTGTCGACGACCTCGACTCCGGGGGCGCCGGCGGGATCGAAGCGGCAGAACGTCAGCGGGGCGCAGGGCGCTCCGATGTCGCCGTTGCTCACCGAGACCGCGCCCGGTGCGGCGACGGCGGGGCCTGCGGCCAGGGCCAGGCTCGACCCGGACACGGTGGCGACGAGCAGGGCGAGCCCCGTCCGGCGCAGCAGAGGGATGGTGCGGGCGCACATGGGCACTCCACGTGAGACGAGGACCGCGGTCCACGAAGGGGACGCGGGACCGGCACCTCGGGGGCGTCGGGTCCGTTCCCGTCGCACAGCGTGCTCCATCCGGCACGTACCACCACTCGGCGTATCCGCTCGATCGGGTGATGCCGAGGTGGCGGTCAGTGCACGGCGGCGGAGAGGGCGTCCGCGAGGGTGCGGTGGCGGAAGGTGAAGCCCGCGTCGAGCAGCGTGCGGGGCACGGCGTTCTGCCCGAACAGCAGCATCTCCTTGCCCATGTCGCCCGCGAGGGTCGACACCACGGGCCCCGGGATCACCAGGGGCGCGGGCCTGCCGACGGCCTGGGCCAGCGTCTGGGTGAAGACCGCGTTGGTCACGGGGCTGGGGCCCGTCATGTTGATCGGACCGCGGAGCTCGGCGTTCTCGACGGCAAAACGGATGCCCGCGATCTCGTCGTCCAGCGAGACCCAGGGCATGTACTGCTCGCCGCTGCCGACCCGTGCCCCGAGGAACGCCTTCCACACGGGCCGCATGATCGCCAGCAGGCCCCCGGAGGGGGAGAGGACCAGACCGGTCCGGACCGTGACGACCCGGGCGCCGGCCTCGGCGGCGGGCGCGGTGGCCGCCTCCCAGTCCCGGCACGTCGCCGCGAGGAAGCCGCCGCCCGAGGGCGCGGACTCGTCGATCTCGACGGGCCCCGCGTCGCCGTAGTAGCCGACCGCCGAACCGCTGACCAGCGCGGGCACGCCGGCTTGGGCGACGGCGGTCGCGAGCACCTCGGTCGGCACGATCCGGCTGTCCCGGATGGCCTGCCTGCGCGCCCCGCTCCAGGGTCGGTCCGCGATGCCGACCCCGCCGAGGTTGACGACGACATCCGCACCCTCGAGCGCCCCCGGGTCGATCCGACCCGACGGTGGGTCCCAGGCCCGCTCGTCCGGGCCGGAGGGGGTGCGGCGGACGAGCCGCAGCACCTCGTGGCCCGCCCCCCGCAGACCTGCGACGAGAGCGGTTCCGATCAAGCCGGACGACCCGGCGACGACGACGCGCACGCCGCTGATCCTCCCGCCCCGCCCGAGGCCCCGCGACCCGGGGCCCCGGAACCGCCGCCGATCAGGCGGCCCGCACGCCGAGGCCCGATGGCACTCGGGGACCCCGAGCGCCATCCAGTGACGCTCGGGGTCCCCGAGTTCGGGGGTTCGCTGGTACTCGGGGACCCCGAGCACCGCGCGGTGGCGCTTGGGGACCCCAAGCGCCACCCGGCCGCACGTCGGGGTGCTGTCAGAGGCCGAGCTCGGCCTCGAACGCGCCCTCCTCGAGACGGGCCTTGATCGCGGAGACGAAGCGCCCCGCGTCCGCGCCGTCCACGATCCGGTGGTCGTAGGTCATCGGGAGGTAGCAGACCGACCGGACGGCGATGACGTCGTCTCCCTCCGGCCCGGCGACGACCTTCGGCTCCTTGACGATCGCCCCGGTGCCCAGGATCGCGACCTGCGGCTGGTTGATGATCGGGGTGTCGAACAGCGCGCCCGCGGACCCGATGTTCGTGATCGTGAAGGTACCGCCGGACAGCTCGTCGGGGCCGATCTTGTTGGCCCGGGTGCGGGCCGCGACGTCCGCGATCTTGCGGGCCAGCCCGGCCAGCGACAGGTCCTCCGCATTCTTGATCACCGGGACGAGCAGGCCGCGGGGGGTGTCCACGGCGATCGCCAGGTGCACGCTGCCGTGGTACTCGACCTGCTTGCCGTCCTCGGAGATCGAGGAGTTGACGGCCGGGAACGCCTTGAGCGCCTCGACCGTGGCCTTCGCGAAGAAGGGCAGGTAGGTGAGTTTGACGCCCTCGCGGGCCAGGAACTCGTCCTTCGCCCTCGCCCGCAGCTTGGCGATCCGGGTGACGTCGACCTCCTGCACGGTGGTCAGCTGCGCCGAGACCCGCAGGGACTCCGTCATGCGCTGGGCGATGACCTGGCGCAGCCGCGGCATCTTGACCGTGGTGCCCGGCTGGGGGCCGTCCGCGGCGGGCACGGGGACCTTCGTGGGCTCCTTCGGCGCGCCGCTCGCGGCGGCGGGCGCCGCGGCGGGCTTCTCGGCGGCGGGGGCCGGCGCCTTGGCGGCCTCGGCGGCGGCCAGGACGTCCTGCTTGCGGATGCGGCCGCCGACGCCGGAACCCTCGAGCGAGTCCAGGTCGACGCCGTGCTCGGCGGCCAGCTTGCGCACCAGCGGGGTCACGTACGGCGGGGTGGACCCGCCGCTCTCGGTCTGCTTCTCCTCACGGGAGGCGTCGACCGGGGCCTCGGAGGTCGCGGCCTTCGCGGTCTCGGGCTGCGGCTCCGGCTCGGGCTTGGGCTCGGCCTTCGGGGCCTCCTGTTTCGGGGCCTCCGTCGCAGGCTCGGGCTCCGGCTCGGCCTCGGCGGGCGCCGCGTCCGCGTCCCCGATGACGGCGAGCTGCCCGCCGACCTCGACGGTGTCGTCCTCGCCGACGCTCAGCTCCAGCACGGTGCCCGCGACGGGGGAGGGGATCTCGGTGTCCACCTTGTCCGTGGAGACCTCGAGCAGCGGCTCGTCGACCTCGACGGTGTCCCCGACGGCCTTGAGCCACCGGGTCACGACGCCCTCGGTCACCGACTCGCCGAGCTCCGGCATGGTGACCGGGGTACCGCCGCCGGAGGACTTCTTCGCCTCCGCCCTGGGCTTCTCGGCGGGCTCCGGCGCCTTCTCCTCGGCCTGCGCGGGCTCCGGCTCCGGCTCGGGCTCCGAGGCGGTCTCCGCCTCGGCCTCGGGCTCCGGGGTGGCGGAGCCCTCGTCGGCGCCGCCGTCGCCGATCACGGCGAGCTCGCCGCCGACCTCGACGGTCTCGTCCTCGCCCGCGACGATCTTCTGCAGGGTGCCTGCGACCGGGGACGGGATCTCGGTGTCGACCTTGTCGGTCGAGACCTCGAGCAGCGGCTCGTCGACCTCGACGGTGTCACCCTCGGCCTTGAGCCAGCGGGTGACGGTGCCTTCGGTGACGCTCTCACCGAGGGCGGGCATCTGGACGGAGAAGGCCATGTCTGCTCGGATCCTCTTTCGACGTGCGGTTCGCCCGCGGAGTTCTCAGCCGTGGGTGTGCAGGGGTTTGCCCGCCAGGGCGAGGTGCGCTTCACCGAGCGCCTCGTTCTGGGTGGGGTGGGCGTGGACGAGCGGGGCGACGTCGCCGGGCTCGGCTTCCCAGTTGTAGACGAGCTGGGCCTCGCCGATCAGTTCGCCGACGCGCGCGCCGACCATGTGGATCCCGACGACCGGGCCGTCCTTGGCGCGGATCAGCCTGATCGCGCCCGCGGTCTGCAGGATCTGGGACTTGCCGTTGCCGCCGAGATCGTAGGTCAGGGCCTCGATCTCGCCGTGCCGCTCGCGGGCCTGGGCCTCGGTCAGCCCGACGGAGGCGACCTCGGGCTCGCAGTAGGTGACCCGCGGGATCCCGGCCTCGTCGATCACCCGCGGCTCGAGCCCGGCGATGTCCTCGGCCACGAAGATGCCCTGGGCGAAGCCGCGGTGCGCGAGCTGCAGCCCGGCGACGATGTCGCCGACGGCGTAGACCCCGTCGAGGTTGGTGCGCAGCCGCTCGTCGGTGGTGACGAACCCGCGGTCCATCTCGACGCCTGCGGCCTCGTAGCCGTGGCCGGTGGTGTTCGGGCCGCGGCCGACCGCGACGAGCAGCAGGTCGGCCTCGAGCTCCTCACCGGACTCCAGGGACACGGTGACGCGGTCGTCGTGGGCCTTCGCGCCGGTGAACCCGACCCCGGTCTTGGCGGTGATCTTCCGGCGGCGGAACGCGCGCTCCAGCAGCTTCGAGGCGAACTCGTCCTCGTTGGGCACCAACCGGGGCAGGGCCTCGACGACGGTGACCTCGGCCCCGAAGGACCGGTACACCGACGCGAACTCCACACCGATCACCCCGCCACCGAGGATCACGACGTGCTGCGGCACGGTCTCCCAGGTCAGCGCCTGGTCCGAGGTGACGATCCGGCCGCCGATCTCCAGACCGGGCAGGGTCTTGGCGTACGAGCCGGTGGCCAGCACGACGTTGCGTCCGGTGTAGACGGTGCCGTCCACCTCGACGCTCTTCGGGCCGACGAAGGTGCCGGTGCCCTGGACGAGGTCGATCCCGCGGGAGCGCACCAGCCCCTGCAGTCCCTTGTAGAGGCGGGAGACGACACCGTCCTTGTAGGCGTGCACGCCGGGCATGTCGATGCCGATGAGCTGCGAGAGCACGCCGACCGCGGCGCCGTCGCGGGCGGTGTCGGCGACCTCGGCGGCGTGCAGCAGGGCCTTGGTCGGGATGCAGCCGCGGTGCAGGCAGGTGCCACCGAGCTTGTCCTTCTCGACCAGGACCACCGACATCCCGAGCTCCGCGGCGCGCAGGGCGCACGCGTAGCCACCGGACCCACCGCCCAGGATCACCAGATCGGCAGCTTGCTCCGGCACGGCCCGGTCCTCCCTCTCACCCGCTCGTCGTAGGTCGGGCCCATCTTGTCACCCGGGCCGGGGCCGTGCCGGTGGAGGTCGGGAGAAATTCGGACACCTCGCACGTTGGAGGCTGCGAGACCAGCGGAAGCGGAGGGCGTCATGGGTCTGTTCGGCCGGAAGCGGTCCGGTGTGCGACGGGGTTCGTACTCCGCGGACGTCGAGCACCTGCGGTCGTGGGCGTCGGTTCGGGAGGGCGTCGAGGGGTTCGTCGAGCCGCAGACCACGGTGACCGAGACCACCATGCTGCTGGTCGCGAAGGACGGCGAGTGGACCCGGCGCCGGATCGCCGGTCCGGACGCGGCGAAGAAGCTCGCGCGGTCGATGAGGATGCCGGTCTACGACGTCCAGCTCGTCGGCTACCCGCAGCGGATGCGGGACCACGACGCTCGGCAGAAGGTGCTCCGCCGCCGCGAGGAGCTGCGCAGGCTCGCCGACTGAGGCCCAGCCCGCGGCGACGTCGGCGTAGCGGTGGACGTCGCCGGGGCCGGCGTCCTGGGCGATCAGCAGCGTGGCGCCGACCTGCCAGAACGTGACGGGATCGAGGCCGGTCGACCAGCGGCCGACGGGATCGTCGGGGTTGCGCAGCTCGTGGCAGCCGTGCTGGCCGAGCAGACGGTGAAGAGCCACGTCAGCCGCACGTTCACCGAGCTCGGCCTGCGCGACCGGGCCCAGGCGAGGGTGCCGGCCTACGAGCCCGGCCCGGTGCGGCCCGGGTCGTGAGCGAGGTTGCGTGCCCCGAGCCGCTGCAGCACGGGGGTGGCGCGCAGCAGTGTGCTCGGCGCGAGGGTGGAGGTCCGCATCATGACCCCGCGCCAGGTGGGCACGGTCCGCACCACCCGCGAGGTCCCGAACATCCCGACGAGCTCGGTCGCGACCTGCTCCGGGGTCAGCAGCACACCGGAGCGGACCAGCTCCCGGGCGCGCGGCTCCATCTCGGAGAGCAGGGCGGTCGCGACGCCGTCGGGGTTGATCGCGTGCACGCGGATGCGGTCGGCGCGCAGCTCGTCGGACAGGGACTGGGCCAGTGAGAGCACCGCCGCCTTCGTCGCGGCGTAGAGCGAGAGGCCGGGGACCGGGCCGAGCCCGGACAGCGAGGCGGTGATGGCGAGCTCGCCGCCACCACCCTGAGCGCGGAAGGCGTCGATCGCCGCGCGGGCGCTCCAGACGACCCCGAGCACGTTGACCTCGACCAACGTCCGCGCCTGGGCGTCCGACAGGTCGGCGAGCGGGCCGCCGGTGCCGAGCCCGGCGTTGGCGACCCACGCACCCAGCGGGGCGAGCCTCCGCGCCCGGTCGGCGGTCGCCCGGGCGGCCTCGGGATCGGTGACGTCCTGGACCAGGCTCTCCCCGCCCACCTCGGCGGCGACCTTCGCGGCGGTGTCGCCGTCCACGTCGGTGACCAGCACGCGGTACCCGCGCCCGGCCAGCTCGCGCGCGACCGCGGCGCCGATCCCGCCACCCCCACCGGTGACGACGGCCGAGCGGGAGCCCTGCGGGACGGAGTGCGCGACACGACGACGGATCACGCCCGCCACCCTACCGGTCGGTAACCCACAGGGGCAGCCCCGAGCACGGACCGGGGACCAGCCCGAATGTGTCGGCGGGGGCGGTCACCGCCGCGCACCACGTCGACACCCGACTGCTCACCGCGCCGGCCAACGCGTCGGCGGCGACCGGGATCGTGCTCGCCCTCGCGACGCCGTGAGAGTTGACCCCGCACCGCTGGGTGCTGGTCGAGTTCGAGATCACCGTGGTGCAGCTGGTCGCCGGGGTCGTGCTGCTCAGCGCTGCCCTGAACACGGCGGCGGAGACCCTCGAGGTGTCGTTCCCGCTGGTCGCGGGCACGGCGGTGAGGGCGGCGGCCTCGGCCTGGTCCGGGCTTCCCGAGCCCGCTGTGCGTGCTCCCGGCGGTCGCGCTCGCCGCGACCGCCGGGGTGCAGGCGGACTCAGCCGTTCGCCGCGATGTCCTCCAGTAGCGCGAGCAGGGTGCGGACCGGGGTGCCGGTGCCGCCCTTGGGGGTGTAGCCCCACGGCCCGCCGGTGTTGAAGGACGGCCCCGCGATGTCGATGTGCGCCCACGGCACCCCGTCCGCGACGAACTCGCGGAGGAACAGGCCCGCGGCGAGCATCCCGCCGAACCGGTTGCCGGTGACGTTGGCGAGGTCGGCGATGCGCGAGTCGAGCTCGCCGCGCAGGTGCTCGGGCAGCGGCATGGCCCAGGCGTCCTCGCCGACGGACCGGCCGAGCGCGGCGACCCGGTCGCGGAGGTCCTCGGTGCCCATGACGCCCGCGGTGCGAGTGCCCAGCGCGACCATCTGCGCACCGGTCAGGGTCGAGGTCTCGACGAGGTAGTCGGGGGAGTCCTCGGCGGCGCGGACCATGGCGTCGGCCAGGATCAGCCTGCCCTCGGCGTCGGTGTTGAGCACTTCGACGGTCTTGCCGCCGTACATCGTCAGCACGTCCCCGGGCCGGTACGCGGTGTCCGAGGGCATGTTCTCGGCCATCGGCACCGTCGCCGTCACGGCGACCGGGAGGTTCAGCTTCGCGGCGAGCACGGTCGTCGCGATCACGGCGGCGGCGCCGGACATGTCCGACGTCATGTGGTCCATCCCCGCCGCGGGCTTGATCGAGATGCCGCCGGTGTCGAACGTGATGCCCTTGCCCACGAGCGCGACCTTCCTGGCCGGGGCCTCCCCACCGGCCCAGGTGACCCGGACCAGTCGGGGCTTGCGCGAGGAGCCCTGGCCCACGCCGAGGATCCCGCCGTACCCGCCCTCGGCGAGCGCGGCGTCGTCGAGCACCTCGACCTCGAGCCCGGCCGCCTCGGCCAGCGCGGCGGCGCGGGCGGCGAAGGTCTCCGGGTACAGCGCGTTCGGCGGGGTGTTGATCAGATCGCGGGTCGTGGTCACGGCCTCCGCGACGGCGGCGGCGTGCGCCAGCTCGTCGGCGTCCGCACCCGCGACGAGGACCTCGGCGACCGGCGCCTTGCCGTGGTCGCCCTTGAACGCGGTGAACCGGTAGGCCCCGAGCAGCACGCCCTCGGCGAACGCCGCGGGGATGACGCCCTTCGCCACGACGATCCGGTTGATGCCCGTCAGGACCCGGCCCAGGGTGCCGGCGGCGCGGCGGACGGTGTCCGCGGCGACCTCGCCGTCCTCGCCGGGCTTGCCCAGTCCCAGCCCGATCACCAGCGGCGCCGCGACCGCCCCGCGCGCGGGCAGCTTGACGACCTCCTCCGCCTTGCCGGTGGCCCCGGCCAGCGCCAGCAGTGCGGCGAGCTCGCCGGAGAAGGCCGCGTCGATCTCCTCGGCGCCGGGGGCGAGGACCGGGTCCCCGTCACCGGCCAGCAGCCCGACGACGACGGCGTCCGCCTCGGCGGCGGCGGGCGACCCCTCGAGGACGCCGATGCGGGTTCCGGACTGGGGCTCGGCGGTCGTGGTCACCGGGGGATGCTCCTTGCAGACGAGGATGGGATCCAGGTCACACCGGGACGCGGCGAGACCTCTTCGAAATGCTAATGACACCGTCGCGGGGCCGATTCGCCGCGGGTCGGATGCGATGGTGGTGGACGTGGCAACGACCCTGGGCCGTCGGCTCGGCATCGCCGACGTGGTGGTGCTGGGGCTCGTCGCCATGCTCGGGTCCGGCGTCTTCGTCGTCTTCGCCCCCGCGGGCGCGGCGGCGGGGCCGTGGCTGCCGCTGTCGGTCCTGCTGGCGGCGGTGGTCGCCGCGATCTGCGTGCTGTCCACCGCCGAGCTGGTGCTCGCCCGCCGCGACCCGGACGAGCGCTTCACCGCGGGGTACACCGCGGGCTACCTCGGCGCGCGGGAGCGGGTGCACCCCGCCGTCGGACGGCTCGCGGGGATCGCGCTGCTGTTCGGCGGCATCGGTTCCGCGGCGGCCGCGGCGGGGGTGTTCGGGGCGTACGTCCTGGGCACCGGGCGGCTGGTCACCGGGATCGTGGTGATCGTGATCGCGGCGGCGGTCAACATCGTCGGCGTCCGGACGACCGCGCGGGCCTGCTGGCTGCTCGCGGGCGGGACGCTCGCGGTGCTGGTCGTGGTGGTGGTCGTCGGGTTGTTGGGGCCGGGGGCGGGGGAGACGGCGTCGGCGTCGGCCACGGCGGGGGAGGCCGCGCGCGGGGTGGCGGTGCCCTCGGTGGCGACGTCGCAGGGCGTGCTCGGCGTGCTGGCCGCAGCGGGGCTGGTGTTCTTCGCCTTCGTCGGGTTCGCGAACGTGACGACCCACCGCGAGGAGGTCCGCACGCCCTCGCGCACGCTGCGCCGCGCCATCCCGATCGCGCTCGGGATCTGCACGCTGATCTACCTCGCCGTCGCGGGCGCCCTGCTGGTCGGTCTGGGCCCGGACCGGCTGGGCACCGAGCACGCGCCGCTGGTCGCGCTCGTCGACACCGGGCAGGCGCCCGCGCTGGGGGTGCTGGTCCGGATCGGGGCGGCCGTCGCCGCCGGGTCCACGCTGCTCGCGGTGCTGATCGGGATCAGCAGCACGGCCTCGGCCATGGCGGAGCGGGACGACCTGCCCCGCTCCTTCGCCAAGGTCTGCGGGACCGGCGCACCCTGGCGGTCGGACGTCCTCGGTGCCGCCCTGGCGATCGTCGTCGCCGTGCTCGCGGGGCCGGTCGCGTCGATCGCGCTGTCCGCCTGCGCGATGCTGATCCACTACGCCCTGGTGCACGTGGCGGTCCTGCGGCTGCCGTCCCGGCGGGTGCCGGCGTGGCTGCCCGCGATCGGGCTGGTGCTGTGCCTCGGCCTGGCCGCGCTGCTGCCGCTGACGTCCGTGCTGATCACGGTCGGGGTGCTGGTCGTCGGGTGGGGGCTGAGCGGGATCGCGGCTCTGCGCGCGCGGCGGCGGCCCGTCGTGGAGTCCGAGGAGCCCCCGGACGAGCAGGCGGCCTAGGCTTCGGGGGTGGACCTGATCTCCGGCCCCCTGCACGACCGGCACGTCGCCCTCGGCGCCACGCTCGGCCCCTTCGGCGGGTGGTCGATGCCGATCGCCTACCCGGCGGGCACCGTCGCCGAGCACACGGCCGTGCGTGGGTCCGTCGGCGTGTTCGACGTCAGCCACCTCGGGAAGCTGCAGGTCAGCGGCCCCGGTGCCGCGGCGTTCGTGAACTCCTGCCTCACCGCGGACCTGGACCGGATCGGGCCGGGGCAGGCGCAGTACACGCTGTGCTGCACCGCGTCGGGCGGCGTGGTGGACGACCTGATCGCCTACCTGGACGGGCCGGACTCGGTCCTGCTCGTGCCCAACGCCGCCAACTCCGCGGCCGTCGCCTCCTTGTTGCGGGAGGCCGCGCCCGACGGGATCACGATCACGGACCGGCACCGCGACCTCGCGGTGATCGCCGTGCAGGGTCCCCGGTCGGCCGAGCTGTTCGCCACGATGTTCGCCGGGTTCGGCGGGATCGCCGACCTGGACTACATGGCGTTCACCGACGCAGGGGCGGTCCGTGTGTGCCGCACCGGCTACACCGGCGAGCACGGCTACGAGCTGCTGGTCCCCGCCGCCCAGGCCCCGGCGGTCTGGGACGGGCTGCTGGCGGGCGCCGCGTCCGTCGGGGGGCTGCCGTGCGGGCTGGGGGCGCGGGACACGCTGCGTACCGAGATGGGCTACCCGCTGCACGGCCAGGACCTCTCGCGCGAGATCTCGCCGGTGCAGGCGGGCAGCTCGTGGGCGGTCGGCTGGACCAAGCCGCAGTTCTGGGGGCGTGAGGCGCTGGTCGCGGAGAAGGAGTCGGGCCCGGTGCGCAGGCTGCGGGGGCTGCGGGCGACCGGCCGCGGGGTCCCGCGTGCGGGGATGGCCGTGCTGCGCGACGGCGTCCGGGTCGGCGTGACCACGTCGGGCACCTTCTCGCCGTCGCTCAAGACCGGCATCGCGCTGGCGCTGATCGACACCGCGGCCCGGGTCCGCAACGACGACGTGCTGGCGGTCGACGTGCGCGGACGCGGGTTGGAGGTCACCGTCGTGAAGCCGCCGTTCGTGCCGTCGCACGTCCGATGATCGGACGTGCGACCGGCTGACGCCGTCGCTTGCCGCGGGGGTTACCGTTTGTTCCATGAGCGTGCAGTTCACCCGCGTTGCGAACCCGTCCCCGGCCACCGCGGAGCGGCGCGCCGAGATCCTCGCCGCCCCCGGCTTCGGGCGGTACTTCACCGACCACATGGTCACCATCCGGTGGACCCGCGGGCAGGGCTGGCACGACGCCAAGGTCGAGCCGTACGGCCCGATCGCGCTGGACCCGGCCACCATGGTCCTGCACTACGGCCAGGAGATCTTCGAGGGGCTCAAGGCCTACACGCAGCCGGACGGCAGCGTCGCCTCCTTCCGCCCGGAGGCCAACGCGGCCCGCTTCCGCCAGTCCGCCGTCCGCCTCGGCATGCCCGAGCTGCCGGACGAGGTGTTCCTGGCGTCGATCCACGAGCTGGTCGCCGTCGACGCCGCGTGGGTGCCCCCGGCCGGCGGTGAGGAGTCGCTCTACCTGCGGCCGTTCATGCTGGCCACCGAGGTGGGGCTGGGCGTCAAGCCTGCGGACGAGTACCTCTACCTCCTGATCGCCTCCCCGGCGGGTCCGTACTTCCCGGGCGGGGTCAAGTCGGTGGACGTCTGGCTGTGTACGGACTTCACCCGCGCGGCCGTCGGTGGCACCGGCACCGCGAAGTGCGGCGGGAACTACGCCGCGTCGCTGCTCCCGCAGGCCCAGGCGGCCCAGCACGGCTGCGCACAGGTCGCGTACGTCGACGCCGCGGAGAAGAAGTGGATCGAGGAGATGGGGGGCATGAACATGTTCTTCGTCTTCGCGAGCGGCGAGCTGGTCACCCCCGAGCTCTCCGGCTCGATCCTGGAGGGCGTCACCCGGCACTCGCTGCTGGTGCTGGGCAAGGAGATCGGCTGCGAGGTCGTCGAGCGCCGGATCTCGGCGGACGAATGGATCTCCGGCTGCGCGGACGGCACGATCGCCGAGGTCTTCGCCTGCGGCACCGCCGCGGTCATCACCCCGATCGGTAACGTGAAGTACCAGGCGGGGGACGAGGTGAAGACGGTCCAGGTCGCGGACGGCGAGCCGGGTGCGGTCACCACGCGCCTGCGCGCCCTGCTGACCGACATCCAGCGCGGCACCAGCACCGACAGCCACGGCTGGATGCACAAGCTCTGACCCGCGACCCGGACCTCAGAAGGTCCGCGAGTCCCCCGTTTCCGCAGGCTGAGCCGGACATCGGGAACTCCGCGAGTCCCCCGGGTCCGACACGCGAGAGCATCGGCCTTCGAGTCAGGCGGTCGCGGCGGCCAGGACCAGCAGCGTCGTCGCGGTCCCCAGCTCGGCCGCCGCCCCCAGGACGTCGCCCGACATCCCGCCGAACCGGCGCGCGGTGTGGGCGCTCAGCCCGAACGTGAGCAGGCCGGTGAGCACGACCGCGACCGGTCCCGGCCACCCGGCGAGCACGAACCCGGCTCCGGCCAGCAGGACCCACCACACGACCGCGACCCACGCGGGTTGAGACTGCGCCACCAACGCCCCCAGTCCACCCGGTCGCGCCGCGGGCACACCCCGTCGCGCCACCAGGGAGAACCCGGTTCGCCCCACGGCGCAGGCGAGCGCCCCCGCCGCCACGATCCACCAGCCGGGCACCCCGGACGCCCCGATCCCGGCCAGCGACGCGGCCTGCACACCCAGCACCACCAGCAGGGTGACGACGGCGAAGGGCCCCGCGCCGCCGTCCTTCATCACGGCCAGCGCTCGCTCGGGCGGGCCGTAGCAGCCGAGCCCATCGGCAGTGTCGGCCAGCCCGTCGACGTGCATACCGCGAGTGGCGAGGGCCAGGAACCCGACGGCGAGCAGGCCCGCCACGAGCGCGGGCACTCCGAGCGCGGTCGCGCTCCAGACCAGCACGCCGGCCACCGCGCCCAGCCCGGCCCCGACCACCGGCGCCCACCTCAGCGCCCCACCGGCGACCTCGCGTGAGGGCGCTCCCGTCCGCACCGGGAGCACGGTCAGCCAGCTCACCGCGAGCGCCAACGACCTCACAGCGCCGCCCCGCGTCGGCCGACGACGCCCGGATGTCCGACTGGGGCGTCGAAACCGGGGGACTCGCGTGTCGGGGGTGGGGGACTCGCGGGGAGGGGTGGTGCGGTCATCCGGTGACGGCGCGGACCGGGGTGATGCCGCTCGACTCGGCCGCGGCCGTCTCGCCGAGGAGCTTGGCGGCCGCCTGGACCAGCGGGAGGACCGCCACCGCGCCCGTGCCGTCGCCGAGCCGGACCTGCAGGTCCAGCACGGGCACCAGCTGCAGGTGTTGCAGGATCAGGGCCATCGCGGGCTCGGGGGACTGCTGGGCGGCGAGCCACCACTGGTGCGCGCCGGGGGCGAGGTCGTCGGCGAGCAGGGCAGCGGCGCCGACCACCAGGCCGTCGAGCAGGACGGGGGTGCGGCGCAGCGACGCCTGGACGAGGAAGCCGGTCAGCACGGCGAGATCGGCGCCGCCGATCGTCCGCAGCAGTGCGCGCGGATCGCGCAGGTGCGGCTTGCCGCGGCGCAATGCGTCCCGGATCGCCGCGGCCTTGCGCATCCAGGCGTCGTCCCCGATCCCGGACCCGCGCCCGACGACGGCGACCGGCTCCGCGCCCGTCACCGCCGCGACCAGCGTGGACGCCGCCGTCGTCGCGCCGACGCCGAGGGACGCGGGCACCAGCAGGTCGGCGCCGGAGTCGACCTCCTCGTCCGCCAGCGCGCGGCCGATCCGGATCGCGGTCTCCACCTCGGCCGCGGTCAGCGCGTCCTCGCGGTCGATCCGCCCGCTGCCGCGCCGCACGCGGTAGCGCTCCTGACCGGGGAGGACGGCGTCCCGGTCCAGGCCGGCGTCGATCACCCGGACCGAGGCGCCCGCCACTGTCGCGGTGACGGCGACCGGCGCAGCCTGCTCGAGGGTCGCCGCAACCTGCAGGGCCGTGACCTCGGAGGAGTACGCCGAGACGCCGGCCGCGGCGATCCCGTGGTCGGCCGCGACGACGACCACCCGGGCCCGCGCGGGCGGCCGCGGCGGGCAGACACCCTGCAGGGAGGTCAGCCAGAGTCCGAGGTCGGCCAGCACCCCGAGGCTGCCCGCGGGCACGGCCAGGGCGTCCAGCCGCTCGACGGCCTTCGCGCGTGCCGCGAGATCGGGCGCGGCCACCGCGGGGAGGTCCGGTGGGGCGGCGGGGCTCGGCTGCTCGGCGATGTCGCTGGTCTCGCTCACGCGCCCTTCCTACCCTCCGCCCCGCGGGCCGGGCGCGGCGGCCCTGTGCGGGCACACCCGTCGGCGCCCGGTCACTTCAGCCGCAGCGGCAGTCCCGCGACCAGCAGCACGACCTCGTCGCAGACCGCCGCGAGGGCCGCGTTCAGCGCACCCAGCTCGTCGCGGAAGCGCCTGCCCGCGCGGGTCTCCGGAATCACGCCCAGACCCACCTCGGCGGACACCAGCACGCAGGCCTCCGCCCGCGACACCGCCGCCACCAGCTCCGCGACCGGCGCCTCGACCGAGGCCGCGGGGTCGTCCCAGGCGTCGGCGTCGTCCAACACCCCGGTCAGCCAGGTCGCCATGTCGTCGACGAGCAGCGGTCCGGGCCGGGCGAGCTCCGCGACGAGGTCGGGGGCCTCGATCGTGGTCCAGGTCGGCGGTCTGCGGGCCACGTGCCGGGCGATGCGGGCCTCCCACTCCGCGTCGTCCGGGTACCGACGGGCGGTGGCCGCGTACCGGACGGGCGCGTCCGCGGGGAGCAGGGCCTCGGCGTACCCGGACTTGCCGGAGCGGGTCCCGCCGAGGACCAGCCGCCTCACGAGACCTGCGTGCCCCGCTCCACCCGGGGCTTCGGCACCCGCAGCCTGCGGATCTGCGAGGCCCGGGTGAACGCGTACCAGCCGGTGCCGAGACCGCTGATCCGCTCCTCCGGGAACTTCGCCCGCGCCTGCTTGGTGATCCGGAGCCCGAGCGTGACGCCCTCGGCCACCATGATCGCCAGCGCCACCAGCGAGAACAGGCTCAGGTACTGCTGCACCGACGGGATCGGGAGCAGCACCGAGATCAGCACGATCACGGCGAGCGGCATGAACAGGCCCATGATGTGCGGCCGCGAGTCCACGACGTCCCTGACGTACGCCTTCACCGGCCCGCGGTCACGCGGGAGCAGCACCCGCTCGTCGCCGGCGTCCATCCGCCTGCGCCGCTCGGCGGCCTGCTCGCGCCGGGCCTCCTTGGTGGGGCGGTTCTCCCGGGCCCGCTTCGACGCCTCGCGCTGGGTGCGGGGCGGCGGCGGCGCGGGGCCCCGGCGCACCCCCTGGGCCTCCCGCCGCTTGGGGGTCGGCCGTCCCTTGCCCTCGGTCCACCGGGGATCCTTGGGCTTCTGCGCGACGGCGGTCTCGGCCGTCTCGGTCTCGGACGGTGTCTTCTCGTCGCCACGGCGCAGGAACCTCACGAGTACACAGGGTACGGGCGATAGCGTGCGCGGTGTGCGTGTGGTCGTCGCTCCGGACTCCTTCGGCGGAACCCTCAGTGCCACGGCCGCGGCCGAGGCGATCGCGGAGGGCTGGCGTCGTGCCGTCCCCGCGGCGGAGGTGAGCCTGCTCCCGCTGGCGGACGGCGGCACCGGGTTCGTCGACGTCCTCCACGCCGGGTTGGGTGGCACCCTGCACGAACCGCAGGTCACGGGGCCCTTCGGGGAGCCCGTGACGGCGCCGTGGCTGCAGGTGGGGGAGACCGCCTACATCGAGTCGGCGGCGGCGTGCGGGCTGCACCACGTACCCCGGGCACAGCGCACGCCGGAGACGGCGGGCTCGGTCACGACGCACGGCGTCGGCGAACTGCTGCGGCTCGCCCGGGAGGCGGGCTGCACGGAGGCCGTGGTCGGGCTCGGGGGCTCCGCGACCACGGACGGGGGCGCGGGGATGCTCGCCGCGCTCGGAATGGGTCCGGTCGACGCCGAGGGCAGGCCGCTCGCGCCGGGAGGTCTGGCACTGGCGAGGGCGGCCCGGCTCGACGACGAGTCCGCATCGCGGGCCGTGGGGTCGGACTCGCGGGCCGGGGTGGCTCGCTCGGGGGGTCGGGTGGGGTTGCGGTTGGTGGCGGCGTCGGACGTCGACAACCCGCTGCTCGGGCCGCACGGGGCCGCGGCGGTGTTCGGGCCGCAGAAGGGGGCGGACCCGCAGACCGTCGCCGCGTTGGACGCCGCGCTGTCGCACTGGGCGGACGTGCTGGCCGTCGCGACCGGCCGGGACGTCCGCGACGAACCCGCCGCCGGCGCCGCGGGCGGGCTCGGCGGCGCCCTGGTGGCGCTGGGTGCCCGGCTCGAGTCCGGTGCGGGCCTGGTCCGCAGCCTGCTCGGGTTGGACGCCGCGCTCGACGCCGCGGCGGCCGAGGGCGGCGTCGCGGTCACCGGCGAGGGCAGCTTCGACTGGCAGTCGCTGCGCGGGAAGCTGATCACCGCGGTGGCGTCGGCGGCGGCCGAGCGCGGGGTGCCGTGCGTCGTCCTGGCCGGTCAGGTGGCCGTCGGGCGGCGCGAGGCGGCCGCGGCGGGGGTCGACGCCGCGTACTCGGTGTCCGAGCACGCCGGGGGCGTCGAGGCGTCGATGGCCGATCCGGCCGGGACCCTCGCGGCGCTCGCCGAACACGTCGCCCGCAGGTGGGGCGGGTGACTCGGCTCACGAGGCGGAGCCCCCGTCGAGAGGGCCTACACTGGTCTCGGGCACGATTTCCGGACGTCCGGGAACAGTTCCGCCACGTGCGCTGTTGGAGGAGTTCATGACCGTCGAGAACACCGTCGAGGCCGGCCCTGCGACGACCGAGGAGACCCACGGCGTCGAGCTGACCGACACCGCCGCGCTCAAGGCCCGCTCCCTGCTGGAGCAGGAGGGCCGCGACGACATGCACCTGCGCATCGCCGTGCAGCCCGGTGGGTGCGCGGGGCTGCGCTACCAGCTCTTCTTCGACGACCGTTCGCTCGACGGAGACCTGTTCCGCGAGTACAACGGCCTCAAGGTGGGCGTCGACCGGATGAGCGCGCCGTACCTGCAGGGTGCGGTGATCGACTTCGTCGACACCATCGAGAAGCAGGGTTTCACGATCGACAACCCCAATGCGGGCGGCTCCTGCGCCTGCGGCGACTCGTTCAACTGAGTCCTCCACGAAAGCCCCCGTTCAGCTGAACGGGGGCTTTCGTGCTGTCTGACGTAAGGTGACCCGACGTGCGTATCGCCGTCACCGGATCCATCGCGACCGACCACCTCATGCACTTCCCGGGGAGGTTCGCCGACCAGCTCGTGGCGGACCAGCTCGACCGGATCTCGCTCTCGTTCCTGGTCGACGAGCTGACCATCAAGCGCGGGGGAGTGGCGGGCAACATCGCCTACGCCCTCGGTGTGCTGGGGCAGGCCCCGGTCCTGGTCGGGGCGGTGGGCGCGGACTTCGCCGACTACCGCTCCTGGCTGGAGCGCCACGGCGTCGACACCTCGGGCGTGCACGTCTTCGACGACGTCCACACCGCGCGGTTCGTCTGCACGACGGACGACGACATGCGCCAGATCGCCTCGTTCTACGCAGGCGCCATGTCCCGGGCCCGGCTGATCGAGCTGCAGCCCGTGGCCGACCGCACCGGCGGCCTGGACCTCGTGCTCATCGGCGCCAACGACCCGGAGGGGATGCTGCGCCACACCGACGAGTGCCGCCAGCGCGGCATCCCGTTCGCGGCGGACCCGTCGCAGCAGCTGGCCCGGATGGACGGCCCCGAGATCAAGCGGCTCGTCTCCGGCGCGAAGTACCTGCTCACGAACGACTACGAGTGGGAGCTGCTGCTCCAGAAGACCGGCTGGACCGCCGACGACGTGGCCGCCGAGGTCGAGATCCGGATCACCACGCTCGGCGAGAAGGGCGTGCAGATCGTCGGGCGGGACGGGGTCGCGCTGGAGGTCGGGGTGGTGCCGGAGACCGCCAAGGTGGACCCGACGGGCGTCGGGGACGCGTTCCGGGCCGGGTTCCTGGCAGGCACGGCGCAGGGGCTGTCGCTGGAGCGCGCGGCCCAGCTCGGCTCGCTCGTCGCGGTGTACGTCCTGGAGACCGACGGGCCGCAGGAGTGGCGCTGGGACCGCGCCGCCGCGCTGCTGCGCCTGGAGGGCGCGTACGGCCCCGAGGCCGCGCGGGAGATCGCCGCCGCGCTCGGTTAGACGGGTGCCGAGCGGGCGGCTCGCGAGCCGCCCGCCCAGGACGTCAGATCTGGACGGGATAGGTCGGCTCGGGGACGTCCACCCGGATCCGGCGCTCGACGAACACGCCGTACCAGATCAGGAAGACCAGCAGCGTCCAGATGCGGCGGCTGTGGTCGACGGGGCCCTCGCGGTGGGCGTCCAGCATCGCCTGGACGGCGGGCAGGTCCACGAGGTGGCCCGCGCCGGAGTCCCGGATGATGTCCCGCGCCCAGGAGTACATCTCGTCCCGCAGCCAGTGCCGGATCGGTACCGGGAAGCCCAGCTTGCGCCGGTTGAGCACGTGCGCCGGGACGATCGAGGCGAGCGCGCCGCGCAGGGCGTACTTGGTGGTCCCGTTGGACCCACCGGTGATCTTCTGCGACAGCGGCAGCGCCGAGGCGACCCGGAACACCTCCGGGTCCAGGAACGGCACCCGCAGCTCCAGCGAGTTCGCCATGGTCATCTTGTCGGCCTTGACCAGGATGTCCCCGCGCAGCCAGGTGAACAGGTCGACGTGCTGCATCCGCGCGACCGGGTCCCACTTCTCCGACTCGGCGTAGTGGGCGGCCGTGACGTCGGTGTGCGAGACCCGCGGGTCGTACTGGCGCAGGATCGAGTGCAGCTGGTCGTCCCGGAAGATCCGCGCGTTGCCGTAGTAGCGCTCCTCGAGGTCCAACGAGCCGCGGCGCAGCAGGTCCTTGCCGCGCATGCCCTCCGGCAGCCGCCGCGACGCCCGGCCCAGCAGCGGCCGCAGCGCGCCCGGCACCTTCTCGAACGGCGCCAGCGACAGCGGCTCGCGGTAGATCGTGTAGCCGCCGAACAGCTCGTCCGCGCCCTCGCCGGACAGCACGACCTTGACGTGCTGGCGGGCCTCGCGGGCGATGAACCACAGCGGCACCAGCGCGGGGTCGGCCACCGGGTCGTCCAGGTACCAGGTGATGAGCGGCAGGGCCTCCATCATCTCGTCCGGCTTGACCGTGCGGACGACGTGCTTGACGCCGATCGCCGCGGCGGACTCGGCCGCCACGTCCACCTCGGAGTAGCCCTCGCGCTCGAACCCGGTGGTGAAGGTGATCAGGTCCGGGTTGTGCTCCTTGGCCAGCGCCGCGATCGCCGTGGAGTCGATGCCGCCGGAGAGGAACGCGCCGACGGTGACGTCCGCGCGCATGTGCTTGGCCACCGAGTCCCGGATCACCTCGGTGATCTCGGCGTGGACGATCGCCTCGGCCTGCGGGCTCGCCGGGGCGTGGCTGGGCAGGGAGATGAACTGCGGGTGGAAGTACCGGGTGGCGACCGGCGTCTCGCCCGGACGCACCGTGACGTACGTCCCGGACTCGACGCGACCGATCGCGCGGTGCAGCGTCTCCGGCTCGGGGACGTACTGCAGGATCAGGTAGTGCTGCAGGGCGGCGGGGTCCAGCTCGTCCGAGCTGTCGATGCCCAGCTGCGGGGCCAGCTCCAGCAGGCTCTTCTTCTCGCTGGCGAACGCGACGCCGGTCGGCCCGGTGGACAGGAACAGCGGCTTGATGCCGAACGGGTCCCGCGCGACGAACAGCGTCCGCTGCTCGCTGTCCCAGATCGCGAAGGCGAACATCCCGCGCAGTCGCGACACGGCCTCGGGGCCCCAGTGGTGGTAGGCCGCGACGACGGCCTCGGTGTCGCCCTCGGTCGCGAACTCCGCGCCCAGCTCGGCGAGCTCCGCCCGCAGCTCGAGGTAGTTGTAGACCTCCCCGTTGAACGCGATGGTGTACCGCCACTCACGGGGGTCTCCGCCCCCCGTGTGCCCCCCGGACGGATCCCAGTGCAGAGGTTGGTGGGAACCCGCCACGTCGATGATCGACAGGCGGTTGAAGCCGAGCACGACGTCGTCGTCGTGCCAGGTTCCGCTCTCGTCCGGCCCTCGATGGCGTTGGCACCGCAGGGCAGCGGCAATCGCCTCGGTCCGAGCGGGAGCATCGGCCCCGGAGGTCAGCAGTCCCAGCAGTCCGCACACAGCGAGCCAGTATGCCGAGCCCGAACCGGCGACCCCCGGACGGGTCACGGTCGGATCACGCGCACCCCGGGGGCGCGACCGGGCGTTCTCCTCGGCTAGGCTCTACGCGTGGTCGAAGGTCCGCGTCGTCCCGACGGTGCGGGTGATCGGCCCGGAGCTGTGTTCGCGCAGCTCAGGAACGTGTTTCAGCGGCGTGGTGACACCACCACGCGGACGAGGGGAAGGCGGCGGGCAGTGGGCCGATCGGAGCGCACCGGAGGCGGAGCTCGCGTAGCCGACCTTGCGCACGGCGTACGGGGACGTTCCCGCCGCACCGGGTGGGTCCGGGCGGCGAAGCTCGCCGTACTCGGAGTCCTGGCCATGCCGCTCCTGGCAGGCTGCTCAGTCGAGGAGGCCATCCGCTTCGGATGGCCGGTGGGCATCACGCCCGAGGCCACCCAGATGCGCCACCTGTGGACCTGGGCGGCGATCGCCGCGCTGGTCGTGGGTGTGATCACCTGGGGCGCGATGTTCTGGGCGGTGATCTTCCACCGCAAGAGGAGGGGCGACGACGAGTCGGTCCCGCGGCAGACCCAGTACAACCTGCCCGTCGAGATCGTCTTCACCGTGATCCCCACGGTCATCGTGGCCGTGCTCTTCGGGTTCACCGTGGCCGTGCAGCAGTACGTCGACAAGGACGTGCCCGCGGACATGAGGGTGAACGTCACCGGGTTCCAGTGGAACTGGGCGTTCAGCTACCCGGACGAGAAGACGCCGGACGGCAAGGCGGTCGAGACCATCGGCACCGCGCAGACCATCCCGCTGCTCGTGCTCCCCACGAACACGTCGATCGAGTTCACCATCGCGTCGAACGACGTGATCCACTCCTTCTACGTGCCGGAGTTCCTCTTCAAGCGGGACGTGTTCCCGATGCCGGAGAAGAACGACACGGACAACGTCTTCGTGATCGACCGCATCGAGCAGGAGGGCGCCTTCGTCGGGCGCTGCGCCGAGCTCTGCGGCACCTATCACGCGTCGATGAACTTCGAGGTCAGAGCGCTGAACCCGCAGCTCTACGCGCGGTACATGGACCTCCGCACGCAGAACAACCCGCAGACGGGCGTCCCCTACAGCGCGCAGGAGGCCCTGGCCTCGCTGAACTGCGGCCAGTGGTGTGCCCCGAACGCGATCACGACCTCGCCGTTCACCGGCCGCGGCCAGCAGTACGCGCCGCTGCCGCAGGCCTCCGGGAACTGAGGGAGTAACCGATGAAGGTCGAGTCCCGTCTCTTCGAGCTGCTCACGGCGTTCTTCTTCGTCGCCGGGATCGTCTACACGATCCTCACCCACGAGGCCGTCGGCATCGCCGCGCTGTTCCTCACCGGCGGCCTGGCGCTGATCATCGGCACCTACTTCCGGTTCGTCTCGCGGCGGCTGGAGGAGCGTCCCGAGGACAACCCGGACGCCGAGGTGTCCGACGGCGCGGGCGAGGTCGGCTTCTTCTCGCCCGGGTCGTACTGGCCCATCGCGGTGGCCGGGTCCGCCGCGCTGCTGGCGATCGGCCTGGCGTTCTTCTTCGTCTGGTTGATGATCATCGCCGGGGTGCTGCTGCTGGTCGCGATCGGCGGCCTGGTGTTCGAGTACCACATCCGCCCCGCCACGCACTGACGTCGTCCACGTGGGCGTTCCCGACCTCGGGGGCGCCCACGTGGCGTGTCAGGGGGCGCTCAGAGGGTGCGGTGCATGACGTGCAGCGCGACCTCGCCCTCGGTGGGGTGGCGGAAGGCCCCGGGCACCGTGCCCACGATCGCGAAGCCCAGGGAGCGCCAGAGGGCGATCGCCCGGGTGTTGGCGGCCACGACGGCGTTGAACTGCATGGCCCGGTAGCCGCGGCGGCGTCCCTCGGCCAGCGTGGCCTCGGCGAGGCCGCGGCCGATCCCGCCCCTCGCACGGTCGGGATCGACCATGAACCCGGCGTTCGCCACGTGGTCCCCGAGGCCGGGCTGCGCCGGCTTCAGCAGCGCTGTGCCGACGATCACGCCGTCCACCTGCGCGACCAGGGTCACCGCGGGCGCGGGCGGCATCCACAGACCGCGCGCGGTCTCCTCCGGGGTGGCAGGGTCCCAGACGTAGGTCTCCCCGGCGGTGACGATCCGGTGCCAGATCGGCCAGATCGCGGGCCAGTCCTGCGCGGTGGCCGGGCGGACGTGCAGCTCAGCCACGGCCCTGCTCCCCGCGGACGACGGCGAGCACGACACCGTCGTACCCCTTCGCCCCGACGGTCTGCAGTGCCGTCGCGTCCAGCCGCACGTCCCCGCGCAGGGCGGCGAACATCCGCCGGGAGCCCTCGACCCGGTCGTCCCCGCCGGTGTCGGCGTTCGGTTCCGCAGGCTCCACCTCGGGGGCGACCCGCCCACCCCGGACCACGTTGTCGACGCCGATCACCGTGCCCGGCCGACCCAGCCGGATCGCGTGCTCGACGTAGGCGGCGTTGTTCTGCTTGTCCGCGTCGATCAACACGAGGTCGAAGGGGCCGTCGAGGGTCGGCAGCGTCTCCAGGGCCGGCCCGACCCGGATGTCGACGCGCTCGCCGACGCCCGCCGCGTCCAGGTTCGCCCGGGCGACCTCGGCGTGCCGCGGGTCGTACTCGCAGGTCACGAGGGTGCCGTCGACGGGAAGGGCACGCGCCGGCTCGATGGTCGAGTAGCCGCCCAGGGTGCCGAGCTCCAGGATGCGGCGGGCCCCGGCGATCCGGGCCGGCAGGTGCAGGAAGCGGCCCTGCGTGGGGGAGACGTCGATCGCGGGCAGCCCCGCCTCGTGGTTGCGGTCCAGTGCTGCGGCCAGCGCCGGGTCCGCCGGCAGCAGCGACTCCTGCAGGTACTCGTCCACGCGGGTCCACGTGCGCTCGCTCATGGCTCCACACTGGCCCCGCGCCGGGCCGATCTCCAGTGGGTTGCGCGCTCGCGGCCGGCCTACGCTGCGAAACATGTCCGACGCGAACGATTCCGTGGCCACCGCCGAGCACATCGTCCTCGACGGGACGGCGGGGAAGCTCGCGGGCGACCGCTGGCCCGCGCAGGGCGAGCGCCGGGGCGCCGCGCTGCTGCTGCACGGCGGCGGCCAGACCCGGCACTCCTGGTTCCGTACCGCCCAGGCGCTCGCGGCGGCGGGCTGGGAGGCGACCGCGCTCGACGCCCGCGGCCACGGCGACAGCGAGTGGGCACCGGACGGTGACTACGGCACGGACGCCCTGAACGCCGACCTGGTCGCCGTGGTCGACCAGCTCGGCGAGCCCGCGCTGCTGGTCGGCGCGTCCATGGGCGGGATGACCGCGCTGGTGTCGCAGGGCGAGCACGGCGGTCTCGCCCGCGCGCTGGTGCTGGTCGACATCGTGCCCAAGGTGGAGCCCGCCGGGGTGCAGCGGATCCTGGACTTCATGGGGGCGAACCCGGACGGCTTCGCGTCCCTGGACGAGGTCGCCGCCGCGGTGCACGCCTACAACCCGCACCGCAAGCGCCCGCCGAACCCGGAGGGGCTGCGCAAGAACGTGCGGCTGCGCGAGAACGGCCGCTGGTACTGGCACTGGGACCCCGCCTTCCTCCGGATCACCGACGAGCCCCGCCGCTCCAGCAACCACGAACGCGCCGCGGCCGCGGCCCGTCGGATCACCGTCCCCACGCTGCTCGTGCGCGGCGCGCAGTCGGACATCGTGAGCGAGGACGGGGTGCGCGAGCTGCTGGAGCTCATTCCGGGCTCGAAGCACGTCGACGTGTCCGCGACCGGCCACATGGTGGCGGGGGACGACAACGACGTCTTCACCCGCACCGTCCTGGACTTCCTCGCCGAGCGCGAGGTCTGACCCCCCGCGCGCTCGGCTCAGAGGCCGGTCAGGGCCAGCCGGGCGATGGCGAGCGCCAGCTCGCGGGTGCGCGCCTCGTCCCCGGAGCCCTGCAGGCTGATGTCGACCGTGGCCCCGCCCGCCTGCAGCAACACCCCGCCGAGACCCTGGGGGAAGTCGGCGTCGCTGTAGAAGAACAGGGCCCGCTCGCCCAGGTCCGGCACCTCGACCCCCGGCACACCGACCGAGCTGCGCGAGGCCGCCGCCTTCGCCTCGAACCGGGCGGCGGGTTCGACCCCGACCGTGAGCCCCGGCGCGGCCCCCGTGGCCGAGAACGCGCACACACTCCGGGTGGCGCCGTCGGTGGCCGCGGGCTCGCCGAACACGAGGCCCGTGACCCGGTCCAGCTCCGACTTCGACACCAGCGCACAGGCCTGCGGCAGCGCCGCGGTGCCCGGCTGCGGGCCTGCGGTCCCCGCCGCGGAGGTCGGTGCTCCCGCCGCCGACGACGGAGCGTCACCCCGCCCCGCGGACTCCGCCCCCGCGCACGCCGCGAGCCCTGCGACCATCCCCACCAGCAGGAGCACGTGCAGGGCGCGAGCGGACAACCGGTCGGAACGGACACGCATGCGCTCAGCCTAGTGGCGGGCTGTGACGCTTCGACCACCGCCCGTCACCGACACCGGGACCGCACCGGGAGCGCTCAGCTGATCAGGGCCAGGGGTTCGGGACGCGGCCGGACCGGGGTGCGGGGGCGGGCGACCCGGGGTGCGGGATCGGGTGCCGCCGCGAGCTCCGGGAGCCGCCGACCCGCGGCCCGGACCAGCACGGCGCTCCAGGTGCGGAAGGGCCGCCACGCCTCGGCGATCCGCGCGAGCTCGGCCGCGTCCGCCGGGCGGCCCAGGCCGTAGCCCGCTCCGACCAGCGCGGCCAGCCGGGGTTCGCCGTCGACCAGCGCGTCCTGCACGCCGGAGGCCCGCAGGTGGATCAGCGACGCCGCGAACTCGCCGAGGCCGCTCACCGTGCGCAGCCGCGCCCGCACCTCGGCCGGATCACCCTCGTGGATCGCGGTCGCGTCCAACAGGCCCCCCTGCGCCGCCCGGGCCACCGCCCGCAACCGCTCCTGCTTGAGCTCCGGCATGCCCGGGATCCGCTCCGCGGCCAGCAGCTGAGCCGGGGTGGGGAGCGCCGGAACCTCGACACCCGCCACCTCGAGCACCCGGCCGAGCTCCCGGGACACCCGCTCGCGGGCACGGAGGGCCTGGCCGCGGCCCCACCGCTGGGTGATCACGCTCCACGCGGCCGCCTCGTACGGCGAGGCGAACAGCACCGGCCGCAGCCCGGGAGCGGCCGCCTGGATCCGGCCGATCAGCGGATCGCGCTCGCCCACCTCGAGGAACGCCGCCCCGTCTCCGTCCAGCGAGAGGATGCGGGCCACCTGCGCACGCACCGGATCGACGGGATCACCCGGATCCAGCCCGCTGACGGTGCCGTGCACGCCCCCCTCGTCCGCGCGGAGCGCGACGCCGACCTGCCCGCCCAGGTCGTCCCGGCAGAAGGCGAGCCGCAGGGTTCCGTCCGCGGGATCGAGGGTGCCGCCACCGGGCCAGTCCCCGGCAGGCTCGGCGGCGCGGCCGAACGCACCCGCCTCCAGCAGGGAGAACGGGCCGAGCGGGCGGAGGGTGAAAGTCTGTTCCGTGGTCATGCGGACACCATGCCGCCCACCCCCGACAGTTCCGAGCGCCGCGGCGCGGTCGTCCACAGCCCGTTGCTCCGGTCGGTGCTGAGGCAGCTGCATGCCTTCCGCCGGGCGGGCGCGTCGACTGGAGAGGGAGGGACCGACCGCGACGGAGGGGTGGGCATGGCCGAGTACGACCTGGTGGTCCGAGCCGGCTCCGTGGTGGACGGGAACGGCGGTCCACCGCGCACCGCGGATGTCGCCGTGAACGGGGACCGGATCGTCGAGGTCGGCCGGGTCGCCGGGACCGGGCGGCGGGAGATCGCCGCCGACGGCGCCGTCGTCGCCCCCGGGTTCGTGGACATCCACACCCACTACGACGGGCAGGCGACCTGGGAGTCCCGCCTGCAGCCGTCGTCCTGGCACGGGGTCACCACGGTGGTCGCGGGCAACTGCGGGGTCGGGTTCGCCCCCGCCCGCCCCGAGCACCGGGACCGGCTGATCGACCTGATGGAGGGCGTCGAGGACATCCCCGGCATCGCCCTGCACGAGGGCCTGCCCTGGACCTGGCTGGGCTTCCCGGAGTACCTGGACGTGCTGGAGTCCCGGCACTACGACGTCGACCTCGCCGTCCCGGTCCCGCACGCCGCGCTGCGCGTGCACGCCATGGGGGAGCGGGCCGCCGCGCACGAGGAGGCCACGCCCGCCGAGGTCGCGCTGATGGCCACGCTCGCCGCCGAGGCGGTACGGGCGGGCGCACTGGGCTTCTCGACCTCGCGGACGCTGAACCACAAGAGCATCGACGGCGAGCTCATCCCGTCCTACGGCCTCGGTGCCGCCGAGCTCGTCGCCATCGGCCGCGCGGTGGGGGAGACCGGCACGGGGGTGCTGCAGCTGGTCAGCGACTTCCCGGACCCGGAGCGGGAGTTCGCGCTGGTCCGCGAGCTGGCGCAGGCCGCGGGGCGGCCGTTGTCGTTCTCGCTCACGCAGTTCCCGCTCGATCCCGAGCGCCACCGGACCCTGCTGCGGCTGCTCGACCGGGCCGTCGCGGACGGGCTGGAGATCCGCGCCCAGGTCGCCGCCCGGCCCGTCGGGCTCATCCTGGGCCTGGAGAACACGCTCAACCCGTTCATGACCAACCCCGTCTGGCCGCGGCTCGCCGACCTGACCCCGCCCGAGCAGGCCGCGCGCATGCGGGAGCCGGGCATGCGGGCGGAGATCCTCGAGGCGCAGACCCGGGAGAAGGACCGGAGCAGGCTGGGCGGCAACCTGATCCACAAGTTCGACCTGATGTACGAGCTGGAGGACCCGCCGAACTACGAGCCGCCGGTCTCGACGAGCATCGCCGGGCGGGCGGCCGCGCGGGGCCGCGATCCCGTCGAGCTCGCCTACGACATCGTGGCGGGCGGCGGGATGCTCTACGTCGTCAGCGCCAACTACCTCGATGGGAACCTCGACGCGGTGCGTGAGATGCTCGTGCACCCGAACACCGTTCCCGGGCTGTCCGACGGCGGTGCGCACGTGGGCACGATCTGCGACGGCAGCTTCCCCACCACCCTGCTCGCGCACTGGGTCCGGGACCGGGACGGCGAGCGGATCCCGCTGGAGTACATCGTCCGGCAGCAGGCGCGCGACACCGCCCGCGCCGTGGGACTCACCGACCGCGGGGTGCTGGAGCCCGGCCTGCGGGCGGACCTCACCGTGATCGACATGGCGGCGCTGCGCCTGCGTCGCCCGGAGATGCGGGCGGACCTGCCCGCCGGGAGACGGCGGCTGCTGCAGCGGGCCGACGGGTACGTGCACACCGTCGTCGCAGGTCAGGAGACCTATCGCGACGGCGTCGAGACCGACGCGCTGCCCGGTCGCCTGCTGCGCGGAGCGCGTTAGCGCACCAGGTCCTGGGCGATCGTGAGCGCCGCCGCGGCGCGCTCGGCCGCCGAACCGTCGATCCCCTCGGTGTGGAAGGCGCCGAGGTGGATCGCGATCAGTGACAGCCGCAGCCGCAGGTGGTCCTCGGCGGAGGCGGACTCCGGGGTGAGCGCCCGCGCGACGGCGGCGAAGCGCTTCTTCATGTCCGCGCCCACGGCGAGGTCCTTGAACGACGCCTGGCTCTCCTGGACGAACCGGATCAGCTGCCCGGCGGACTCGCCGGTGAACAGCTCCTGGTAGCGCCGCAGCGCCTCGATGCGGGTCGTGGAACCGGGAGGCTGGGTGCCCACCCACTCGACGATGGCGTCGATACCGGCCCCGACCTCGTCGAACAGGCTGGAGAGGATCTCCTCCTTGGTCTTGTAGTGGTAGTAGACCGCCGCCTTGGTGATCCCGAGCCGCTCCGCGATCTCGCGCAGGGACGTCTTGTCGTACCCCTGCTCCGCGAACAGCGCGAGCGCGACCTCCCGGATCTGGGAGCGCGTGTCCGTTCGCCGTTCGTCCGCCACCGTCACGATCGACAGCCTCTCATGGTGAGCCATCTTACTTGCCGACCGGCTAGCGCTGCGTGCTAGCCTGTCGGCAAGTAACTTACCAGCCGCCCGGCTAGTGCGGGGCAGAACGAAGGACGGGTCACATGACCGAGGTGGTGGCGGGACGGCACCGCAAGCCGGAGCCGACCTACGAGACCCCGCGCACCCCGCGCGAGATCTACACGGTGATGAGCGGGCTGATGATCGCCATGCTGCTCGCGATGCTGGACAACATGATCGTCGGTACCGCCATGCCGACGATCGTCGGCGAGCTGGGCGGGCTGGCGCACCTGTCCTGGGTGGTCACGGCGTATGCGCTCGCGACCGCCGTCGCGACGCCGATCTGGGCGAAGCTCGGCGACCTGTGGGGCCGCAAGGGCGTGTTCATGGCCTCGATCGTGCTGTTCCTGATCGGCTCCGCGACCTCCGGCCTCGCGCAGAACATGGGCGAGCTGATCGGCTTCCGCGCGCTGCAGGGCATCGGCGCGGGCGGCCTGATGGTCGGTGCGATGGCGATCATCGGTGACCTCGTCCCGCCGCGGGACCGGGGCCGCTACCAGGGGCTGATGGCCGCCGTCATGCCGATCGCGTTCGTCGGAGGGCCGCTGCTCGGCGGGTTCCTGACCGACAACTTCAGCTGGCGCTGGGCCTTCTACATCAACATCCCGCTCGGGATCCTGGCGCTGGTCGTCATCTGGTTCACCATGAAGCTCCCGGTGCGGCGCCGCGAGGCGCGGATCGACTGGCGCGGCGCGGGCCTGCTGGCCGTCGCCATCTCCTCGCTGACCCTGCTGACCAGCTGGGGCGGCACCGAGTACCCGTGGGGCTCGTGGCAGATCGTGGCGCTGGGCGTGCTCGCGGTCGTGGCGACGCTCGTCTTCGTCCGGGCCGAGCGCCGAGTGGACGAGCCGATCCTCCCGCTGGGGTTGTTCCGCTCGCGCAACTTCACCGCGGCCGTCGTGCTCACCTTCCTCACCGGCTTCGCGATGTTCGGCGCGGTGACCTTCCTGCCGCAGTACCAGCAGATCGTGCAGGGCGCGTCGGCCACGGACTCCGGGCTGCTGCTCCTGCCGCTGATGGCGGGCATGCTGGTCACGTCGCTGCTCGGCGGCCAGATCGTCACCCGGACCGGGCACTACCGGACGCTGCTGATCGTCGGGTCGTTCGCGATGGCGGGCGGGCTGTTCCTGCTCTCCACCATGGGTCTGGCGACCACCCAGCTGACCAGCTCGCTGTTCATGATCGTGCTCGGCGTCGGGATGGGCTTCCTGATGCAGACCACGATGCTGGTGGTGCAGAACTCGGTCGGCATGCGGGACATGGGCGCGGCCAGCGGCGCGGCGACCCTGTTCCGGACGATCGGCGGCTCGCTGGGTGTGTCGCTGCTCGGCACCCTGTACGCCACGCACCTGCAGTCCTCGCTGACCGACCAGCTCGGTGCGGCCGCGGGCGCGCAGGTCTCGGGTGGTCAGCTCACCCCGGCGATGCTCGCCCAGCTGCCCGACGGCATCCGATCGGCCTTCCGGGCCGCCGTGACCGACGGCGTGCAGAGCGCCTTCTTCTGGGCGGCCGCGGTCGCGGTGGCGGCGGTCGTCGCGGCCTTCGTGATCCGGCAGGTGGCGCTGCGCAGCGCGGCCGACGCGGCGCGCGAGGTCGCTCCGGAGCCCGTCGCCGTCTGAGTCCCTCCCGACCCGGCCCGCACACCTTCCGGGGTGTGCGGGCCGGTCGCGTTCACCCGGTCGTGCGGTCCGGCGCGGATGGTGCCCGTCTGTGTGATGACGACTGCGAGGCGTGTCCGTCAGGCTCTGCGCAGTGGAGTCGGTACGACCGGTCGGGGGAATGTTCGATGGCGCTGCGTGAGCAGTCGAGGTCACGCTCCGTCAAGGGGCGGCACCGGGCGGCGGGACCCGCCGCGCCGGTGGAGCTCCCGGAGCAGCGGACGTCCCACCGCTGGACGAGCGCGGAGTCCGAGGAGTGGGCGGCCCGACGGGCGCGCTGGGCCACGTGGGTCCCCGCGCCCCGGCGGGGTGGCCGGGAGGCCTCGGCTCCGGCGGTCCCGTGGCCGGTGGAGGTCCCGGCGCCGCGGCGGGCGGCCGAGGGCACCGGGCGGGCCCCCGCCGACGACCACCGGTCCGGCGCCCCCCTCGCCGGGGTCGTGCCCGCCGGACGTCCGGCGGGCGGCATGCGTGCCGAGGCGGCTCGGCGGGCCGCCGCCGGGCTCGCCGGTGCCCGCCTGGCCACCGCCGCCCTCGGGCGGGCGACGGGGGAGCGGCACGAACCGGGCGTCGAGGAGGCGCCCGCCGATCCCTGGGGTCGGCGGCCGCTGCCGGTGCGGTACCGGCCGCTGCCGCGGCGTCGTCGGATGACGTGGGTCTGGGTCCTGGTGGCTGCGCTGCTGGTCGCGGCCGTGGGGGCGGTGCCGTCGGCGTTGCGCGATCCCGCGATCCGCACGACCGCCACCGAGGACATCGGCGGCGCCGGAGGCGCAGGGCCCGTCGCGCCCGCCCCGGCGGAGTTCACCGACCAGCTGCCGGACGGCCGCGCCCAGGTGGCGATCGACGCCGCGCTCTCCCAGGTCGGCGTGCCCTACCAGTGGGGCGGCGACGGCCCGGGCGCGGGTGACCAGGGCTTCGACTGCTCCGGTCTGACGGTCTTCGCCTACTCGGCGGCGGGCATCGGCCTGCCGCGGACCGCGCACACCCAGTTCGTCGCCGGGCCGCACGTGCCCGCCGAGGCCGCACTGCAGCCCGGTGACCTGGTCTTCTACGGCACGACCTCCGCGGTGCACCACGTCGGGATCTACCTCGGCGACGGGCGCATGGTGAACGCGCCGACCTACGACCAGCCCGTGCAGGTGTCGTACTACCGCTGGCGCGGCGACGACTACCTGGGCGCCACCCGCCCCGCCGCGACGGGAGAGCGCCGGACCGGGATGTTGGAGGTCCTACCCGAACCGCACCCCTCGACGGTCTGGCCGCGAACCTTCGACGCGCCCCGCGCCCCGGCGCCCGAGGGCCGGATCGCGCCGAGCCCCGACCTGCCCCCGGAGGAAGTCACGGCCGCGGCGGCGCTGGCGGCACTCCCGACCGTTCCGGACCCCGGCGCCCAGGCTCCGAGGCCGGGGTGGCGTCCGACGGCCTGGGTGCTGCCTGCGGGGGAGCACCAGGCCGCCGACGCCGCCACGGCTGCGGGGGTCGCGAGCCCGGTGGGTGTCGTTCCCGCGGATCCGGTCGCGGGGACGGCGGTCCCGGCCGGCGAGAGCCCGGCCGCCACCGTGCCTGCGGGCGCAGACCCGGCGGGCGTGACGCCGGCGCGGACCACTCCGGCGGGAACGGCCGTCGCGGACCCGGCGCCCGCCGAGCGGATCCTCGGGGACGTGCCCGCGGCCGGTACGTCCGCGGCGCCCGGGGACCTGTCCACGGCCGCTACGACGCCTGCTCCGACCGACGAGCTGGTCGGCACCCTGCTCCTGCCCACCGGCCCCGTGCCCGTCCACGCCGCCCGCCTCGACGCCGACGGTGTCCCCGTGCCACCGGCCCCCGGCACCGCAGCCCTGCTCGACGAGGGCGGGGCCCAGCTCCTGCTCCTCCCCGCGGCCGACGCGCTCCCGGTCGGCGAAGGCATCACGCTCACGGTCGACGGCGACGACCCGCGGGAGCGCACCGTCGTCGAGGCGCAGAGCCTGACCGCGGCGGAGCTCGCCGAGCACGTCCGCACCCTGCCGGAGGGGGAGCAGCAGCTCGCCGCGCCCGCCCCGGACGGCACCTGGACCGTCGCCGAGCTCGAGTGAGTCGCACATGATCGCGGGTGAGGTGCGCTCAGCGCAGCGGCGACAGCGCCTGCCGCACGCAGCTCGCGATCATGCCACGCTGACAGCACGAAACGTGCGGTCTCGAGGGCGTCCGGCCGACCTCAGACCGCGCGCAGGTCCAGGACCAGCTCCGCGGGGCCCTCGCCGACCTCCACCGGCACACCCCAGTCCTGCTGGTACCGATGGCAGGCCGCGAAGACCGCGTCGCCGAGGTCGCAGGCCGCCGCGGCGACGCTCACCGACAGCACCCCCGACCCCGGGGCCAGCTCCAGCTCTCGCTCCAGGCCCGCCGCCGTCCCCGCCCCACCGACCAGCAACGACGGCGGCGACGCGGCCACGGTCAGCACCGTCGGGTCGCCGAAGCGGGTGTCGAGGTGCTGGCCGGTCGGCGGGGTGAAGTCGATCCGCAGCGTGACCCGCGGGCCCAGCGGTGTGGTCGGGCGGCGGACGGTGTGCGCCCCGCGTCCACCCGGGCGCCCGTCGGGATCGGCAGGCGCACCAGCCGGTGCGCGGCGGACTCGACCACCACGAGCGTGTCCCCGTCCACGAGCACGTCGCTCGGCTCCGCGAGCCCCTCCGCCAGCGTGGTCACCTGACCTGCGGCGATCCGCCGGATCGCGCCGTTGTAGGTGTCCGCCACCGCGACCGAGCCGTCCGGGAGCACCCCCACCCCGAGCGGGTGTTGGAGCAGGGCCGAGTCGGCGGGCCCGTCCCGGAAGCCGAAGTCGAACAGCCCCAGCCCCACCGCCGTCGACACCTGCGGGACCGCGGTGAGCGACACCGCCCGCACCGCCGAGGTCTCGGCGTCCGCGACCCACATCGTGTCCCCGTCCACCGCCAACCCCGACGGCTGGGCGAAGAACGCGTCCGTCACCGGCCCGTCCCGCAGCCCCTCGTTCGTCGTCCCGGCCAGCACCGTGGCCTCGCCGGAGTCGAGGTCCACCGTCCACAACTGGTGCACCCCGGCCATCGCGACGACCAGCCGACCCTCCCACCACGCCACGTCCCACGGTGTCGACAGCTCCACCGCCGACCCGCCGACGGGGACCCGCTCGCGCAGGGGCTCGCCGGTCCCGGCGATCGTCGTGATGGTCCCGTCGGAGAGCCGCAGACCCCGCAGGGCGTGGTTGACCGAGTCCGCGACGACGACGTCATACGGCTGGCCGGGCACCGCCGCGAGACCCTGGGGCTCGTCGAAGGACTCGGCGTCGAACCCGCGCCGACCGCTGCCGTACCGCCGGACCTCGCCGAGCGCGGAGTCCAGCAGCACGACCTGGTGGTGCGCGGTGTCGGACACCAGGAACCCGTCGTCGACCGCGATCACCTTCCCCGGGAACCGCAACGTCGTCTCCGGCGACGGCGGCGCGACGTACGGCGAGTCCCCCCGCCGCAGTCCGCCGTCGAACGTCTCGACCAGCCCCCGGATCAGCACCGCCAGCCCGTGCGCGTGGCCTTCGCCCGCCATCTGCGCGACGACGTACCCCTCGGGATCGATCACCGCGAGCGTGGGCCAGGCGCGGGCCGCGAAGGCGTCCCACATGGCGAGGTCCGGGTCGTCGAGGACGGGATGGTGCACCCCGTACCGCTCGACGGCCGCCTCCACCGCGGCCGGGTCACCCTCGTGCGCGAACTTCGGCGAGTGCACCCCGACGACGACCAGGACGTCCGCGAACTCCGCCTCCAGGGGACGCAGCTCGTCCAGCACGTGCAGGCAGTTGACGCAGCAGAACGTCCAGAAGTCCAACAGGACGATCTTGCCGCGGAGGTCCGGCGGCTCCCCGCCGGTGTTGAGCCAACGACGTCCGCGCAGCTCAGGTGCCCGTACCCGCATCACGCCCGGATCAACGCGCGCGACCGGCGCCACTGTTCCAGACTGGGCGGGTGCCCGAGCTGCCCGAGGTCGAGATGGCCCGCAAGGTCCTGGTGGAGGCCCTCGACCGCGAGATCAGGGCCGTGGACGACAACGACCACTGGGTCTGCCGCCCCCACCCGCCCGGTGAGATCGCGCAGGCCCTCGTCGGGGGGAAGCTGACCGCCGCGCACCGCCGCGGCAAGACGATGTGGTGCGAGACCGACACCGGTCACACGCTCGGCGTCCACCTCGGCATGGGCGGCCGGGTGGTCGTCACGAACGAGGAGGGCGAGCGGGTCGGCGGCGGCCCGGAGCGGCCGGACCGGCAGCCCCGCAAACCCGAGTGGAACCGCTTCACCGTGGTCTTCGCCGACGGCGGCGAGTTCCGCCTGTTCGACAAGCGCAGGCTCGGCCGGATCCGTCTCGACCCGAGCCTCGACGGCCTCGGCCCGGACGCCGAGCACCTCTCACCCGCCGACTTCCGCACCCGGATCGCGCGGAGCCGCTCCGCGGTGAAGGCGCGGCTGCTGGACCAGTCGGTGCTCGCAGGCGTCGGCAACCTCCTGGCGGACGAGACCCTCTGGCGCGCCAAGATCAACCCGGCTGCGCCCGCCGACGAGCTCGAGCGCAAGGACCTGGACCGGCTCCACCGCAACCTCGAGAAGGCGCTGAAGTCCGCGATCGCCCACGGCGGCATGCACACCGGCGAGGTCATCGAGCACCGCCACCCCGACGGACACTGCCCCCGCTGCGGCGCCGAGATGCGCCACGGCACGGTCGGCGGCCGCAGCACCTGGTGGTGCAGCAGGGAGCAGGCCTGACCCCACCCCCGGCAGGGCATGATCCACGATCGCGGACCGGACCGGTCGCAGAACGACCGCTCGCCTCCCCGGCGGTGGATCAGGACGGCGTGGACTGGAGGGCCTGCGTCCGGGACCGCCACCACAGCAGCGCTCCGGTGCACACCGCGAGCCAGGCGAAGCCGGTGGCCCAGCCCGCGAGGACGTCCGAGAACCAGTGGACACCCAGATAGATGCGGGTGGCGCCGATACCGGTGATCCACAACAGGGCGGCGGTCGGGACGAGCACCCGCCACACCCCGTGCAGGTGCGGCCAGGCCAGCACCACCAGCGCCCCGACGACGACGGCGGACATCGTCGCGTGTCCGCTCGGCAGCGACTCGTTCCCCACCTGGACCAACCGCACCGACTCGGGCGGGCGCGGCCGGTCGAGGGTGCGTTTGACCAGGGTGAACACCGCGCTGGCGGTGGCCGCGGTGAGGACCAGCCACACGGCGTCCGACCGGTACCCGCGGACCCACAGCACCACCCCGACCACCCCGGCGAGCACGGCCATCGCGGCCGTGCTGCCGATGGTCGTGAGCACCACGGCCGCGGACGTGAGGGCGGGGGTGCGGTCGTCGACCGCGGTGAGCAGGGCCGCGGAGTCGGAGTCCGCCGGGCCGACGCCGGAGAACGCCGCCCAGATCAGGCCCGCCGCCGTCGCCAGGAGCACGACCGCGAGGCCGCAGGTCAGGAGGAGAGCGCGCCGCACCCCTCCAGCCTGCCCGAAGCCCGCCGGACCCGCCCCTCGAACTGCACGAACGGCACTCTTGTGCGGACCTACCGCACAAGAGTGCCGTTCGTGCGGCGGGTGGGTCAGCGGCCGCGCAGGGCCCGGTAGCGCTCGATCAGCGCGGCCGTCGACTGGTCCAGTGCGGACAGGTCGGGGGAGGGCTCGTAGAGCGCGGGCGCGAACTGCTTGGCCATCACCTTGCCCAGCTCGACTCCCCACTGGTCGAAGCTGTCGATGCCCCAGATCGTGCCCTCCACGAACGTCTGGTGTTCATAGAACGCGATGAGCTGGCCCAGCACCGACGGCGTGAGCTTCGCGGCGAGGATGGTCGAGGTGGGGCGGTTGCCGGGCATGACCTTGTGCGGCACCACGTCCGCGGACGTCCCCTCCGCGGCGATCTCCTCGGCGGTCTTGCCGAAGGCCAGCGCGGCGGTCTGCGCGAACAGGTTGGACATGAACAGGTCGTGCATGTCCGCCCCGCCCTCGCCGGGCAGCTCGTGGTTCGGCACCGCGAACCCGATGAAGTCCGCGGGCACGAGCCGGGTGCCCTGGTGCAGCAGCTGGTAGAAGGCGTGCTGGCCGTTCGTGCCGGGCTCGCCCCAGAAGATCTCCCCGGTCACGGTCGTGACGGGGCTGCCGTCGCCGCGGACGGACTTGCCGTTGGACTCCATGGTCAGCTGCTGGAGGTACGCGGGCAGCCGGTGCAGGTACTGGGAGTAGGGCAGCACCGCGTGGGTCTCGACGCCGAAGAAGTTCGAGTACCAGACGTTGAGCAGCCCGGAGATCACCGGCAGGTTCTCGGCGAGGGGCGCGGTGCGGAAGTGCTCGTCGATCGCGTGCATGCCGGCGAGGAACTCGCCGAAGCCCTCCTTGCCGATCGCGACCATGAGCGAGAGCCCGATCGCGGAGTCGACGGAGTACCGCCCGCCCACCCAGTCCCAGAAGCCGAACATGGTGGCCGAGTCGATGCCGAACTCGGAGACCTTCTCCGCGTTCGTCGACACCGCGACGAAATGCTTGGCGACGGCCTTCTCATCACCGAGCCCGTCCACCAGCCAGGTCCGGGCGTTGCGCGCGTTGGTGAGCGTCTCCAGCGTGGTGAAGGTCTTGGAGGAGACGATGAACAACGTGGTGGCCGGGTCGAGGTCGCGGACGGTCTCGGCGAGGTCCGTGGGGTCGATGTTGGACACGAACCGGCACTCGACGGCCCGCTCCGAGTAGTCCTTGAGCGCCTCGTAGGCCATGACCGGGCCCAGGTCGGACCCGCCGATCCCGATGTTGACGACGGTGCGGATCCGCTCGCCCGTCGCGCCCGTCCACTCACCCGAGCGGACCTTGTCGGTGAACTCGCCCATGCTCGCGAGCACGGCGTGGACGTCCGCGACGACGTCCTGGCCGTCGACCGTCAGGGAGGCGTCCAGCGGCAGCCGCAGCGCGGTGTGCAGGACGGCGCGGTCCTCGGAGGTGTTGATGTGCTCGCCGGAGAACATCGCGGTGATGCGCTCCGGCAGTCCCGCGGCCTCGGCCAGCGCGACGAGCAGCGGCAGGGTCTCGGCGGTGATCCGGTGCTTGGAGTAGTCGAGGACCAGGTCCGCACCCTCCGCCGTCATCGCCGCGGCGCGTCCGGGGTCCGCGTCGAACAGGGCGCGCAGGTGCTGCTCGCCGACGGCGGCGTGGTGCTCGGTGAGGGCGGTCCACTCGGGGGTCGCGGTGATGTCCCGGCTATTGGTCACCGCGGCATTGTGCCGCAGGTGTGGCTACCACGAGTCGGGGAAGGGGTGGCGGTGTGGTGTCGCGCGGGCCGCGGCTCCGGTGTGCTGGGACCCACCCACCAGAAGGAGTCGCCATGACCACCACCGCCCCCGTCCTCGCCAGCCCCGCGTGGCTCATCGGCGGGATGAACAACCGCCCCGGCTACCTCGTCACCGCCGAGAACCGGATCGCGTTCACCGACGGCGACACCACCCACTTCGCCGCCCCGCTCAGCGAGGTCACCGACGTGTCGTACCCCTGGTACTGGTTCGGCGGCGGGTTCAAGGCCCGGATCGGGGGAAAGCTGTTCAAGGTCACCTTCGTCAAGCCGAACGGCATGCCCAGCCCGAACCCCGGCATGCTCGAGACCGGGCTCGCGGTGCTTGGCGTCGCGGCGGCGTTCGAGGGGATCTCGCACGTCGGGGACCTCGCGGGCCTCGCCTGGATCGCGCCCGGCCGGGCGGCCACGAAGCAGTGGCGGGAGATCCTGCCCTCCTGACCCGTCGCCTGGTCGGGTGGCCCTCCTGAGCCGACCAGCGGGAAGTCGGATGAGACGAACGGTGCGTAACCAGGCCCCCCGGGTTTCGTTACACAGATGAGTGGTTCGGACGTGCTGTTCATCGCGTGCGGACGACGGACCACCGCATCAACCGCTGTTCGGTCTAGCACCGGCCGCAGTCCGGTCTAGCGTCGTCACTCATCGCGGTTTGCCGACGACCCGTAGTCAGGAGAGATCGACATGTTCCACCGTTCGCTCCCCGAACCCGCGCGCGACGTCCTGGTCCTGGCGGCCCGCCTCACGGTCGCGGTCGTGATGCTGGCCCACGTCTGGGACACCTTCGGCGTCAAAGGGTTCACCACCACGTCCGGCCAGTTCGAGAACTTCGGGATCCCGTTGGCGATCGCGGCCACGGCGTTCACGCTCGTCGTCGAACTGATCGGGTCCATCCTGCTGGCGGTGGGCCTGTTCGTGCCCTACGCCTCGGGCCTGATGACCTTCGTCATGCTGGGAGCTGTGGTCTTCGTGCACGCGCCGCACGGCGTGTTCGTGAAGAACAACGGCTGGGAGCTCGTCGGGTTGATCGCGGCGGTCTGCGTCGCGATCGCGGCGAACGGGGCGGGCCGGATCAGCCTCGACCACCTCATCTTCGACCGGCGTAGGGCGCCCGCCGCGCCCGCGCCGGTGGACGTCAGCTCGGACCCGGCCGGCGTGCCGATCGCCCCGGCGCCGGTGGCCTACCGCCCGGCGGCCCCTGCGCAGTCCCCTCGCTGGGACGCCCCGGCGCAGCCGCGCTGGAACACCGAGCCCGCCTGGGAGGACCGCCCCGCTCCGGCCCCGCGCTGGGCGCAGGAGCAGGCCCCGGTCTCCCTCTGGGACGACGCCCCCGCCCCCGAGCAGGCCCCCGTCCGCGTGCCGAGCGCGTACGCGAACGCGTCCAGCCGGGCGTCGCACGAGGAGCAGGCTCCGGTGTGGACCGAGCCGGCCCCGCGGCCGGAGGCGGAGGCGCCGCAGCCGAGCTACGCCGACCACCACACCGACACCCAGGCGATCACCGCGGTGGGGCGCGCCGACACCCGCTGAGCCACCTCACGGCGGCCCCGTTCCCGCCGCCCGCGACCGCGGCGGGGAGGGGGCGGTCGTCGTGGGCGCGGGGCGACCCGGTCGGCGCACGGGGGAGCCGGGCCGGGATCATGGCCCGGTGCTCCGACACGTGACGGCGACCCGGTACGTCACCCCGCTGCGTGAGGGCGGATCGCTGCCGGGCCTGATGGAGGCGGACGACCTCGGCACCTACGTCGTGAAGTTCCACGGCGCCGGGCAGGGGCGGAAGGTGCTGGTCGCCGAGGTCGTGGTCGGTGAGCTCGCCCGCGCGCTCGGCTTCGCGGTGCCCGAGCTGGTGACCGTCGACGTGGATCCCGATCTCGGGCTCGCGGAACCGGACCGCGAGGTCCAGGACCTGCTGCGCCGCTCGCCGGGGCTCAACCTCGGCGTCGACTTCCTGCCCGGCGCGCTGGACTTCGATCCACTGGCCGTGGACCCGGGACCGGAGCTCGCGGGCCGGGTGCTGTGGCTGGACGCGCTGGTCGGCAACGTCGACCGGTCATGGCGCAACGCGAACATGCTGCTCTGGCACCGCACGCCCTACCTCATCGACCACGGCGCCACGCTGACCTTCCACCACGCCTGGAGCTCCGCCGACGCCTGGGCGCGCCGCCCGTTCGACGCCGCCGACCACGTCCTGCTCGGCTCGCACCCCGATCTCGACGCCGCCGACGCCGCCCTGGCCCCGCTGGTCACCGCGGAGACGGTGGGAGCGGCCGCCGCGGCGGTCCCGGACGAGTGGCTCGACGGGGACCCGGACGAGACCCGCGGCCGCTACACGACCACGCTCACCGCCCGCGTCGCCGCCCGCGAGGCCTGGCTGCCCGGGGTGCGGGAGGCCGTCGCGGCGGGCCGTCCGCGGCCGATCACCCGCGAGGGCCGGGCGCCGGACTGGCTCGCCGCCCGCCTGCCGAAGGGCGGGCCGTGATGCTCTACGAGTACGCGCTGCTCCAGGTCGTCCCGCGGGTCGAGCGCGGGGAGACCATGAACGCCGGGGTGCTGGTCTACTGCCGGGCCGCGGACTTCCTCGGCGGCCGGGTGCACCTCGACCGCGCCCGGCTCGCCGCGCTGGACCCGCACGCGGACGCGGACGCGATCGCCGACCTGCTGGACACCCTGGTCGCGGTCTGCGCGGTCCCGGAGACCGCGCGGGCGGACCGGCGCACCGAGGGCGCCCTGGCCGCGAGCGGGCCGGGGGCGGGGGAGGACCTGGGCCGCCGCTTCCGCAGACTGACGGCTCCGAAGAGCACCGTCGTGCGCCCCGGTCCGGTCCACACCGGACTGACCGCCGACCCGGCAGGCGAGCCCGACCGGCTGCTGGAGAGACTGGTCCGCTGATCCGGCGTCAGGTGTGGGAGAACCCCGCCGCCTCCTTCCCGCGCTGCGGGCCGGACTGGTGGCGGAGGCGCTCGACCGCGCGGGTCAGCTCGTCCATGAGCAGGCCTGCGAGGTCGTGGCTGAACCCGTTGCGCACCACGATCCGCAGTGCGGAGATGTCCTCGCGGTCCTTCGGGAAGGTGTAGGCGGGTACCAGCCAGCCCGCCTCGCGCAGGGCGGCCGAGACGTCGAACGCGGAGAACGGCTCGCCGTCCTTCACCACGAACGCGAACACCGGCAGCTCGGAGCCGTCGGTCAGCAGGTCGAACGCGCCCGTCGCGGCGATCTTCGCCGACAACGCCGTGGCCACCTCGCGGCAGGTGAGCTGCACGCGTCGGAAGCCCCCGTGGCCGAGCCGGAGGAACTGGTAGTACTGCGCGATGACCTGCCCGCCGGGGCGGGAGAAGTTCAGCGCGAAGGTCGGCATGTCCCCGCCGAGGTAGTTCACCCGGAAGACCAGGTCCTCCGGCAGCGCCGCGGCGTCTCGCCACAGCGCCCACCCGACACCCGGGTAGACGAGCCCGAACTTGTGCCCGGACGTGTTGATCGACGCCACTCGCGGCAACCGGAAGTCCCACTCCAGGTCCGGGTCGCAGAACGGGGCGATCATCGCGCCCGACGCGCCGTCGACGTGGACCGGGATGTCGAGGCCCTGCTCCGCCTGGAGGGCGTCCAGGGCCGCGCAGATCTCCGCGATCGGCTCGTAGCTGCCGTCGAACGTGGACCCCAGCACGGCGACGACGCCGATGGTGTTCTCGTCGCACAGCGCGGCGGCCTCGGCGGCACCCAGGTGCAGGCGGTCCCCGGACATCGGGACCAGCCGCGGCTCGACGTCCCAGTAGTTCGCGAACTTGTCCCAGCAGATCTGGACGTTGACGCCCATCACGATGTTGGGCTTGTCGGTGGGCTTGCCCTCGGCGCGGCGGCGGTGCTGCCAGCGCCGCTTGAGCGCGAGCCCGCCGAGCATGCAGGCCTCCGACGAGCCGGTCGTCGAGCAGCCGATCGGCTCGACGGCGTGCCAGAGGTCCGCGAGCATCCGCACGCACCGCTGCTCCAGCTCGGCGGTCCGCGGGTACTCGTCCTTGTCGATCATGTTCTTGTCCAGCGACTCGGCCATCAGCCGCTGCACGTGGTCCTCGCCCCAGGTGGTGACGAAGGTGGCCAGGTTGAGCCGGGCGTTGCCGTCGAGCATCAGCTCGTCGTGCACGATCTGGTAGGCGACCCCGGGATCCAGCCCCGCCGCGGACAGCTCGTTGCGCGGGACGGTGATGGGCTCCTCGCCGAAGACGGGATTGGCGAAGACGGGCTCGTCCGATCCGGACCGCTCTGGCAGAGGCATGGGAGCGAGCGTGGCAGCGCGTGCCCGCGGCGTCCAGGGACCTCCACCCGTCTCGGGCCGCCCGAGTGTCACGGCGCCGGCGGGTCAGGGGGCCGCGGTCGTGTAGCCCTGCTCCGCCAGCCAGGGCAGCAGCGTCCGCAGTGCCTCGACGGTCTGGGAGCGCGTGCCCCCGCCGTCGTGCAGCAGGACGATGGCGCCCGGGTGGATCTGCTTCTGCACCTCCGCCACGATCGCCGCAGGACCGGGCCTCTTCCAGTCGCGCGGGTCCACGGCCCACCCGAGCGGCTGCATGCCGTGGGCCACGGAGGCCTGCAGGATCGACGGCTGCCAGTTCCCGCCGGGCGCGCGGAACGTCTGCACCGCCACCCCGGGGACCCGGTCCGCGACGTCCGCGACCTCGGCCGCGATCGTCTGGGGGTCCTTGTCCGCCAGCTGCTCGTCGTGGGTGCGGGAGTGGGCGCAGATCGTCATGCCCGCGTTCACCACGCGGGCGACGACCGCCGGGTGCTGCTCCATCCGGGTCCCGACCATGCAGAAGGTCGCCGTGGCGCCGTGCGCGATCAGCAGGTCGAGGATCTGCGGGGTCCAGGTGGGGTCGGGTCCGTCGTCGAAGGTCAGCACGATCCGGCGGTCCGCCGGGCCGGCGAGCGGGAGGTCGCTGAGCACCACCGGCGTCACGACGCGGGCGGGCGCGGGCGCCGCGACCGGCGGTGGCGGCGGGTCGGGCTCGGCCGCCCGCGTCCCCAGCGGGGCGATCAACCCGAGCGCCAACGCGGCGAGCAGCGCGGGCACGCGGTCCGCGGCGGCGCCGCGGAACAGCCCCTCCCGGGTCCGCGGGTCCGGGTGGGCCGGGCGACTCAACAGTCCGGTGCGCCTCACAAGACCCTCCCGCCCCGGTGATGGACGGGAGGAGTGTGACCCGAGTGGGGGACTCAAGTCCGCCGACACGCCGGACGACCTGCGACTATCCGATCGCCACCGCGAGCCCGACCGACCCCTTGTCGCCGCGGAACAGCCTGCTGGACCCGACGAGCAGCCGACCGAGCACGCCGTACTTGCGCGCGACGGCCCGCCGCACGGCACGGGTGCCCTCGGCGTCGAGGATCTCGGCGGTGCCCGGCACGGCCGGGCCGAGCGGGGCGCCGCGGCGGTCGCACTCGGCGACCTCGACGGCGCCGGAGCGGCGGATCCGCTTCACCTTGCCCGACTTCGTGACGGTCCAGACGCCGATCCGGCCGTCCGCGGTCGGGGCGCACCAGACGGGCGTCGGCACGGCGGTGCCGTCCCGGCGGAAGGTGGTGAGCAGCAGGAACTCCGGGTTCACGCGGGAACACTCGCACGGTCCAGGCGGACCGGCAGGCTCGCGTACCCGCGCAGCAGCTTCGTGCGCCGCCGCACCGGGGTCCCGGCCGAGCGCATCCCGGGGAACCGCTCGACCAGCGCCCGCAACGCGACCTCGCCCTCCATCCGGGCCAGCGCCGCGCCGATGCAGAAGTGGATGCCCTGGGAGAACGCCAGGTGCTTGTGCGCGTCCGCCCTCGTGACGTCGAAGCGCTGCGGGTCGGCGAACACCGCGGGGTCCCGGTTCGCGCCCGCCAGGTGCGTGAGGATGAACGACCCGCGCTTGACGGGGATCCCGGCGAGCTCGGTGTCGGAGTACGCCACCCGCCCGGTCCGCTGCACCGGCGACTCGAACCGCAGCATCTCGTCGATCGCCGTGCCCCAGTGCTTCGGCTCGGCGCGCAGCAGCTCCGCCTGCTCGGGGTGCGCCAGCAGCAGCGCCGCGCCGTTCGAGATCAGGTTGACCGTGGTCTCGAACCCCGCGGCCAGCAGCAGCATCGCGATCGACGACAGCTCGTCCGTGCTGAGGCTGCCCTCGTCGTGGGCGGCGACCAGCGACGACAGGATGTCCTCGCTCGGGGCGCGCCGGACCCGCTCGAAGTGGTCGAGCATCCAGGTGTGCAGCGCGTCGATGTCCCGCTCGGAGCGGCGGAAGTCCCGGTAGGAGAGCCCGGCGTCCAGCGACAGCGCGCCGCCCTCGCCCCACTCCAGGAACTGGTCCCGCATGTCCAGCGGGGCCCCGAGCATCTCCGCGATCACCGTGGCGGGCAGCAGGGCGGCGAAGTCCGCGGCCACGTCGGCCCGCTCCGACCGCGCCATCTTCTCGAGCAGCTCGTCCGCGATCCCCTCGGTGCGGCTGCGCAGGGCGGCCACGTTCTTCGCGGAGAAGGCCCTGGTCACGAGCTTGCGGTACCGGGTGTGGTCGGGCGGGTCGCTGGCCAGCATGGACGGCGGCTGAGCGGGCCCGAGCGCCCAGTCCCCGCCGAACCGGACCGCCGCCCGCGCGACGCCGGGCATGTTCTCGGGCATCCGCTGCCCGACGCCGAAGTCCGGGCTGCGCAGCATGGCCGTGGACAGCTCGTGGTCCACCGTGGCGAGCACGAGCCCCGTGTCGACGAGCCTGCCGCGCTCGCGCAGCTGCTCGTAGAACGGGTACGGATCGGCGATCACGGTCGGGTCGACGAGCAGCCGTCCGCCCAGCTCGCCCCGCTTCGCCTGGCGCGCCACCATCCGGCGCATCAGGCCGTGCCGCAGTCCCCAGCGGACCATCCGGCGCGCGCCCCTCGATCCCGGCATGGCAGACCTCCTCGCGTGGACCCTCAACTTACCGTCGGTAACCCGGCGACGGCCACCACTCGCCTGAGGATTCTCAGCCGGTGTGGTAGATCGTGGAGGTGCCTCGTCTCCTCGCTGTGAGCGACCTCCATGTGCGATATCCGGAGAACCGGGAGGTCGCGGCGGGGCTCGCGGGGGATCCGGGGGACTGGCTGATCGTCGCCGGGGACGTCGCCGAGCGGGTGGAGGACGTGGTCGCCGTCCTCGCCGACCTGGCGGCCCGGTTCGCCCGGGTGATCTGGGTCCCGGGCAACCACGAGCTGTGGACACGCACGAAGGACCCCGTCGACCTGCGCGGCGCGCACCGGTATGCGCACCTGGTCCAGCGGTGCCGGGAGCTGGGCGTGGTCACCCCGGAGGACGAGTTCCCCGTCTTCGAGGGCAGGACGATCGTCCCGCTGTTCCTGCTCTACGACTACTCGTTCCTGCCCGCGGGCACGTCCACCTCGGCGGAGGGCCTGGCGGCGGCCTACAAGGCGGGCGTGGTCTGCACGGACGAGCACCTGCTGTACCCGGACCCGTACGCGAGCCGCGAGGAGTGGTCGGCCGCCCGGATCGCCTACTCCCGCGCCCGGTTGGACGCCGTCGAGGGCCCCACCGTCCTGGTCAACCACTGGCCCCTGACCCGGCTGCCCACCGACGTGCTGCGCCATCCCGAGTTCGTCCTCTGGTGCGGGACGACGGCCAGCGCGGACTGGCACGTCACCTACCGCGCCGAGGCGGTCGTCTACGGCCACCTGCACATCCCGCGGGTGACCTACGAGGACGGCGTGCGGTTCGTCGAGGCCTCGCTCGGCTACCCACGCGAGTGGAAGCCGCGCCAGGACCGGTTCGGGGTCCCGGCCGAGGTGCTGCCGCGCGTGGTCCTGCCGGTCCCCGCGGACGACTTCGGGATCCGCCCCTGAGGCGGACGAAGGCCCCCTCGCCGTGGCGAGGGGGCCCGGTCGGTCAGCGGGTGCCGTAGCGGCGGCGGAACTTCTCCACCTGTCCCGCGGAGTCGAGCACCCGCGCCGCACCCGTCCAGAAGGGGTGCGAGTACGAGCTCATGTCCACCCGCAGCAGCGGGTAGGTGTTCCCGTCCGACCACTCGATGGTCTCCCGCGAGGTCGCGGTGGAGCGGGTGAGGAACGCGTCGCCGGTCGACCGGTCCTGGTAGACGACCGGCCCGTAGGCGGGGTGGATGTCCTGTCGCATGGTGACTCCTTCGCTTCTGGAGATGATAACGGTTCCCGATAGCGTGGCATTCCCGCACAGGCGACGCACCACCGACGGACGGGGTGGCGACCCCGACGGCACCGCTGCCGACGGAGGGCACCACGAGCAGCCGGACCGCCGCCGCCGGCCGGGACGGGCGTCAAGAGGCCGAGTGGGTGCGTCTTCCCACCGCACATCCCCTGTTCGCAGTATGTCCTCGCCCCGGGCGAGCACCGATCATCTTGATCGGTACACCGAACCGGTACGGCGAGGAGAGCGGTGTCGATGGTGGTCACGACCGAGCGCGGCCGCCCGCGCTCCACCGACCGCGGGCTTCGGCCCCTCGGCCGGGAGCTCCGCGCCTGGCCCACGATCCTCATGGTCCTGTTGGTGCTCACCGTCGGCATCCCGCTCACGATCACCTTGACCCCGGCCCAGGACCTGCGCATCCTCGGCCAGCACATCGCCGTCGGCGCCCGCACCCCGGACCTGTCGCTGGAGGGCCCCGCCGGGCTGGTCCAGATCGGCAACACCCAGCTGGACATCCCGTCCGTGCAGGTCTGGGGTCCGCTGCGGCCGCAGCTGTGGCTCGGCCCCGTCCAGCGCAACGACGACGCCGCCAAGGTCTTCGACCCGGACGCCTCCGCCCAGGCCACGGCCCAGGCCGTCGAGCAGCTGCGGACCGGGTTCGTGAACTGGTACCTGCTCGCGGTGGTCGGCGTGGTCGGCACCGCGCTCGCGATCGCCGCGCTGGTCGGCTGCGCCCGGATGCTCGGCATCCTGCGCCGTTCCCGCAGCAGCGACGTCACGGTCGCGGACGTCTGGCACCGATGTTCCGGCACGCTCGGCCGGATGGCGCTGGTCGCCGTCACGGTCTCGCTGGTCGCCTGGGGCGCCTTCGGCGCGCTGGCCTGGTCGGGCACCATGCGCGGCCTCGCCGACGTCCGCTCCCTGTCGGACCTGGTCGGCGCCTCGCGGATCACCCCGGCCCCGGTCGGCCCGGTGGTCACCGGCTTCTCCGGCGCGGTGATCGGGGACTCGCGGGCGGCCCGCGTCGGCGGGCCGCCGGTCGCGGACCCCGAGGGGGACGACGTCGCCTGCGAGCGGTCCGCGGACTCCCTCGCCGCCGAGCTGGACACCATGGTCCCGGGCGCGGTCCGCAACCTGGCCTGCCCCAGCGCCACGGTCGCGCAGGGTCTGCGCGGCCCGCAGCAGCGCGGCGACGTCGCCGTCCCGCCGCAGGTCGCGCTGCTCAAGCAGATGCCGGACCTGGAGTTCGTGGTCGTGGCGATCGGGCCCAACGACGTCGGCTGGTCGGACCTGATCAAGTACTGCTACGGCGTCGAGACCTGCGACGACAACCTCACCCGCGGCGAGTTCGACTACCGGATGGCGGAGTTCGACCGGGAGTACGCGGCGCTCCTGCAGGACCTCGCCGAGCTGCCCAGCACCCCGCAGGTCGTCGTCATGGCCTCCTACGGCGCCTTCCCGGCGGACACCGACCCGGCCTGCGCGGACGCCCGCGGCCCGGCCTACGCCGTCGGCCTCACCCAGGACAAGATCGACCTGCTGACGGACCGCAACGACCAGCTCAACGCGGTGCTGCGGGCCGGGGCCGAGAAGTACGGGTACACCGTCGCCGAGCCTGCGCTGCGGCCGCTGTGCAGCACGGGCGCGGACGGGATGGACCCCGACCTGCAGGGTCTCGCCGACCGCTTCGCCTTCCACCCGACGGCGATCGGCTCGCTGCGGCTCGCCGCCTCCGTGGCCCGGCTGGTCGGGACCGGATGACAGACTGGCGCCATGGCCACGCCCCTCGACCTGTCCCCGGAGAACCGACCCGGCGCGGTCACCGACCCCCGTGAGGTGCTGCGGCTCGGGGGCGCGCCGCTGCCGCTGACCGTCCCCGCGCGGATGTACGTCTGCGGGATCACCCCGTACGACGTCACGCACCTCGGCCACGCCGCCACCTTCGTGTGGGCGGACACCGTGGCCCGGGTGGTCCGGATGACCGGGGTGGACACCGTCGTCACCCGCAACGTGACGGATGTCGACGACGTCCTGACCCGGATCGCCGCCGAGCGCGGCCGGGCGTTCGACGAGTTCGGGCTGACCCAGGAGTACTACGTCGACCGGGACATGGCGGCGCTGCACGTGCGCCCGCCGACCCACACCCCGCACGCCCGCCACCACGTCGGGCACGTGGTGCGGCTGGCGATCGCGCTGCTCGCGGCCGACGCCGCCTACGAGCGCGAGGGCTTCGTGTACTTCCGCGGGGCCTCGCTGGCCCGAGACGGCGGCCTCGAGCTCCTGGCCGAGCAGGGCGACGACCCCACCGACCCGCTGCGGGACGACCCCTACGACGTCCCGGTCTGGCGCCCGTCCGGCGAGGGTGACCCGGCGTGGCCGAGCCCCTGGGGCCCGGGGCGTCCGGGCTGGCACGCCGAGTGCGCGGCGATGGCGCTCGCGACCCTCGGCGGGGTCGTGGACGTGCTGGCGGGCGGCGCGGACCTCGCCTTCCCGCACCACGCCTACCAGGCCGCGATGGCCTCCGCGGCCACCGGGGCCGCGCCCTTCGCGCGCCGCGAGCTGCGCGCGGGCACCGTCGGGGTGGCCGGGGAGAAGATGGCGAAGTCGACCGGCAACCTCGTGCTGGTCGGGGACCTGCTGCGGTCGGCGCCCGGCCCCGCCGTCCGGCTGATGCTGCTGGACCGCCCCTGGGCGCAGCCGTGGGAGTACCGGCCGGAGGCGCTGGACGACGCCGCCACCCTGCTCGAGCGGCTCTACGTGGCGGCGGCCCGGCGCGGCGAGCGCCCCGCCGCCGTCGCCGAGGTCCGGGCGGCGCTGTTGGCGGACCTGGACGTGCCGCGGGCGCTGCGCGTGGCCGTGGACGAGGGCGGGGAGGCCGCCCGCCAGGTCCTGCGCACCCTCGCGCTGCAGTAACCCGTCGGCAGCGGCGGTCGAGGGGCCTGCCGTGGCACGAACGGCGGAATGGTGCGAACGTCGACCTGTCTTCCTGGAGGACCCCTGTGACCCCCGAGCCCGTGCACACCGCAACCGACACGCTGTCGTTCGAGCCGCTCACCCCGGTCTCCTACCTCGACCGCGCCGCCGCCGCCCACGGCGAGCGCACCGCCGTGATCGACGGCGAGCTGCGCTTCACCTACACCGAGCTGCACGACCGCAGCCGACGGCTGGCGGGCGGCCTCGCCCCGCTGGCCCACGGCCGTCCGGTCGCGGTGCTGGCCCCCAACACCCACGTGCTCCTCGAGGCGAACTTCGGCGTGCCGTGGGCGGGCGTGCCGCTGGTCGCGGTCAACACCCGGCTGTCGGCGGCCGAGGTCGCGTACATCCTCGAGCACTCCGAGGCGTCGGTGCTGGTCCACGACCCGGTCTTCGACGACCTCGTCGCGGACGTGCTCGGCCGCCTCACCGCGCCGCCGACGACGATCCGCGCGGGGGAGGAGTACGAGCGGCTGCTCGCCGGGGCCGAGCCACTGGCGATCACCCCCACGGACGAGCGCTCGCTGCTGTCGATCAACTACACGTCCGGGACGACGGGCAGGCCCAAGGGGGTCATGTACCACCACCGCGGCGCCTACCTGCAGGCGTTGGCGATGGTCGGGCACACCGGGCTGTCGCCCAGCGCGGTGCACCTGTGGACGCTGCCGATGTTCCACTGCAACGGCTGGTGCTTCCCGTGGGCGGTCACGGCGGCGGGCGCCACCCACGTCTGCCTGCCGAAGGTGGACCCGGCGGAGGTCTGGCGGCTGATCCGGGACGAGCGCGTCACGCACCTGGAGGGCGCCCCGACGGTGCTGTCCATGCTGGCCCACTCCCCGGACGCCGTCCCGCTGGACCGCACGGTGCACGTCGCGACCGGGGGAGCGCCGCCGTCCCCGGCGATCCTGCGCCGGATGGGCGAGCTCGGGTTCGACGTCACCCACCTCTACGGGCTGACCGAGACCTTCGGCCCGGCGATGATCTGCGACTGGCGCCCCGAGTGGCGGGACCTCGACGAGCGGGCGCAGGCCCGGCTCAAGGCGCGGCAGGGCGTCGGGAACATGATCGCGTGCACCGCGCGCGTGGTCGACGACGGTGGCGCGGACGTGCCCGCGGACGGCGAGAGCGTCGGCGAGATCGCGCTCCGCGGCAACAACGTGATGCTCGGCTACCTCAAGGACCCCGAGGCGACCCGGGCCGCGGCGCCGGACGGCTGGTTCCGCACCGGCGACCTCGGCGTCCGCCATCCGGACGGGTACGTGGAGCTGCGGGACCGCAGCAAGGACGTGATCGTCTCCGGCGGGGAGAACATCGCCTCGGTCGAGGTGGAGCAGGCGATCGCCGAGCACCCGTCCGTGCTGGAGGTCGCCGTCATCGCCGTGCCGGACGAGAAGTGGGGCGAGGTCCCCGCCGCCTACATCACCCTGCACGAGGGCGCGAGCGTGACGGAGGAGGAGATCGTCGACTTCGTACGCGAGCGGATCGCCCGGTTCAAGGTGCCCCGCCGGATCATGTTCGGCGAGCTGCCCAAGACCTCGACCGGCAAGATCCAGAAGTTCGTGCTGCGCGACGAGGCGTGGGCGGGTGCGGGGCGGCGCATCTCCTAGGGTGCGGCGCTCTCCCGGGTGACGGGCGCCCCCGCCCGCAGCGCGCGCGGGATCTCGGCGACCTCGTCCACCCGGGCGAGCAGCCGCGCCCGGTCGGCCTCCGACGCGGCCGTGTCCAGCTCGACGCGGTAGGCGATCCCGGTGGAGGACCACGACTCGTCGAACCCGCCCTCGGCGGTGACCCGCACGCCGTCCAGGACGACGCCGAGGGGTTCGGCCTCGCGGTACAGGTCGTTGAGCACGCAGCCCGCGGTCGCGAGGTGCAGCAGGTGCGCCCCGGTGAACTCCGCCCGGACCCGCACCCCTTCGGACGTCCAGCGGTGGGGGAGGTCGACGCCGTCGGCCGCTCGCAGCGTGCCCGCACCCACCTCGACGAGGAAGCTCATCGGGGCATCATGCCCCGGAAACGCCGAAGGCCCCCTGGAACCAGGGGGCCTTCTCGGGTGGTGGGCGATACTGGGATTGAACCAGTGACCTCTTCCGTGTCAAGGAAGCGCTCTCCCACTGAGCTAATCGCCCGAGGCGGAGGCGGGAATCGAACCCGCGTACAGGGCTTTGCAGGCCCTTGCCTAAACCACTCGGCCACTCCGCCCGATGATCCCGGGATGGTGTCACGGGGATCGGAACCTGGAGGCCCAGGCAGTGAATACGAGGTTTCCTCCGAGCGGACGACGGGATTCGAACCCGCGACCCTCACCTTGGCAAGGTGATGCGCTACCAGCTGCGCTACGTCCGCATGCTCCCGGTCTCCCGGGGCTTGTCGGTGTTGCTCGCTCCGACATGAAGAACATTAGCGTAGGCCCCCCGGGGCCTCCAAACCGGCCCCCCGTTCTCCGGGTGGCGGGCCCGGGACCTGCACGAACGGGCCGGAGGGAGCGCTCCGGCCCGCGGGTGCGGGTCGTCAGTCTCGGGCGCCGTCGCTCGTGTTCGGGGCGAGCAGCTGGTCCAGCGCGGCGTCGAAGTCGAGCCAGGAGTACTCGCTCGTGGCGGGGACGAGCTCGAAGGTGCGGTCGAGGAACTCGGCCAGCGGGCGCGCGGCGGTGGTGAACACCGCGTGTCCGGAGGGGGAGGCGAGTTCGACCTCGACGCGCTCGGACTCGGGGTGTCCGCCGAGCAGCGGCTTGACCCGGACGTCCCCGGTGCCCGAGGGGGCGAGGAGGCCGTCGGCGAGGAGGTCGCGAGCGAAGACCCAGTCCACCGGACTGCCCTGGCCGGTCCGGAACGACGCCTGCACCGCGTAGGGGTCCCGGCTGGAGTACGACAGCTCGACCCGCACCGGAACCGGCGGGGAATCGGGCGTGACGAGCTCGAACAGGGCCCCTTCACGAATGATCATGGGCTGGTCGCGCATCCTTGCTCCTCTTTCTGGCGCCGCGTGGTCCGTCGTGCGGAAAAACGAGCGTGTCGCCAAGATGTGACGGGTCGGGGGACGTTCTCCCCTCGACGGTTTCGTGGCGTTAGCCCGGTCGGGTGGACGGCGGCCCCCTCTCGGGTGTCTCCCACCTGCAAGGACGGGTGATCGCCCGGTTGGTTGTGATCCAGCTATCAAGCAACGGATTCGGTGAACCGCTCGTTGGTCCAGTCCGAACCACGGACGTGAGGGAAGTACTGGTGGCGGATGTCGCCGATGAGGCCGACTCCCGGGCGACCGCCCGCGCGGTGGACGCCGGGCTCGCCGCGCGCGTCCGCGCCGGCGACCAGCGGGCACTCGGCGAGCTGTACGACCGCCACGGGCGCGCGGCCTGGTCGCTCGCCCGGCGGATCTGTGTGGACGCGCAGCTGGCCGAGGACGTGGTCCAGGAGGCGTTCCTGAACTTCTGGCGGGACCCCGCCCGGTACGACGCGGAGCGGGGGTCGTTCGCCACCTGGCTGCTGACCGTCGTCCACCACCGGGCGGTCGACACGGTCCGGCGGGAGAGCGCCATCCGCCGTCGGACGGTCTCGGCGGACGCCGGGGACGACCTCGCCCTGCCGCCCGGCCCGGGCGCCGACCAGCAGGCGCTGGGCGCGGTCGTCGCGGGCCAGGTCCGGCGGGCCCTGGGCGGGCTGCCCGCCGAGCAGCGCCAGGCCCTGGCCCTGGCCTACTTCGGCGGCTACACCCAGCGCGAGGTCGCCGCGCTCACCGGGGTCCCGTTGGGCACCGTCAAGTCACGGATGTTCACGGGGTTGGCCCGGTTGCGTTCGGTGTTGGGCCCGGTCACGGGCCTCGGGGAGGCGGCACTGTGAGCACCCGGGAGACCTGTCCCCGCACCGAGCACGCGGTGGCGTGGGCGCTGCACGTGCTGGAGCCCGCCGAGGCGGACGAGATGTCCGCGCACCTGGCGGGCTGCGCGGAGTGTCGTGTCACGGTCGCGGAAACCGAGGAGACCCTCGCCGCGCTCGGGGGTGGCCTCGCCCCCGAGGAGCCGCCCGCGGGGCTGCGGAACCGGATCCTGGACGTCGCGGCGGAGACGCCGCAGGAGACGCCGCAGGAGACACCGCCCGAGTCGGCCTGGTCGCCGCTCTCCGCGCCGAAAACCGACGGGTCCGCCACCGAGCCGTGGGGCGACGTCGCACCGGGGACCGGCACGCGGTCGCCCCGGCCGGACTCACGGGGGCCGGGCTCGCGGTCGCTCGGGGCGGGCTCCTCGGCGGCCGGGTCGGCGCCGCGGGCCGGGGGGACCTCGGGCCCCGCGCGCGGCGGCCGCAGCGGCCCCGGCAGGGGACGACACGGCCGTCCGGCACCGGGGATCCGCGGCCGGGTGATCGCCGTCGCGACGGCGGCGCTGGTCGCCCTGGGCGCGATCGCGGGCCTGGGCGTCTACAGCGCCCAGCTGAAGTCGGAGCGGGACGCCGAGGCGGCCCGCGCCCAGAGCCTCGTCGCGATGGTCCAGCAGATGGCCACCCCCGGGACCGCACACGCCTTCCTGTCCCCGGCCGGGGGAGGGCCCGCCGTCGCCGCGGTGGTCGCCACCCCGACGGGGCGGCAGGCGGTGCTGCCCGTGGGGCTGCCCGCGAACCCCGGCGACCACGTGTACGTCCTCTGGGGCCTGCCCGGGTCGGGTGCGCCCGCCCCGCTGGGCACGTTCGACGTTCGCGACGACGCGCTGGACGTGCAGTCGGTAGGGTCGGCCCCGGACGGGACCGCGTTCGCTCAGTTCGCCATCTCGATCGAGCCCGGTCGGGCCGCACCGGCCTCGCCGTCCGACGTGGTGGCGAGTGGGCGGGCGGAACTCTGAGCAGCAACGACCTGGAACGACGAGACGCCGGGCCCCGCCGCGGGCTGCGCGGGCTCAAGGACCGGATCACGGAGTTCCGCGATCGCATCGAGGAGCGGCCCACCGCCCGTCGGACCTGGCGGATCGCCGTCGGGGTGCTCGGGACCCTCGTACTGGTGGGCGGGCTCGTCGCGATCCCGTACCCCGGCCCGGGCTGGGCCATCGTCTTCGTCGGCCTGGCCATCCTCGCCTCGGAGTTCGACTGGGCCAAGCGGGTCCTGCACTTCGCCAAGGGCAAGTACGACGCCTGGACGGACTGGCTGGGCCGCCAGAACCTCGTCGTGAAGCTGCTCGTCCTCGCCGCGACAGGCCTGATCGTGCTCGCCACGCTGTGGCTGCTGAACGCCTTGTGGCTGGTCGCGGGGTGGGTCGGGTTGCAGGAGTGGACCTGGGTGCAGAGCCCGATCTTCCGGTGATGTAGGGTTCTCACACGGCAGCGGGCGATTAGCTCAGGGGGAGAGCGCTTCGTTCACACCGAAGAGGTCACTGGTTCGATCCCAGTATCGCCCACGCAGCCGAAGGGCCCCTGACCAGCAGGTTCAGGGGCCCTTCGTGATGTCTGAGGTGGAGAGCCGCGTCCAGGGACGGCCGTCTGTAAACCAAACGGTAAACACGGCTCACCCGGTGGCGTCCTGGTCCTCGTCGAGTCCCGGTGGCCGCACCTCCTCGGTGGGGAGGAAGAGGTTGCTGATGGTGATCGCAGCGGCCTGGTCGAGCTCGGGGATGTCCGCGGTGTACGTCTCGAGCGTGAAGGCCACCGTGGCGTGCCCGAGCCGTGTGCTGACGATCTTCGGATTGACCCCGGCGCGGAGCGCCATGGTCGCGTAGGTGTGCCGGACGTCGTGCAGGCGGATCGGAGGTAGCCCGGCCTCCCGGGAGATCCGTTGGAACCGCTCGGTGATCGTGTCCGGGTAGAGAGGGCTTCCGTCGGGCCAGCAGAACAGCAGATCCTCGTCGGTGTACGACGTTCCGAACGCCGTCCGTTCCTCGTCCTGCTCCTGCAGATGGCGACGGAGGGCGGCGACGGTCGTCGGGTCGAGCCCGAGGAGGCGCCGGCTGCGGTGCGACTTGCCGTCTGAGCGCTGAGCCTTCCCGGCCGCGATCACACGGGTGCTGATCACCGTGAGCGTCTCCGCGGCGGGGTCGAATGCCGATCGGAGGGCGCCGACGGCTTCCGAGCGCCGCATCCCGGTGGTCGCGAACAACAACCACATCGCCGAGAAGCGATCCGTTCGTGCCGCCGCCAAGAAGCGGCCGAGCTCAGCCGGTGTCCAGGTGCTGTGGCGCGAGCTCTTCACGCGTGGGGGCTTCACCCGCGCGGCGGGGTTCGAGGACAGCAGACGGTGCTCGACGGCGTCACCGAGTGCATGGCGGAGCATGACGTGAACGGCGACCACTGTGCGCGCCGCGAGACCCGGGGCTGTCGGTGTGGGCGTCCGCCCCTCGCGGTACCTCCGCACCGCAATGCTTGCCGCGGAGTAGGAGACGCCGACTGTGCGTGCGATGTCGGCGGGCCTGGCTTGTTCGCCGCGGTCTCTGTGTTGCTTCCAGACCTCGTACATCGCCGAGTTCGTGTCCGGCTTCCGCCTCCCGGATGTGAGAAGGAGGCGGTAGAGCGCTGACACCGTCGCCGGCTCGACCTCCTGAATCCTGCGAGAGCCGATGTGGGGGATGACGTAGGACCTGGCGTAGACGGTGTAGTTGGCGAGCGTTGTCGGCTTGACCGTCATTGCAACCGTCGCGAGCCACTCCTCGAGGAACTCCGCGACCGTTCGAGCGGATGAGGAGACGAAGGTGTCGGCGCGCAGCTGGGCGTTGGCCTCCGCAAGGGCGTCCCAGGCATCGGTCTCGGAGGCGAAGCCGGACTTCGCTCGCTGCCGTCGCTTTCCACTGAGGGGATCGGGCGCGATCTGAAGCATGAAGGCCCACTTGTTGCCTCGCTTGTAGACCGTCCCCTGCAGGCCCCGGCGAGCGCTCGTCTTGGCTCCGCGCGGCAGCTTGCTGGTCACGCTGTCTCGACCAGCTCTCGGAGGCGGTCGCGGGGGATGTAGATCCGTCCACCGAGACGCTTCGACGGGAGCACGCCGCTCTCGACATAGCGGTATGCCGCGGCGCGGCTGATGCCGAGGATGCGTGCGGCGGCGGAGACGGTGAGCAGGATGGGGAGATCGTCGAAGTCGGACACGGTTCGGGCCTCCAGGTGCGGCGGGACTTGGGTGATCCCAGGAGGCTCGCGTCTTACTGCGCTGTCTTCGTGACCGGTCGTGAACGGGGCCGGCTGAGTGGTGCCGAGCGAGCGGGGTCGGGAGCGGAAGGTCAGCGAGCCTGGCGTCATGCGTGGAGATTGCTGCCGAGCGGATCGCATTGCCACCGACGACGCGCGCTCTGTGGACAGGTGGGGCCTGTGCCGGGGGCCTGTGGACAGAACCCGACCGAGCTGCAACAGAACGTAACGGCGACAGCGCGCTCCGCGAACAGTCCTGCAGCTCCCCGGCTCCCTGTTCAGCCTGCTCGAAAGGCCCACCGTCGTGCTCGCGCCTTACTTCCTCGTGTTTCCCTCCGCCCAGGCCTCGTTCGCGGTCGTTCGGTGATGGCGGCCAAGAAGGGAAACCCGGTGGCCGGATGCGGCTGCCTCGTCCTCCTCGTCCTTCTGCTCGGCGGGCTGATTCGATCATGCAGCGGTGGGGACGATGCTGACGAGCCGACCGCGACCCAGTCTTTGCTGAGCCCGGCCTCTACGGCTGTCGCTCCCACTCCCGCCCCGGTGACGCCCACGGCCCGCGCGCCAACGACGACCACGCGCGCGACGAGCCCGGCCACCACCACACGGCCCGCAGGAACACCGAAACCGCAGCCCGACCCGGAACCGAACCGCAACAGCCAGCGGAACGAGGAACCGGCTACACCGGCCGAGGTCTACTACAAGAACTGCGACGCTGTACGTGCCGCGGGAGCCGCGCCGATCCGCCGCGGCGATCCGGGCTACCGGAAGGGCCTAGATAGCGACGGGGACGGCGAAGGATGCGGTGGCGACTGACCTTCACAGTGGCGCCGAAGGCTCGCCGCAGCGGCTCGATGCGGACCTGCCACGTTGACAGGTCGGCCACGCCCAACCCCCGGTGTTCGTAAGCAACACCACCTCGGTTCCGACGAGGTCGTTCTGTGTCCTCCGCCGCTGGACCT
>NZ_BAABGT010000034.1:0-77313 GCF_039541715.1 Pseudonocardia xishanensis
GAGTCCTCCTCGCTGCGGTCGTCATCCACGCCCGCCTCAGTTAAGAGACACGCTCTAGACCCCGGACGACGGACGGCCCCCTCGCGCGAGGGGGCCGTCCTCCTCTTCTAGACGACCTGCTGGGGCTCACCGATCAGGAGGGTCGCGCCCGCCTGGGCGAAGTTCCCGAGATCGGCGTTGGCGGCCTGGCCCTCCGGGCCGCCCATGGAGGCCTGCAACGCCTCGAGGGACGGGAACTGGAGCGTGGCGATGAGGTGGTACCGGGGGTCCGCGCCGTCGAGCCCGGGGCCCGGTCGGACGACGGTGTACCCCTGCAGGTCCGGGAGCTTGGACGCGAGCGGGATGTGCACCTCGTCGTAGTGCTTGTCGAACGCCGCCTTGTCGGCGGGCTGGTGGTACAGGACGGTCAGGGAGATCGACACGCTTCCTCCGGAGGTCGGTCCGCGGGACGCCGGTGTGCCGCGGTGGCCCCATCCTCGATGCGGTCGCCTCGGTCGGGAGCAGCCGTCCCAGGATGTGGAAGGGGCTTGGGATCGCGCGAGTACTGGGGCACACTCGGTCCGTGTTCTCGCTCACCGTGATCATTATCTGCTAGCGCGTCGGCAGCCGAACCAGGCCGACGCGCAGACCTCCCGCATCCGCGGGGGGTCTTTTTTGTTGCCCCACCACACCCGGAGAGACTCATGTCCGATGCCTTCCACGTCTACGACACCACCTTGCGTGACGGGGCCCAGCGCGAGGGCATCTCGTACTCCGTGGCGGACAAGCTCGCCGTCGCCCGGCTGCTCGACGGCCTGGGCGTCGGGTTCATCGAGGGCGGCTGGCCCGGCGCGATGCCGAAGGACACCGAGTTCTTCGCCCGCGCGGCGGCCGGGGAGCTGACCCTGCGGCACGCCCGGCTCGTCGCCTTCGGTGCCACCCGCAAAGCCGGGCTCACCGCCGAGCAGGACCCGCAGGTCCGGGCCCTGCTGGACGCGCAGACCCCCGTCGTCACGCTGGTGGCGAAGTCGGACCGGCGACACATCGAGCGGGCGCTGCGGACCGACGTCGCCGAGAACTGCGCCATGGTCGCCGACACCGTGCGGTTCCTGCGCGGCGAGGGGCGGCGGGTCTTCGTCGACGCCGAGCACTTCTTCGACGGCTACGCCTTCGACCCCGACACCGCGCTGCGGGTGCTCGACGCCGCCGTGACCGCGGGCGCGGACGTCGCGGTGCTGTGCGACACCAACGGCGGGATGCTGCCGCTCGGGATCGCCGAGGTCGTCGCGCAGGTCGGCGAACGGACCGGGTTCCGGCTCGGCATCCACTGCCAGGACGACACCGGCTGCGCCGTCGCGAACTCGGTCTCGGCGGTCCAGGCCGGGGCGACCCACGTGCAGTGCACGGCCAACGGCTACGGCGAGCGGACCGGCAACGCGGACCTGTTCGCGGTCGTCGGGAACCTGGCGACGAAGCTGGACATGCCGGTCCTGCCCGCGCTGGGCGACCTCACCCGGGTGTCGCACGCGCTGGCCGAGATCGCGAACCTGGCGCCGGACACCCACCAGCCCTACGTCGGGTCGTCGGCGTTCGCGCACAAGGCCGGGCTGCACGCGTCGGCGATCAAGGTGGACCCGGAGCTGTACAACCACATGGACCCGGAGGTGGTCGGGAACGTGCAGCGGGTGCTGGTGACCGAGATGGCCGGACGCGCGTCGGTGGAGCTGAAGGGGGCCGAGCTGGGGCTCGCGCTGGGCGCCGAGGCCGTCGCGCAAGTCGTCGGGACGGTGAAGGAGCGCGAGGCCCACGGGTGGTCCTTCGAGGCCGCGGACGCGTCCCTGGAGCTGCTCATGCGCGGCGCGCTCGGCGAGGAGTCGCCGGTGCCGTTCGCGCTGGAGTCCTACCGGGTGATCATCGAGAGGCGCGGCGGCGAGGAGGTCACCGCGGAGGCGACGGTGAAGCTGCAGGTGGGCGACGAGCGGCTGATCGCGACCCGGGAGGGCAACGGCCCGGTCAACGCCCTCGACGCCGCCCTGCGCGCCGCCCTCGAACCCGGCTGCCCGTGGCTCGGCGGGGTCGAGCTGAGTGACTACAAGGTCCGCATCCTGACGCCGGGTGGCTCCGCGGGCACCCACGCCGTCACCCGGGTGCTGGTCGAGACGAGCGACAAGCTGGGGGAGTGGACGACGGTGGGCGTGCACCCGAACGTGGTCGAGGCGAGCTGGCTGGCCATGGTCGACGCGCTGGCCTACGCCGCCCTGCACTCCCGGGGGTAGGACCGCGGACCCCCCTGTCCTGCCCGCACCGGAGCGGGCAGGGCGGAGGGGCGCCGCGGGGGATGTCCGGGTCAGCCCGCGAGGGGCTCGTGGACCCGCTGCGGGGCACGCCGGGCCCAGCTCGGCGCGTGCTCCTGCAACAGCCCCAGGCCCAGGATCCGCGCGGGCACCCGCTGCAGCCCGGGGTGCCGCTCGACGAACCGGGCGAAGGCAGGCAGCTCCGTCGTCTCGGCGACCGGCGCGTCGGGGTCGAGACCCAGCGCCTGGCCGAGGATGACCTTGTGCGCCACCCGCTGCAGCGCCTGGATCGCCGCGGTCGGGATCCAGCGCCGCGCCTGCACCCGGGCCAGCGGGAGGACCGAGTCCGAGCCCGCGCGCAGGGCCGGGGCGAGCATCCGGGCGGCGGCCACGGCGTCCGCGACGGCGAGGTTGATACCGACCCCGCCGACCGGGGACATGGCGTGCGCGGCGTCCCCGATCAGCAGCAGCCCGGGGCGGAACCAGCGCCGCAGCCGGTCCAGCCGGACGTCGAGCATGGAGACGTCCTCCCACGAGGTCAGCGTGCCGACCCGGTCCGCGGTCAGGGGGATGAGCCGGGCCATCCGGCGGCGCAGGGCGTCGAGGCCGAGCGCCCGCAGCGCGGAGTCCCCGCCCTTGCGGATCAGGTACGCGCACTGCCAGTAGTCCCCGCGGTCGATCATCACGGCGAAGTGGCCGCGGGTGAACCGCCCCATCCCGCCGACCGGGTCCTCCTCCTCGCGCGGCAGCCGGAACCACTCGACGTCCATCGGCACGCCGAAGGCCCGCCCGCGCAGCCCCGCCTCCTCCCGCACGACCGACCGGCGGCCGTCGCAGCCGATCGTCAGCGCCGCGGAGAGGGTGTGCTCCTCGCCGGTCACGCGGTCCCTCCAGCGCACCCCGGTGACCCGTGCGCCGTGTCGCTGGTCGACTCCGGGGGCGCCCTCTCCGGCCTGCAGCAGGCCGGTGACCTCGGCATTGCGGATCAGGGTGAAGGTCGGCTCCTCGGCGGCCGCCGCCGCGAGCAGATCCAGGAAGTCCCACTGCGGCACCAGCGCGATGTAGGGCCGCGCGGACTTCAGCAGGGCGAAGTTCCCGATCTGGATGCTCCCGCCGTCCAGCAGCGCACGGACGGACTGGATCCGGCGCTGGGGGAGCACGTCGAACCGTGGGCCGAGGCCCAGCTCGTCCAGCAGCTCGAGGGTGGAGGGATGGACGGTGTCGCCGCGGAAGTCCCGCAGGAAGTCCGGGTGCTTCTCCAGCACCGTGACCTCCACGCCGGCCCGCGCGAGCAGCAGGCCCAGCACCATCCCGGCGGGACCCCCGCCCACGACCACCGCATTATTCATCATGCGTTGAAATGTACTCCGGAGGCACGCTGAGCACCAGCGTTACCCTGGGCCCACCATGAGTACCGTTCGCGTCCGCTTCTGCCCGTCGCCCACCGGGACCCCGCACGTGGGGCTCATCCGCACCGCCCTGTTCAACTGGGCGCACGCCCGCCACCACCAGGGCGACTTCGTCTTCCGCATCGAGGACACCGACGCCGCCCGGGACAGCATCGAGAGCTACGAGGCGATCGTGGACGCGCTGCGGTGGCTGGGGCTGGACTGGGACGAGGGACCCGTCAAGGGCGGCCCGCACGGCCCCTACCGGCAGAGCGAGCGCGGCGACCTCTACCGGGACGCGCTCAGCAGGCTCGTCGAGGCGGGCGAGGTCTACGAGTCGTACTCCAGCGCCGAGGAGATCGAGGCCCGGCACCGGGCGGCGGGCCGGGACCCCAAGCTCGGCTACGACAACGTCGACCGCGACCTCACCGAGGAGCGGAAGGCGGCGTTCCGGGCCGAGGGGCGCAAGCCCGTCTACCGGCTGCGCATGCCGGACCGGGACATCACCTTCACCGACCTCGTCCGCGGGGAGGTCACGTTCAAGCAGGGCCTGGTCCCGGACTTCGTGCTCGCCCGCGGCGACGGCACGCCGCTGTACCCGCTGACCAACCCGCTGGACGACGCGCTCATGGGCATCACGCACGTCCTGCGCGGCGAGGACCTGCTCAGCTCCACCCCGCGGCAGATCGCCCTGCTCGAGGCGCTCCAGCGGGTCGGCATCGGCGAGGGTCCGCTGGTCTACGGGCACCTCCCGCTGGTCACCGGCGAGGGCAACCGCAAGCTGTCCAAGCGGGACCCGCAGTCGAACCTGTTCACCTACCGGGACCGTGGCTTCATCCCGGAGGGGCTGCTCAACTACCTCGCGCTGCTCGGGTGGTCCATCGCCGAGGATCGGGACGTCTTCTCCCTGGACGAGATGGTGGCGGCCTTCGACGTCTCGCGCGTGTCGTCCAACACCGCCCGGTTCGACCTCAAGAAGGCCGAGGCGATCAACGCCACTCACCTGCGCGCGCTCGATCCCGCCGACTTCGCCGCGCGGGTGATCCCGTACCTGGCCGCGATCGGCATCGAGGTGTCCGCGGACGACCCGGTGCTGGTCGCCGCGGCCCCGCTCGTCCAGGAGCGCAGCGTGGTGCTGTCCGACGCCGCGCGGATGCTGGCGTTCCTGTTCGTCGACGACCTCGTCCTCGACGAGGACGCCGCGGCCAAGAACCTCGGCGCGGACGCGGTGCCGGTCCTGGAGGCCGCGATCACGGGCCTCGCCGGCCTGTCGGACTGGACCACCGCCGCCATCGAGGAGTCCCTCAAGGACTCGTTGGTCGAGGGTCTGGGGCTCAAGCCGCGCAAGGCGTTCGGTCCCATCCGCGTCGCCGTCAGCGGCCGGACCGTGTCGCCCCCGCTCTACGAGTCCATGGAACTGCTCGGGAGCGAGGTGTCCCTCGCGCGACTGGGGGGTGCTTTGGAGCGGGCGAAGGCCGTGGTCTAGAGTCCTACATGCGAGGGACGCCGGGCCAGCCCGATGTCTCCTTGGGGTATGGTGTAATTGGCAGCACGACTGATTCTGGTTCAGTTAGTCTAGGTTCGAGTCCTGGTACCCCAGCGGAAACACTGAGTTTCCATCAGTTGAATGTGACTGTCCGGCCCCGTCGTCTAGCGGCCTAGGACGCCGCCCTCTCAAGGCGGTAGCGCGGGTTCAAATCCCGTCGGGGCTACTGAGGACGGAGACGTCTTCGCTGGTACAACTGCATACCCTGGTCCCGTCGTCTAGCGGCCTAGGACGCCGCCCTCTCAAGGCGGTAGCGCGGGTTCAAATCCCGTCGGGACTACTGAGAACACCCCTTTCCGGTTCGCTGGAGAGGGGTGTTCCCGTACTCAGGCGAGCGCGCGGACGGCGGTGGCGACCAGGGGTGCGCACCTTTCCAGGGTGCCCGCGCAGGACAACGGTCGCGCCGGTCCACGCTCTTCCTCGATCCGCACCGCCCAGCGCCCGCCCGGCCCGGCCAGGACGACCTCGGTGTGCGGCGCCGCGCTCATGGTGACGTCGACCACGGAGACGGCGTCCGCGTCCCGCAGGCCGGTCTCCGCGCGGACGGCGAGCTCCGCGACCTGGCCCGCCGGGGTCCACGCCATCCGCCCGCGACACAGGTCCGGCTCGACCTCCCCGGCCCCCGCCGCCTTCGCCGCGGCGATCGCGGTCCCGACGTCCAGCCTGCCGTAGAGGTATCCGGTCGGCAGCACCAGCGCGGTGGGCGCGAAGCGGTGTCCGCCGAGGTGCGAGCACTCCCAGACGTCCACCTGCCCGGTCCCCGCCACGTCCTGGGCCAGCGCTCGGCCCTCGACCGCGCAGCACACGTCCCGGGTCCCGTGGGTGCAGACCACCAGGCTCGGCCGCGTGACCCGCGTGCCCGCGCCGGCCTCGCCGAGTGGCAGTGCGGCCAGGTCGGCGGGCCCGTCGACGGTGAACCGGCCGACGCGGGTGCGACCGGGCGCGATGTCGGCGACCAGCACGGTGCGCGGCGCGTCCGCCGCGCGACGGCGGCCGGGCCTGCGGATCAGGAACAGCTTGCGACCGGCCTCCGCGGCCCGCCCCGCGAGCCCCGAGATCGCGGGATCCGGGTGCCGGTCGACCGACCGCGGCCATGCGCCCATGCTCTCGACGAACACCAGCCGCTCGGCCGTCGGCGCGGTGCCCGGCAGCGGTTCGGCGAGGGCGCGCGCGAGGCCGGAACAGCGCTCCAGCCGGTCCCCAGCCATGTCGAGACTCTACCTTAGGGTCGCCTAAATCGTGCGGGTGACCTCGAACGATGCGGTCAGTCGCGACCCGGTAACTCTCTGCTGAGCACCTTCCCGGTCTGGTTGCGCGGGAGCTCGTCGAGGAACACCACGTCACGCGGCACGGCGAACCGGGCGGCCTTGGCCCGGACGAGCTCGCGCACCCCGTCCTCGTCGAGGTCGGCCCCGGGGTGCAGCACGACGTAGGCGGCGAGCCGCTGGCCGAACCGCTCGTCCGACACCCCGACGACGGCGACCTCCCGGACCCCGGCGTCCGCCGCGATCAGGTCCTCGACGGGACCGGGATGGACGTTCTCGCCGCCGCTGACGATCATGTCGTCGCCGCGTCCGGTGAGGTGCAGCCGCCCGGCGTCGTCCAGGTGGCCGAGGTCGCCGGTGCCGATCAGGCCGTCGTGTATCTCGATCTCCGTGCCGGGGCGGGTGTAGCCCTCGAACGGCATGTCGTTGCCGACGAAGACGCGGCCGTCGGTGCCGGGCGGGACGGCGCGGCCGTCGTCGTCCAGGATGCGCAGGACCGTGCCGACGGGGGCGCGGCCCGCGGTGCCCGGCGCCTCGCGCAGGTCGCGCGGCGAGGCGATGCTCACCCACGAGACCTCGGTGGAGCCGTAGAGGTTGTAGAGGCAGTCCCCGTAGCGATCCATGAAGTCGAGGGCCAGCCCGCTGGGCAGCGCCGACCCGGACACCGCGACGATCCGTGGCCTGCGGCCGCGCCAGCCCCGGCCGGTCTCGTGGAGCCGCTGCGCCATGACGGGCACCGCGATGATCACCTGGACGTCCTGCTCCTCGACGGTGTCGAGCACGTCCTCCGGGTCGAAACGGCGGCGCAGGACGAGGGTTCCGCCCTGCAGGAGGGTCAGCAGCAGCCCGGCGTTGCCCCAGGTGTGGAACAGCGGCGCGGCGATCAGCACCCGGTCGGCGGCGCGCAGCGGGATGACCGACAGGATCGCGGCGGCGGGGCCGAGGTTCGAGATCGGCGGCCTGCGGGCGCCCTTCGGCGTGCCCGTGGTGCCGGACGTCAGCACGATCATCCGGCCCTCGCGGCGGGGCCGGGCGGGGGCGGGGCCGGGGGTGTCGGCCAGGGCCTCGAACTCGGCCTCACCGAGCACGGTGCGGTCGGCGGGGACGAGGTCGCGGAACTCGTCGTCCGCGATGACCGTGTGCAGGTCGAGCTCGTCGGCGATCTCGGCGAGCTGGTCGGGGGAGAGCCCGGTGTTCAGCAGCACGACGTCCGCGCCCAGCGTCGACGCGGTGACCATCGCCTCGACGGGGGTGCGGTGGTTGCGGCAGAGCACCCCGATCCGCGTGCCCTCGCCGACGCCCCGCCGGGCGAGCCCACGGGCCATGCCCCCGGTCCGGGTGTGGAGCTCGGCGTAGGTGAGGGTGCCCGCGTCGTCGACGACCGCGGGCCGCTCCGGGTGCCGGGCCGCCCCGAACGCGTACCCGCCCGCGAGGGTGAGCCGGTACCGCGCGAGCCCCGCCAGGCCCTGGACCAGCCGGTCCGGCCGGATGGGCCGCACCACCCCGGACCGGGTCAACGCGACGAGCGCTCGCGAGGTGCCGAGCGCGGAACCCAGTGCAGTCCGAAGGGGCGAGGAGTCCACACCGGCCATTCAACACACCGAACCGCGAGTCCCCCACTTCTGACGCGCGAGTCGGACATCGGGGCTCGGGTGCGGCCGGTGAGATCGGCACCAGCGCTGTCCGGTCGTGATCGAACAGCGCTGGTGCTGATCGCTCAGCCCGACGGGGTGGTGAGGTCGTAGACGGTCCGGCCGCCGATCGTCCGGGCGGTGAAATGCTGCTCCACCCAGGTGGTGATCTCCGCGGTGGCGCCGCCGCGGCCGCCCGGGCCGCCGCCCATCCCGCCGCCGACGAAGTAGTGGATGTCGCCGGCGGCCACGTAGGCCTGGAACTGTGACAGGGTCGGGTAGGGATCGGAGCCGGTGAAGCCGCCCATCGCCATGACCGACGCGCCCGAGGCGAGCTCCAGCGACGCCGCGCCCTGGGAGCCGCTGGTCGCCGCGGCCCAGCGGGTGCCCGCGTTCTGCAGGAGCGTGACGAGCTCGGCGTCCACGGTCTCGGCGCCGCCCGGTCCGCCGAAGCCGCCCGGTTGGCCGAAGCCGCCCGGTCCGCCGAGCCGGTCCGCTGCGCCGGTCGGGACGCCGGGGGCCGTGCCGCCCGGGGCCTGGTCACCCGGTGCACCGAAGCGGCCCGCACCTCCGCGCATCCCGCCGAACCCGCCTTCGGCGCCCTCGACCGCGGGGCCCGCGCTCGGGATCGCCCCGGTGTGGGCGGTACCCGCGGTGACCGCGGCGGAGGCGGCGGGGGCCGCGAGGCCGACCACGACCGCCGCACCCGCGACCACGGCCGCCCAGCGCCGGCGGCCGGAGGGGATCAGGAACAGCACCGCGACGACCATCCCGGCCACCAGGACCACCCAGCGCAGCCAGGGCAGGAAGGTCGGGGACCAGCCGAGCAGGACGAAGGCCCAGGCCGAGGTCACCGCGGTCGACGCGGCGAGGGTCGCCCGGCCCAGCCAGGTGTCCCGCGCCCGCCACGCCTCGCGCCCGCCGAGGCCGATCAGCGCCGCGATCCCGGGTGCCAGCGCCACGGAGTAGTACGGGTGGATCGTGCCGCTCATGAAGCTGAACACCAGCGCGGTCACGACGGTCCAGCCGCCCCACACGACCAGCGACGCCCGCAGCCGGTCCGTGCGCGGGGCGCGCCGGGTGAGCACGACCGCGACGACCAGCAGGATCAGCGCCGCAGGCAGGAGCCAGGAGATCTGCGTGCCGAAGGAGGTGGAGAAGAGCCGTCCCAGCCCGGCCCGGCCGCCGAACATCGCCCCGCCGGGCAAGCCGCCGGGAGCCCCGCCGAACGTCTCGCCCACGACGTCCGCCGCGGAGCCGCCCGGCACGGTGCCGCCCGGCACGGTGCCGCCGGGAAGAGCGCCCGCAGTACCCCCGCCCGGGGCGGCACCGCCCGTCGTCGCGAACGGGGCGGCGCCGAACCCGCCTGCCTCGCCCCCGCGCGCCCCCCCGCCGCCGTTGCCGGAGCCGCCGAAGATGCGGCCCAGGCCGTTGTAGCCGAAGGCCAGCTCCAGCGGCGAGTCGTCCGTCGAACCGCCGATGTAGGGCCGCGACCCGGCGGGCCACAGCGCCACCGCAAGCAGCCACCAGCCCGCGCCCACGACGATCCCGACGCCGGCGACCACCACGTCCCGGATCCGCCGCCCGAGCGTCGTCGGCGCGGCCCAGAGGTAGGCCGCCGCGAACCCGGGCACCACCAGGAAGGCCTGCAGCATCTTGGTCAGGAACGCGAACCCGAGCCCCAGCCCGGTCAGCAGCAGCCAGCGCCAGGACGCCTTCTCCACCGCCCGCACCGTGCAGTAGCCGGCGAGGACCATGAGCAGCACCAACAACGCGTCCGGGTTGTTGAAGCGGAACATCATCACCGCGACCGGGGTGAGGGCCAGGACCAGCCCGGCCAGCAGCCCCGCGCCGGGTCCCGCGACCCGCTTGACCGCGCAGTGGAGCACCCACACCGCGGCCACCGCCATCAGCGCCTGCGGGGCGAGCATGCTCCACGAGCTGAACCCGAAGACCCTGCCGGACAACGCCATCACCCACAGCGAGGCGGGCGGCTTGTCCACGGTGATCGCGTTCCCGGAGTCCAGCGACCCGAAGAGGAACGCGGTCCAGTTCTGCGTCCCGGCCTGCACGGCCGCGGCGTAGAACGAGTTGGCCCAGCCCGAGATCGCGAGGTTCTGCAGGTACAGCACCGCGGTGCCGACCACGAGGGCGACGACCGCCGGGCGATGCCATCGGCGCGGACGTGGGCCGGAGTCGTCCGCCGGGGGACGGGTGTCGGTTCCGGGGCTCAGGGTGGCGGTCACGAGGGGCCTCTCAGGCGGCGATCTGGGTGGGGAGCTCGGCGGGCGCCGCGGCCGCGGGCGTGCGGAACACCCAGGCGCGGAACAGCAGGAACCGCAGGACCGTGGCGACCAGGTTGGCGACGACGATCGTCGCCACCTCGATCCCCTGGTGCGCCGCGGGGAACAGGACGCCGAGCAGGGCGAGGGCGCCGGTCGTCAGGCCGAGCCCGAGCGCGAACACGATCAGGCCCTGGAACTGGTGCTTCGCCGCGCCCTCGCGGCCGCGGACGCCGAAGGTCAGCCGCCGGTTGGCCGCGGTGTTGGCGACCGTGGTGACCAGCAGCGCGACGACGTTCGCCGCGATCGGGCCCATGACCGTGCGGAACAGCAGGAACAACAGGAGGTTCGCGAGCGTGCTGGCGACGCCGATCGCGGCGAACCGGACGAGCTGGGTGGGCAGGCCCTTCGGGACGCCGTCGACAGCGAGCTGCCCACCCGCCCCGGGCAGGGGTGCCCGCCCGAGCTGGGCCCGGACCTCGGCGATCGGCAGGGCTCCGGTGGCGAGTGCGCGTCCGACGCGCCAGACCCCCTTGAGGTCCGCCGTGGCCGTCGCGACGATGTCCACCGTGGAGTTCGGGTCGTCCACCCAGTCCACCGGAACCTCGTGGATGCGCAGGTCCGCCCGCTCGGCGAGCACCAGGAGCTCGGTGTCGAAGAACCAGCCGGTGTCCTCGACGAGGGGGAGCAGCCGCTGCGCCACGTCCGCGCGGATCGCCTTGAACCCGCACTGGGCGTCGGAGAACCCGGCCTGCAGGGTGCTGCGCAGGATCAGGTTGTAGCAGCGGGAGATGAACTCGCGCTTGGCCCCGCGCACCACACGCGACCCACGGCCGAGCCGGGTCCCGATCGCGAGGTCCGAGTGCCCGGAGACCAGCGGGGCGACGAGCGGGAGGACGGCGTTGAGGTCGGTGGAGAGGTCGACGTCGCAGTAGGCCAGGACCTGCGCGTCGGACGCCGACCACACGGTGTGCAGCGCGCGCCCGCGGCCCTTCTGCTCCAGGCGGTGCAGCCGTACCTCCGGGATCTCGGCGGCGAGCCGGGCGCCGATCAGCGGCGTCGAGTCGGTGGAGGCGTTGTCCGCCACCGTGATCCGGAAGCTGTACGGGAAGGTGGCGCGCAGGTGCGCGTGCAGCCTGCGGACCGAGGTCTCGAGGTCGGCCTGCTCGTTGTGGACGGGGACGACGATGTCCAGCACGACGCGGGCCCCGCGACCTGCGGAGGTGCTCGGGCCTGCGGGTTCGGTGGCGACTGGGCTCATGCCGATCACGGTCGTCTCCCGGGCTGTCCCGGCTTCGTGGTCGGCCTGTGACCCGGCTGTGTGCGCGCCCCGATCGGGTGTCGGGGGTGTCACGGGGAGCGGCATGGTGCAGACGGTCGTCGGTCGGGCTGTCGTGATCATGTGTCGGACCTGTGCGCCGGCTGTGAGACGGCGAACGGCCCGCACCCGGGTCGGGTGCGGGCCGTCGGGACCGGTCTCAGGCGGTGGTGCCGCCGCTGAGGTCGTAGAGGGTGACGCCGTCCACGGTCCGGGCGGTGAAGGTCTGCCGGACCCACTCGGCGATGCGCGCCGCGGCGTCGCTGCCACCGGTGCTGCTCCCGCCCCGGTCCGCCCCCGCGCCGCCGACGAACCAGTGGATCCGTCCCTGCGCGACGTCCTGCTGGAACTGCTCCAGGGTCGGGGAGGGGTCGGTGCCGTTGAAGCCGCCGACCGCCATCACCGGCGACCCGGCGGCGAGCTGGTAGCCCGCCGCCGCGTTGGACCCGACCGCCGCCGCGACCCAGGTGTAGTCCGCCGCTTCCTGCTGCAGCAATGCTGTGACCTGCGCGGACGGGGTGGTGGTGCCGAGCAGGGACCCGAAGCCCCCCATTCCCCCGCGCCCCCCGAACCCGGTGCCGCCGGTGCCCGTGCCCGCGCCGCCCGGGCGGAACCCGGTCGTGCCGATCGGGCCGCCCTGGACGACGCCGCCCCGCATCCCGCCGGGCCCGCCCCCGCCCGGGCCACCCATACCGCCCCGGCCGACCCCGGCCGGTCCCGCGCTCGGGATCGCGCCGGTGTGGGCCTCGGCGGCGGTGGCGACCGACCACGCCGCCGAGCCCGCGAGGGAGGCGACGATCGCGCCCGTCACCACACCGGCCGTCAGCAGGCGGGGCAGCCGGTGCACGCCGAGCAGCGCACCTGCAGCGACCACGCCCAGGGCGACGGAGGTCCAGCCCAGCCAGGGCTGCCGGCCGTCGAGCAGGAGGAAGCCCCAGCCCGCGGCGACCGCGGTCGACAGGGCCAGCAGGACGCGGGCGGCCGTCGTCGAGCGGATGCGCCACAGCTCCACCGCCCCGATCCCGACGAGCGCGCCGATGGCCGGCGCGAGGGCGACGGTGTAGTAGGGGTGGATGATCCCGGCCATGTAGCTGAACAGCAGGCCGGTGATCAGCAGCCAGCCGCCCCACGCGATCACGGCGGCGCGGACCGGGTCGGTGCGCGGCCGTCGTCGGGTCAGCCAGACCAGGGCGCCGAGCAGGATCAGCGCCGTCGGGAGCAGCCAGGACGCCTCGGCGCCCATCTCGGACCCGAAGAGCCGGGTGATCCCGGTCCGCCCCCAGCCGCCGCCCGCGCCGCCGCCGACGCTGCCGGTCTCGTCGCCGGTCAGTCGGCCGAACCCGTTGTAGCCCAGCACCAGTTCGAGCACGGAGTTGGTCTGCGACCCGCCGATGTACGGCCGCGCCGCCGCAGGCCACAGTTCCACGACCAGCACCCACCAACCCGCGCTCACGACCATCGCGACGCCGGCGACCACGAGGTCCCGGATCCGGCGCCCGATCCCGGTCGGGGCGGCGAGCAGCCACAGCCCGGCCAGCGCGGGGACGATCACGAAGGCCTGCAACATCTTCGTGAGGAACCCGAAGCCGAGGAACACCCCGGCGAGCACGAGCCAGCGAGTACGGCCGTCCGCCGACCCGCGCAGCGTCGCCCAGACGGCGGCGACCAGGAGCAGGACCATCAGGGCGTCGGGGTTGTTGAAGCGGAAGATCAGCGTCGCGACGGGGGTGAGCGCGAGGACCGTGCCCGCGAGCAGACCCGCGGCGTGGCCCGAGGTGCGGCGGACCGTCGCGTACAGCAGCGCGACGGCGCCGATGCCCATGAGCGCCTGCGGGACGAGGATGCTCCAGCTGCTCAGCCCGAAGATCCGCACGGCGAGCCCGGTGACCCACAGCGCCGCGGGAGTCTTGTCGACGGTGATCGAGCCTGCGGCGTCGGACGAGCCGAAGAACCACGCCTCCCAGCTCTGCCCGCCCGCCTGCGCCGCCGCCGAGTAGAAGGCGTTGGCCCACCCGGAGGCGGACAGGTTCCAGAGGTAGAGGAACCCCGTCGCGACCAGCAGCGCCGCCACCGACCCCCGCTGGACGAGCCGCCCGCGCGGTCGGGGTGGGGGTTCGTCGGGCACGTGCGGGTCGGCGGGGCGCGCGGAGAGGGTGCTCGTCACACTGCCCGACCCTGCTCGCCCCGCCTGTGCCAACCCGGTGCCCGACCTGTGCGCCGGCTGTGTGCGTCGCCCCCGGGCGCCGATGCGTCTCCACGACGGCCGTGGTGTCCCCTCGCGCGCCGTGATGTCCGACTCGCGGGGCGAGCGCGGGGGACTCCCGGGTCGGGGGTGGGGGACTGGCGGGAGCCTATCCCGCGAGTCCCCCGCGCTCGACCCGCGAGTCCGACACCACGGCGGGTGACGCGGACGTGGGGAGGGTGACGGTGAAGACCGTGCGGCCCGGAGTGCTCTCCAGGGTGACCGTGCCGTGGTGGGCCGCGACGACGGCGGCGACGATCGCCAGGCCCAACCCGGTGCTGGGGGTGTCGTTGCGGGCGCGGGCGCGGCCGACCGAGCCGCGGGCGAAGCGCTCGAAGACGTGCGGGCGCAGGTCGGCGGGGATGCCCGGGCCGGTGTCGGCGACGGTGAGGTCGACGGCGCCGGGCCGTGGGTGCAGGCCCACGGTCACGCGGGTGCCCACGGGGGTGTGGGTGCGCGCGTTGGCCAGCAGGTTCGTGAGGACCTGGGTGAGCCGCGAGGCGTCCCCGGGGAGCACCACCGGCTCGTCCGGCAGGGCGAGCTCCCAGCGGTGGTCGGGTCCCACGGCGTGGGCGTCGGAGACGGCGTCGAGCACCAGCCGGGTCAGGTCGACGGGCGCGCTCTCCAGCGGCCTGCCCGCGTCCAGCCGGGCGAGCAGCAGCAGGTCCTCGACCAGGGTGGACATGCGCTCGGACTGGGAGGTGATGCGCCCCAACGAGTGGGCCGCCTCCGCGGAGAGTGCCGGGTCGCGAGCGGTCAGCTCGGCGTACCCGCGGATCGCCGCGAGCGGGGTCCGGAGCTCGTGGCTGGCGTCCGCGACGAACTGCCGCAGCTGCATCTCGCTCTCCTGCCGGGCGGTGAGGGCGCCGGAGACGTTGTCCAGCATGCGGTTCAGCGCCACGCCGACCTGTCCGACCTCGGTCCGGGCGTCCGGCGCGGGCACGCGGGTGGCCAGGTCCACCTCACCGGAGTCCAACGGCATGGTCGACACCTCCGCGGCGACGTCGGCGACCTCCTCCAGGGGCCGCAGGGCCCGCCGCACGACGACCGTCCCGGCCACGGCGGCGCCGCCGAGCGCCACGCCGATCACGATCAGCTCGATCACCACCAGCCGGTTCACGACGTCCGTCACCGGGCCCGCGGGCTGCCCCAGGACGAGGACGGTCCCGTTCGGACCGGCCTCGGCGACCACGCGGTAGGTGCCGAGCTCCAGGTCCACGGTGCTGGGCCGGGCACCGACCGGCAGCCCGGCCAGGGTCGCGAGGTCCGTGGCCGGGACGGTGCGGGCGGACCCACGCCGGTCCGACACCGCCGCCTCCTGGACGACGCCGCCGACGAGCACGGCGCCGAGCGTCCCGGGCCGCTGGGCCGGCCCGAGGAAGTCCCGCGGCGCGCCGGGCGGGGCGGGCTCGGTGCGGGAGAAGGCGAACCGGTCCGCGGCGGCCCGGACGTCCCCGTCGAGCTGGCCGTAGAGGAAGCCGCGCAACGCGAGCGTGGTCGCGATGCCGATCACCGCGCCGACGACGGCGAGCAGCACCAGCACCGTCGCGACGAGCCGGGCGCGCAGCGTCCGGCCACGATCGGTCACCCGCGGCATCCGCCCATCATGCTGGGGCACCCGGCTTGAGCACGTACCCGGCCCCGCGGACGGTGTGGATCATTGGGGGGCGCCCGACGTCGATCTTCTTGCGCAGGTAGGAGACGTACAGCTCGACGACGTTGGACTGGCCGCCGAAGTCGTAGTGCCACACGCGGTCCAGGATCTGCGCCTTGGACAGCACCCGCTTGGGGTTGCGCATCAGGAAGCGCAGCAGCTCGAACTCGGTGGCGGTCAGGTCGATGTCCGTGCCGCCGCGACGGACCTCGTGCGAGTCCTCGTCCAGCACCAGGTCGCCGACGACGAGCTCGGAGCCCTGCCGCGCCGCCGTCATGCCCGCCCGACGCAGCAGCCCGCGCAGCCGGGCGACCAGCTCCTCGAGGCTGAAGGGCTTGGTGACGTAGTCGTCCCCGCCCGCGGTCAGGCCCGCCACCCGGTCCTCGACGGCGTCCTTCGCGGTGAGGAACAGGACCGGGACCTCGGGGGCCTCGGCGCGCAGCCTGCGCAGCACCTCCAGCCCGTCGAGGTCCGGCAGCATGATGTCGAGGACCACGGCGTCCGGGGTGAACTCGCGCGCCGCGCGGACCGCGGACAGCCCGTCGCCCGCGCTGCGGACCGCCCAGCCCTCGTAGCGCAGGGCCATCGAGAGCAGGTCGGAGAGCGTCGCCTCGTCGTCCACCACCAGGACGCGGACGGGGCTGCCGTCGGCGCGACGGAGTGGTGCGGACTGCTCGCTCACCTCGGTCATGGTAGGGACGCTGCCGGATCCCACTGTGTCGCCCATGGGTGGTTCCTGTGGGTCTGCTGTGCGCCGGGCCCGGCCGTGGCGGTCCGAGCCGCATGCCCTAGGTTTCGCCGGTGATCGCGGAGAGGGCGCCCGTCCTGGTCGGGGTGGGACAGGTGCGCGGCAACCGCGACCGCACGGTCGCCGGCGCCCGCGAACCGCTGCGCCTGCTGGCCGACGCCGTGCACGCCGCCGCGGCGGACGCCTGCGAGACCGGCACCCGCCTGCTCCGCGAGCTGGACGCGATCTCGCTGACCCATGTCGCGAGCTGGGCGTACGACGATCTGGCCGGGCGGCTGGCCGAGAGGTTGGCCGCCGCGCCCACGCACACCGTCGCCGCATCCCTCGGGGGGCACTGGCCCGCCGCCCTGCTCGACGCGGCCGCCGCCCGCATCGCGGCCGGGGAGACCCGGATCGAGCTGGTCGCGGGAGCCGAGGCGGCGGCGTCGACCGCCGTGCTGGCGCGCGCGGGCGTCGATCCCGGGGCGGACCTCGGCTGGACCATCGACCCCGGCGGCCCGACCCCGATCGGTCCCGACGAGATGGGCTCGCCCGCCATGGTCGCCGCCGGGATCGCGCTGCCGCGGCGCTTCTACCCGATGGTCGACACCGCGCTGGGGCACGCGCTCGGCGAGGAGCCCGCCGAGACGATCGCCGCGGGCGCGGAGCTGTTCGCCGCGCTGAGCGCCGTCGCCGCGGACAACCCCTTCGCGTGGAACCCCGTGGCGCGCAGCGCTTCCGAGATCGCGCGGGTCGGACCGGACAACCGGATGGTCGGGGAGCCGTACACGCTCGGGATGACCGCGATGCCGCTGGTGGACCAGTCCGCGGCGCTGCTGCTGACGTCCGTCGCGGTCGCCCGGGAGCACGGGGTGGCCGAGGAGCGGATGGTCCACGTCTGGGGCGGCGCGGGTAGCGACGACGCGCCGGACGTCCTCGCCCGCGCCGACCTCGCAGGCTCCCCGGCCCTGTGCGCCGCCTTCGACCGGGCCCTCGCCGCGGCCGGGCTGGCGAGCGAGGAGATCGACGTCGTGGACGTCTACTCGTGCTTCCCGGTCGTCCCGCGGCTCGCGGCGCGCTACCTCGGGCTGCCCCCCTCGGCGGTGACCGGGGCGACCGGCGGGCACTCGGCCTTCGGCGGTCCGCTGTCCAGCTACACGCTGCACGCGCTGGCCGCCTGCGCCGAGCGGATCCGGGCGGGGGCCAGGACCGCGCTCGTGCACGCCAACGGCGGCCACCTGACCCGGCAGCACGCCGTCGTGCTGGGGCGGGAGGCGCACGTCGACGGGTACGTCGGCGATCCCGTGCCGCACTCGGTGGCGGAGCCGGGCCCGCCGCTGTGCGCCGCCGAGGGCGAGGTGACGGTGGAGGCGGCGACGGTCGAGTACGACCGGGACGGGCTGCCCGCCCAGGCCTTCCTGGTCGCGCTCACCCAGGACGGCGAGCGGGTCGCGGGGTGCACCGCGGAGGGGGACGCCGCGAGCGCCCGGGCCCTCACCCTCTTCCCCGACGGTCCGGCCGCCGCACCCGGCCCCGCCGTCGTCGGACGGCGGGTGCGGGTCGGGTGGGTCGGGGACCGGATCCAGGTCGACCCGGCGCGGTGATTGCACGTTTCGTGCTCTGAGCGCGGTCGGCCCCGCGCGGTGATCGCACGTTTCGTGTTCTGAGCGCGGTCGGCCCGGCGCAGTGTTCGCACGTTTCGTGCTCCGAGCGCGGTCGGCACCACGCTGAGCGCACGCAAGCGGCGATCGCACCGCGCTGAGCGCACGAAACGTGCGCTCGCGTCAGCGGGTCCGTCAGCGGGTCCGTCAGCGACCCCGTCAGCGCGCCCGCCAGTAGCCCGTCGCGTAGACGGCCCTGCGGTCGAAGCCCCGGGGGCCCAACAGGTGGGCGCGGATCTCCTTCACCGCGGCGGACTCCCCGGCCAGCCACGCCTGCCCGGTGCCGGACGGCAACGCGAGGGCCTCGACCGCCGCCACCAGCGGCTCGCCCGCGGGCGCCGAGCCCCGGTGCACCCAGGTGACCGGGAGGTCCTGCTCCTCGGCGGCGTCCGCCACCTCGACCAGCGCGATCACTCGCGCCCCGGGGAGCGCCTCCAGGACCGTGGCGATCGCGGGCAGCGCCGACTCGTCCCCGATCACCAGGTGGAAGTCCGCCGCGGGATCCGGCACCCAGCGACCGCCGGGCTCGGACACCCCGACCCACGAGCCGGGCTCGGCGGCCTGGGCCCACGCCGCCGCGGGGCCGTAGCCGGAGTGCACCACGAAGTCGACGTCCAGCTCGCCTGCTGCGGGATCGAACCGCCGGACGGTGTACGTGCGGATGGTGGGGCGGGCCTCGCCGGTCGGCCACACCGGACCGCCGGTGCTCGCCCGGGGGACCGCGGGCCGGTCCTGGCCCTCGACGGGGAAGAACATCTTGATCCGGCGGTCCGGGCCCTCGCCGGGGAAGCCGATCAGCTCGTCACCGGTGAGCGTCACCCGGATCATCCGGGGGGTCACGGCGGTGCGGCGGCGGACCTGGAGCAGGCGGGGGGCGGTCGTGGTCATGGCGGCGTCGAGGCTACCGGTGCGCCAGACCGCTCCACGCGAGGTCCATCAGATACTCGGTCGCGTGCTCGGGCGTGACGCTCGGATCCTGCTTGCGCCACACCGCCAGCCGCTCGCACGCCCCGACGATCACCCGGGCCCAGCCCTGCAGCCGCACGGCGTCCGCCGCCGGGTCGGCGAACCCCAGCAGCGCGGCGATGAAGTCCGTCTGCTGCGCGCGGATCTCCTCGAGCGCCTCGGCCGCGATGCTGCCCTCGGAGTACAGCAGGGTGAAGGCGGGGCGCTCGTCGAGGAAGCGGAAGAAGGCCAGGGTGCCGCGGCGGAGCATGTCCTCGGGGCCCGTCGCCTCCTGCGCGGCCGCGCTGGTCACCTCCAGCAGGGCGGTCCGCGCCTGCGTGACGCACGCGAGCAGCAGGCCCTCCTTGGACCCGAAGTGCGTGTACAGCACCGGCTTCGTGACGCCGACGCGCTCGGCCACGGCGTCCATCGAGGCGTTGGCGTAGCCCCGCTCCGTGAAGACCGCCGCCGCGGCGTCCAGGATCTGCCGCTCGCGCTCGTCGCGGGAGACCCTCGCCCTCATGGGGCGACCTTACCTCCTGCTGAGTACCCTCCGGGGGTATGGAGTCGCCCGCGGTCTACTCGATCCCGATGACCACCCGGTTCCGCGGGATCACGGTGCGGGAGGGACTGCTCCTCCGCGGCCCGGCGGGCTGGGGTGAGTTCTGCGCCTTCCCCGAGTACCCCGACGCCGAGGCCGCGGCCTGGTTCGCCGGGGCCCGGGAGGCGGCCGAGGAGGGCTGGCCCGAGCCGGTGCGCTCCCGGGTGCCGGTGAACTGCATCGTCCCGGCGGTCGGGCCGGAGCGGGCGGCGGAGCTGGTCCGGGCGAGCGGCTGTCAGACGGCGAAGGTCAAGGTCGCCGACCACCCGGACTCGGCGGGCGAGGACCGGGAACGGGTCGCCGCGGTGCGGGACGCGCTGGGGCCCGCGGGCCACATCCGGGTGGACGCCAACACCGGCTGGTCGGTGGACGAGGCGGTGCGCGCGATCAGGGGTCTCGACCGGGCCGCCGGGGGTCTGCAGTACGTGGAGCAGCCCTGCGTCACGATCGCGGAGCTGGCCGCGGTGCGGCGGCGGGTGGACGTCCGGATCGCCGCCGACGAGGCGATCCGGCGCGCCCCGGACCCACTGGCCGTGGCGGTGACCGAGGCCGCGGACGTCGCGATCCTCAAGTGCCTGCCGCTGGGCGGGGTGCGCCGGGCGCTGCGGGTGGCGGAGGCGGTCGGGCTGCCGTGCGTGGTGTCCTCGGCGCTGGAGTCGAGCGTGGGGCTGGCCGCGGAGATCGCGCTGGCCGCGGCGCTGCCCGAGCTGGACTACGCCTGTGGGCTGGGGACGGGGCGGCTGTTCACCACCGACGTCGTCGCCGACGCGGACCGGCTGCTCCCGGTGGACGGCTGGCTGCCGGTCCTGCGCACCGCCCCCGACCCCGTCCGTCGGCACGAGGTCGCCGCCGACCCGGACCGGAAGAAGTGGTGGCGGGCCAGAGCGGACCGCCTCGCCACCCGCTGACGCCGGGCCCGCGGGCGTGTCCGACTCGGCCCGTGAAAGTGGGGGACTCGCGTGTGGGAAGTGGGGGACTCGCGGGCAGGGGCTCCGCGAGTCCCCCGTTCTCGACAACCGAGTCGGACGTCCGGGCGGGAGGCGGATCACCCGGGCGTGGGGCCGGCGGGGCGCTCGTGGGCCGGTGGGGGTTCTAGGGTGGGGGAGTCATGAGCGTCGTGGTGGTCGGGGCCGGGCTCGCCGGGATCGCCTGTGCCCGGGAGATCGACCTCGCCGGGCTGCCGGTGCGGGTGCTCGACCGTGCCCGGACCGTCGGCGGCCGGATGGCCAGCTCTCCGCACGACGGCAGGCCGGTCGACATGGGCGCCGCCTACTTCACCGTCCGGGACCCGGAGTTCGCCGAGGTCGTGGCCGGGTGGCGCTCGGCGGGGCTCGCCCGGCCGTGGACGACCGAGCTGGCGGTGCTCTCCCACGGCGACCGCGCGCGCTCCGCGGGGCCGGTGCGGTGGGCCGCGCCCGGTGGGCTGCGCAGCCTGGTGGCGGCGTCGGCCGAGGGGCTGGACGTCCGGTTGCAGCACGAGGTGGGTCGCGTCGAGGCCGGGCCGCGGGTGGACGGCGAGCCCGCGGACGTCGTCGTGCTCGCCATGCCGGACCCGCAGGCCGCCCGCCTCCTCGACCCGGACCTGCCCGAGGCCGCCCTGGTCGCGGACCGGCCGTGGCGCCCGGCCGTGACCGTGGCCGCGGGCTACCCGAGCCGGGCCTGGCCCGCTCTGTCCGCCGCGTTCGTCAACGACCATCCGGTGCTCACCCTGGTCGCGGACGACGGGGCCCGCCGCGGCGACGGCGTGCCGGTCCTGGTGTCGCACACCACCGCCGAGATCGCCCGGACGTTCGACGCGGACCCGGCGGGCGCGGTGCCCCTGGTCGTCGAGGCCGTCCGGGAGCTGCTCGGGCTCCCGGAGGATCCGGTGTGGACGGACGTGCACCGCTGGCGGTTCGCCTCGCCGGAGAAGGACCGCGCCGAGCCCTTCCACCTCGGCGCGGGCGGCATCGGGCTCGCCGGGGACGGCTGGGGCAGCTCGCGCATCGAGACGGCCTGGCGCTCCGGGGCACTGCTGGGCCGGGAGATCGCCCGCAGGCTGACCCCCGCCGCCGTCGTCGAGCACTGAGACCACGCCGGGCGCCCGCCGCCCGGGCGCTCATAATCGAGGGATGAACGTCGACGCCGACGGGACCCTGCTCCCCGCCCTGCACGCCCCGAGCGACTCGCCTGCCCTCGCCTTCCCGGACGGTGCCCTCACCTACCGCGAGCTGGCGGCGCTGGCGAGCGACCTGGGCACCCGGATCGCCGGTCGCAGCCGCGTCGCCGTCTGGGCCACCCCGACGCCGGCCGCCGCGACCGGCATCACCGCCGGGCTGCTGGCGGGCGTGCCCGTGGTGCCGGTGAACCCCAGGGCCGGCGAGCGCGAGCTCGCGCACATCGTCGCGAACTCGAGTCCGGAGGTCGTGCTGACCGCACCGGACGTCGTGCTGCCCGAGGCGATCGCCCACCTGCCGCGGATCGACGTCGACGTCACCGCACGGCCCGATCCCGCCCCGATCCCGGCCGAGCCGGACGCCGCCGCACCGGCCCTCGTCGTCTACACGAGCGGCACCACCGGCCCGCCGAAGGGCGCGGTGCTCTCCCGCGGCGCGATCGCCGCCGACCTCGACGCCCTCGCCGACGCCTGGGCGTGGACCGCCGAGGACGCGCTGGTCCACGCCCTGCCGATCTTCCACGTGCACGGGCTGGTGCTCGGCACGATCGGCCCGCTGCGCCGCGGCGGGTCGATGCGACACCTCGGTGGGATCGACGGCACCCGGCTCGCCCGGGCCGTCACGGACGGCGCCACGCTCGTCTTCGGCGTCCCCACCCACTACCACCGCCTCGCCGCGGACCTCGAGACCGACTCCGCCGCGGCGCAGGCCGTCGGCCGCGCCCGGCTGCTGATCTCCGGGTCGGCCGCGCTCACCGCCGTCGACCACGCCCAGATCGAGAAGGCCACCGGGCTCGCCGTCCGGGAGCGCTACGGGCTCACCGAGACCCTGATCCTCACCGCCGCGCGCGCGGACGAGGAGCCCGTGGTCGGAACGGTCGGGCGGCCGTTGCCGGGCACCGAGGTCCGGCTGGCCCCGCTGCCCGACGGCGACGGGCTGGGTGCCGTCGAGGTCCGCGGCCCGCAGCTGTTCTCCGGCTACCTCGACCTGCCCGACGCCGCCGAGTGGACCGACGACGGCTGGTTCCGCACCGGCGACATCGGCCGCTGGACAGCCGACGGGCTGCTGGCCCTGGTCGGGCGCCAGGCCACGGACCTGATCAAGTCCGGCGGCTACAAGATCGGCGCGGGGGAGATCGAGAACGCCCTGCTGGAGCACCCCGCGGTGGCCGAGGCCGCCGTCGTCGGGGTCCCGGACGAGGACCTGGGGGAGCGGATCGTGGCGCACGTCGTGCCGGAGGGGGAGCCGCCCGTGCCGCAGGTGCTCATCGACCACGTGGCGGCCCTCCTCTCGCCGCACAAACGCCCGCGCGAGATCCGGTTCGCGGACTCCTTGCCCCGCAACGCGATGGGCAAGGTCCAGAAGAAGCTCCTCGGGAGCGATTGACGGGACGCCCGGTCGGGCACCCTGCGGTATGGCTGTTCGCACCTCGACCCCGCAGACCCCGCCCGTCACCTACCGCGCCCCGGCCGCCGCCGGTGCCCCGAACCTCGTCGGACTCGACGGGGTCCGGTCCACGATGGAGGGCGAGGCCGAGGTGGTGTCGGTCGACCGGTACGACACGCCGGACCTGCGGCTGGCCACCTCCGGGATCGTGGTGGCGCTGCACCGCACCGGGAACGAGGCGCACTGGCGGCTCGACCTGCCGGACGCCCTGGAGGACGAGCACCTGAGCATCCCGGTCGCCGTGCCGGACGTCGAGGGCGTGGACCCCGCGCTGCCCGCCGAGCTGCACGAGCTGGTCCGCGGTGTCCTCCGGGGCGCGGAGCTCGGCCCGGTCGGCCGGATCCGTCGTGTCCGGACGCGCGAGTCGCTGCGCGGGGGCAACCACCGGGAGATCGCCGAGATCGTCCGCGACGAGGTGCAGCTCGCCACGTTCGGCGCCGAGACCACGGTCGAGAACTGGTCCGAGACCACCGTGACGACCTCGCGGCCCGCCCTGGCCGCCGCGCTCGCCGAGCGGCTGGCCCAGACCGGCGCGGTCCCCGCCGAGTCGACCGCGGACGCCGAGCTCGGCTCGCTGCTGCGCATCGACGCGGCCCCCGCCCCGAAGCGGCAGCCGGGTCGGAAGGGCTCGGCCGGGGCGGCGCTGCTCGCCTACGTCGGAAAGCACGCCGACCGGCTCGCGGCCGCGGACCTCGGCGCGCGCCGGGACTCCGAGGACGCCGTGCACCAGGTGCGTGTCGCCGCCCGCCGGATCCGCAGTGCCCTCAAGGCGCACGCGGCGCTCGTCGACGGCGAGCGGGCCACCGCGCTCTCGGGCGAGCTGCAGTGGCTGGGTCGTGCGCTCGCCCCGGCCCGTGACCTCGAGGTGCAGGAGGAGCGCATCACCCGCGCGATCGACGCGCTTCCGGAGGAGCTCGTGCTCGGGCCGGTGCAGGCGCAGGTCACCCGGCACTTCGCCCGGGCCCGCGCCGAGGCGCGCGCGGCCACGCTCGCCGCGCTGGACAGCGAGCGGTACACGGCGCTGCGCGGAGCCCTCGAGCACTTCCTGCAGGAGCCGCCGCTGACCAGGGCGGCGCGGTCGAAGAAGGGGCTCGAGAAGGGCGTCGCCAAGGCGGAGAAGCGGTTCGAGCGTCGGCTCGAGGAGGCGCGTGCCGCCCTGCTGGCCGAAGACGACGCGGACGCCGCCGTCCACTCGGCGCGCAAGGCGGGCAAGCGGGCGCGGTACGCGATCGAGGTGACCGGACGGAAGCCGAAGGCCCTCAAGGACCGCACCCGCGCGCTCGGCGAGCACCAGGACGCCGTGGTCGGCCGCGAGGTCCTGCGGGACCTGGGCGCCCGCGCCCACATCGACGGCGGCAACGGCTTCACCTTCGGCCTGCTCTACGGCCACGCCGCCGCCGACGCGGCCCGGATCGAGGAGGGCCTGGCCTCGCGCTGAGGGTGGCAGGATGACGACGTGAGCGAGAGCCGGGACCCCGTCGCCGACCTGCGCCGGATCGCGTTCCTGCTGGAGCGCGCGCACGAGTCGACCTACCGGGTGCGCGCGTTCCGGACGGCGGCCGGAGTGTTGCGCGGCAAGGACATCGACGAGATCCGCAGGCTCGACCTGCCGAAGGTCAAGGGGATCGGCGAGGTCACCGCGCGGTGTGTCACCGAGTCGTTGCGCGGGGAGGTCCCGGAGTACCTGGCGCGGCTGGAGTCGGCGGGGGGCGACGAGTCGGACGCCGCCGTCGTCGCGCTGCGGGAGGCGCTGCGCGGGGACTGCCACAGCCACACCGACGCCTCCGACGGCGGCTCCCCCCTCTGGGAGATGGTCGAGACGGCGATCGGGCTGGGGCACGACTACCTCGTCGTCACCGACCACTCCCCGCGGCTGACCGTGGCCAACGGTCTGTCGGCGGAGCGGCTGCGCGCGCAGCTGCGCCAGATCGCGGAGCTCAACGCCGGGCTGGACGGCTTCCGCATCCTCACCGGCATCGAGGTCGACATCCTGGACGACGGCGCCCTCGACCAGCAGGAGGATCTGCTCGCCGAACTGGACGTCGTCGTGGCCAGCGTGCACTCCAAGCTGCGGATGCCGCGGGACGAGATGACCGAGCGGATGCTCACGGCCGTGGCGAACCCGCACGTGGACGTGCTCGGGCACTGCACCGGTCGGATGGTCACCGGCAGGCGCAAGCGCCCCGAGTCCGAGTTCGACGCCGACGCGGTCTTCGCCGCCTGCGCCGAGAACGGGGTCGCGGTGGAGATCAACTCACGCCCCGAGCGGCTGGACCCGCCGAGGCGGCTGCTGCGCCTGGCGGTCGAGGCGGGTTGCGAGTTCACCCTCGACACCGACGCGCACGCCCCCGGCCAGCTGGACTGGCTGGACTACGGCTGCATGCGGGCGGTCGAGTGCGAGGTCCCGGTGGAGCGGATCCGCAACACCCGCGCGCTCCCGGAGCTCCTGGCCCGGTGACCGGGCTCCGCCCGGCGCCGCGGCTCCAGGTCGTCCGGGACGGCGGCGGTCATTCCCCGACCGGTCGGTCCCGGCCGATCCGGTCCAGCCGGTTCCGGAGCCGGGTGCGCTCGGTGTCGGTGTCCGCCAGGGCGAGCGCGGCACGGTAGGCCGCCTCCGCCTCGGCGGTGCGGCCCAGGCGTTCCAGGAGGTCGGCGCGGGCGGCCGGGAGGAGCGGGTAGGTCCGCAGGGCCGGGTCCTCGGCCAGGGCGTCGAGCAGGCGCAGACCGGCCTCGGGCCCGTCCCGCATCGCGACGGCGGCGGCCCGGTTGAGCGCGACGACCGGCGTCGGGGCGAGGTGGAGCAGGACGTCGTAGAGAGCCACGATCTGGGGCCAGTCGGTCCCGGCGGGATCCGGCGCCTCGGCGTGCAGGGCCGCGATCGCGGCCTGCACGCCGTAGGGCCCGGGCGGCCCGCCGGTGAGCGCGGCCTCGGCCAGCGCGGTGCCCTCGGCGATCAGGTCGGCGTCCCACCGGGTGCGGTCCTGCTCCTCCAGCGGGACGAGCCGGGTCCCGCGGCGGGCACGGGTCAGCAGCATCAGCCCCAGCAGCCCGGCGACCTCGCGCTCGGGCAACAGCCGGTGCAGGATCCGGCCCAGCCGGACGGCCTCGTCGGCGAGGTCGAGCCGCTCGTCCGCATAGCCGGTGGTGAAGAGCAGGTAGACGACCTGCAGGACGCCGGGGAGCCGCCCCGGCAGCTCGTCCGGCCCCGGCACCCGGAAGGGGATGCGGGCATAGCGGATCTTCTTCTTCGCCCGCACGATCCGCTGCGCCATGGTCGCGGTCGGCACCAGGAACGCCCGCGCGACCTCGGGGGTCTCCAGGCCCGCGAGGCAGCGCAGGGTCAGCGCGGCGCGGTGGTCGGCGGGCAGCGCGGGATGGGCGCAGGTGAAGAACAACCGCAGCCGCTCGTCCGGCAGGCCGTCGGTGAGCTCCGGAGCGGGTTCGTGGCGTTCCCCCTCCGCGGCGAGCACGGCGAGCCGGTCGGCGTAGGTGCGGTCCCGACGCAGCCGGTCGATCGCCTTGCGTCGGGCGGTGGTCATCAGCCACGCCCCCGGCCTGGTGGGGACGCCGTCGCGCGGCCAGGTGCGCAGCGCGGCCTCGACTGCGTCGGACGCGACCTCCTCGGCGAGGTCCAGATCGCCGAAGCGGTGCACCAGGGCCGCCAGGAGGAGGCCGTGCTCCTCGCGGAACACGGCCTCGACCCGGTCGCGCATCAGCCGAAGTCGGCGATGGGGCGCACCTCGACCGCGCCGCCGTCCCGGGCGCCGGGGGAGCGCGCGGCCCAGTCGAGCGCGACGTCCAGGTCCGGCACGTCGATCACCACGAACCCGCCGAGCAGCTCTCGGGTCTCGGCGAACGGCCCGTCGGTGACGGTCGTGTCCCCGCCTGTGACCTGCACCGTCGTGGCGGTGACGAGGTCGGCGAGGGACTCGCCGGAGACCTTGACCCCGGCGTCGTGCAGGGCCTTGTCCCAGGCCTGCCAGTCCTCCACCGTGCACTCCGGCTCGGTCACGCCGGTGCCCGCGTAGATCAGCAGCATGTACTTCACGGATTCCTCCTCGGTTCGGCTGTCTGCGACACCGACGAACGGGATCAGCCCGGATCGACGGCCAGCTCGAAATCGGCGAAGTCGAAGCCGGGGGAGACCACACACGTGACGAGTGCGGGCTCCTCGCCGCTCAGCGTGGCGGACTGCCACCAGCCTGCCGGGACGTGCTGCTGCGGGCTGTGCCGGTTCAGCGTGAACGCCGGGCCGTGCCCGGGCCGCTCGCCGACGCGGAGCTCGACCCCGGAGCCCGAGTGCCACATCCACAGCTCCGTCGAGCGCACGCGGTGCCATCGTGACTCCCCGTCGAGCAGGTAGAGGATCGCCGTCGCGGTCGGTCGCGGACCGTGCTCGGTCTCGACGGTCACCGGTGAGGTCCAGGTGCGGCGGTACCACCCTCCTTCGGGGTGCGGAGCGAGGTCGAGGGCGGTGGCGAGCGCGGGTGCGGGCACGCCCCGAGTCTTCCGGTCGGCGTCGGTGCTGTCACGTGGAGTGAGTCCCGGCGGTCACCGGTGGTGACGTCACGGAGTGGACCGAGCACCGTCGGCCACGGACGGGTGGCGCTGAACCGGGTGACTCGACTGGCGTCGCTCACGAAATGCAGTGAAATGGGCGCAGTCCTGATGCAGATGTGACGAGAGGTGCTGCTGATGCGCTCCACGGTCCGGTCGCGAACGATGTCGGTCGCGCTGAGTGGCTGCGCTGTGGTCGCCCTGTCGCTGCTGAGCGGGGCACCCGCCTCGGCCGCGGAACCCGTCGGGGGAACGGGCGCGGCTGTCGGGGCTGCCGTCGGGGTCGGTGCGGCGCCCGTCGCGCCGTCGAAGTGCGCGACCACCGCCGCGGACGCCCTCGGCTGGGGGAAGCCCACCGTCCAGTCGGACTTCGAGGGGACCGCGCTCCCGCCGGACTGGCACGCCTACGGCCCCGAGCCGGGCCACGACAAGAAGGGCACCCGCTCGCCGGCGCAGATCACCGTCGCCGACGGCGTCGTGACCCTGGCGGGCGACGAGGACGGCAACACCGCCGCGATGAGCTGGCACCCCGGCCTGCAGTACGGACGGTGGGAGGCCTGCGTGCGGTCGGAGCCGGGCGCGGGCGGCTACCACCCGGTGATCCTGCTGTGGCCGGTGAAGGAGGACTGGCCGGTCGGCGGCGAGATCGACTGGATGGAGATCAGCGCCGACGACCGGCAGGACGCGGACTTCTTCCTGCACTACGGCGCGGACAACGACCAGGAGTACGGGTCGGTGTCCCACGACGCCACCGAGTGGACCGCGTGGGCGCTGGAGTGGACGCCGGAGAAGATGACGGCCTACGTCGACGGCAAGGAGTGGTACTCCACCACCGAGACCGGGCACTTCCCGCCCGCGCCGATGAACATGACGGTCCAGCTCGACCTCTTCCCGCCCGCCGGCGGGAGGACCGCGATGCAGCTGGACTGGGCGAAGCAGTGGGCGCTGCCCGAGAGCGTGCCCGCCGAGCTGTCGCTGGCCCCGGGGGCGCCCGCCACCGGCCAGGGGGACCTGCACCCCGACCGCACCCCCAAGCCCCTCGCCGACCTCCCGCGGGCCGCCGAGCCCGCCGAGACCGAGCCCGCGGCCGACGAGCCCGCGGCGACCCAGCCCTCCTCCGCCGAGCCCGCAGCGACCGAGCCCGCAGCGACCGAGCCTGCGGCGGCCGAGTCCGCGGGGACCGAGCCGGGAGCCTCGGACCGATGACTCACGGGTGGTGCGGCGATGGGTACTGGGGCCGCTGCACCACCCGTGAACCACGTGGACGGCGGCGGTGCTGGGGAGCCCTCGCCGCCGTCCACGTGTGAGCTCAGCGCCCCAGCGCCTCCGCGAGGTCCGCGCTGGTCGGCGGCTGGGCGCCCCGGCGGGAGCAGGTGATCGACGCGGCGGTGACGCACTCCTCGAGCAGCTCGTCCAGCACGAGCGCCGTGATCCCGCGCAGCGCCGCGCGCGCGGGCGCCCCGAGCAGCCCCCGGCGGTGCAGCCCGGCCAGCAGCGCGGCCGAGAAGCTGTCCCCCGCGCCGACCGTGTCGACCACCGACACCGCACGCCCCGGGGTCGAGGTCCGCAGCCCCTCCGAGGTCCCGGCGAGGACGCCGTCGCCGCCGAGGGTGATCGCGACCAGCGCGGGGCCCCGCGCCAGCCAGTCGTCCAGGATCTCCCCGGGCGGGGTGTCGGGCAGTAGCCAGCGCAGGTCCTCGTCGCTGACCTTGACGACGTCGGCGATGCCGAGCAGCTCGTGGACCCCCGGCAGCACCTGCGCCGCCTCGCCCATCAGCCGCGGCCGCGCGTTGGGGTCGTAGCTCACGGTCGCGGTGGCCGCGGCCTTCGCCATCAGCTCCCGCAGCACCCCCGCGCCCGGCTCCTGGGTCAGTGCGAGCGACCCGGAGTGCAGGGCGACGACCCCGTCGAGCGCCCCGTCGAGCTCCTCGGGGGTCCACTGCCAGTCCGCGGTCCCGTCGATCCGGAAGTCGTAGTCGGCGACGCCGTCCGCCCCCACCTCGACGATCGCCAACGACGACGGCTCCGTCGCCTCGACCGCGTTCCCGAGGTCCACTCCGTTGTCCGTCAGGTGGGCCCGCAGCCGCCGCCCGAGCAGGTCGGTGCCCAGCCGGGCCAGCATCCGGGCCCGCACGTCCAGCCGGGCGAGCCCGACCGCGACGTTGGCCGGGCTGCCCCCGGGAGCGAACTCGAAGTACCCCTCGGCGGGAGCGGGGACGACGTCGACCAACGCCTCACCCGCGACCGCGATCACATCAGCCACGCCGGACAGCGTGCCATGCGGCCCGCGTCACGACGAGACGGTCGAGGCCAGGTTGTCCAGCAGGCGGCCGTAGATGCGGGCGAGGCCCTTCGGGGCGAAGGTCTTCTCGAAGAACCCGCCGATCCCGCCCGCGCCGTTCCACGTCGTGGTGATCGAGACGAGCGCCGCGCCCTCGCCCGCCGGGGCGACCCGCCAGGTCGTCACCATCGAGGAGTTGAGGTCGGTCTCGACCACGGTGTCCGGGGTGGGCTGGGTGACCTCCGCCTTCACGTGCCGGGTGCGCTTCCTGGTGGCGTGCAGCTTCCAGGTCGCCGACGTCCCGTCCCCGAGACCGCCGGTCAGCACCGCGTAGTCGGTGTACTCCTCGGTGAGGATCCTCGGGCGGGTCGTCGCGTAGTCGGCGACGGCCGCGATCACGGCGTCGACGGGGGCGGGGACGGTCTTCTCGGCGGTCGCGGTCACCTGTGCCATGCCGACATCCTGCCCTCTGGTACTCCTGTCGCTGTGCGGAGGATCCCGGTCGTGGTCGTCGCCGGGTTCCTGGGCTCGGGGAAGACGACCCTGCTCAACCACCTGCTGGCGAACTCCCTCGACGCCCGGATCGCCGTGGTGGTCAACGACTTCGGCGCCGTCGGCATCGACTCCATGCTGGTCGGCGGGGCGGTCGGGACCGTCTCGCTGGACAACGGGTGCCTGTGCTGCGCCGTGGACGAGGACGGCGTCGGCCCGCTGCTGCAGCGGCTGGTCCGAGATGACATCGATGTCATCGTGATCGAGGCCAGCGGCATCGCCGAGCCCGGCACGCTCGTGCGGCTGGTGCTGGAGGCGGCCCACCCGCAGCTGGTGTTCGGCGGCCTCGTCGAGGTCGTCGACGCCGTGGAGTTCGAGGCGCTGCTGCGGAGGCACCCGCAGGTGGAGACGCACGTCGGCCTGGCGGACCTGGTGGTGCTCAACAAGGTCGACCGGGTGGACCCCGGCAGGGTCTGGCGGGTCCGCAGGCTGCTCCGCGAGTGCAACGCGCTCGCGCCGATCGTCCCGGCCACGCACGGCGACGTCGATCCCCGCCTGCTGTTCGACATCGAGACGGTCCCCGGCCGTCAGCTCATGCTCGGGGAGAACACCGACGACCACGCCCGACACCTGCACGCCGCCTACGACTCGGTCTCGTTCACCACCGACGAGCCGCTGGACCCCCAGCGCCTGCGGGACCTGCTCGACCGCAGGCCCGCCGGGGTCTACCGGATGAAGGGCGTGGTGGCGTTCGGCGTACCCGGCCATCGGCAGCGGTACGTGCTGCACACCGTCGGGCGGTACGTGCGGTTCCGCCGGACCCGCTGGGGCGCGGGGGAGCCGCGGCGCACCAGCCTGGTCCTGATCGGCTCCGGGATCGACACGGCCGCGCTGCGGGCCGAGCTCGAGGCCTGCGTGGCGGACGAGGCCTCCCGCACGGACGCGGACGCGATGCTCCCCGTGCTGCGGTACACCTTCGGCGGCTGAGGGCTACTCGCGCGTAACCTGAGCGCGTGATCACGCGCTCCGTGCGGGTCCTGCTGCTGCGACTCGCGATCCGAGTCCTGTTCGGACTGCCGCGCCCGGTGAAACGGCTGCTCGCGGGCCGGGAGGTCCGGCTCGACGGGCAGCTCCTCGACCTGGACCTGCAGCTGCTGAACACCACGTTGGACCGGCTCGCCCGGGTCAACGCGGCCCAGGTCGGGGTCGCCGCGCTGGCCGAGCAGCGCCGTCAGGCGGACGAGGCCGCCGAGCTGGCCGCCGAGGGCGTCTTCGACGACGTCGTGACGCGGGACCTCGAGGTCTCCGGGGCCGCCCACCCCATCCCGGCCCGGCTCTACAGCCCGCCCGGGGTGGACGGCCGCTCCGGCCTGCTCGTCTACTACCACGGCGGCGGGTTCGTCTACGGATCGATCGCCTCGGCGGACCCGCTGTGTCGGCTGCTCGCGGCGCAGGCGGGCGTGCGTGTGCTGTCGGTGGAGTACCGGCTCGCGCCCGAGAACCCGTATCCCGCCGCGCTGGACGACGCCGTCGCCGCCTACCGCCATGCGCTGGACCACGCGGAGGACCTGGGTGCCGAGAAGACCCTGATCGCGGTCGGCGGGGACAGCGCGGGCGGCAACCTCGCGCTCGTGGTGGCGCACCAGCAGGCCGTCGACCGGCAGCCGGTGCCCGCCTTCGTGGTCGCGCTCTACCCGGTCACGGACGCGGACCGGACCGGCGGCTCGCGGGTGGACTTCGGGGCGGGCTTCGGCCTCACCGCCGAGACCCTCCGCACCATGGAGCGCATGTACCTGCCGGACGGCGTCCCCGTCGACGACGCCCGCGGGGCCATCCTGCGTGCCACCGACCTGTCCGGGATGCCCCCGGTCTACCTGTCCACGGCGGGCTTCGACCCGCTGCGGGACGAGGGGGAGGAGCTGGCGGAGCGGCTGCGCGAGGCCGGGGTGCCGGTCGTCGCGCGCCGGTTCGCCGGGCTGACCCACGGCTACGCGAGCTTCACCGCGCTCAGCCGGGCGGCCCACGACGCGACGTTCGACGCCGCGAGCGCCCTGCGCGCGGGCCTGGCGCTGACCGGTTCCGGGCGGGACACCACGCCGCTGCTGCGGATCTACTGAGGTATCCGTCACATTTCCGGTGCGTAACAGGCCTGTCCTCCGTTTCGACGATGGAGGTGGCGGCCGTGGGCGGCCGCCGCGCATCCCGGTCGGTCCGCACGTGTACGAGGCAGTCGTGAGCAAGTCCCCCGAGTCCCCGCAGGAGTTCCCCCGCCAGGCCCCCGCGGACCGGCTCCCCACGCTCGTCCGCACCCGGAGCGGGTACCGGGTGTTCGATCCCGCACTGGTCAGGGGCACCCGCTACCAGATCGACGACAGCGGCACTTTGGTGTGGACGCGCCTGCCCGCGGGCTCGGTGGCGCTGTCCGTGCTGGCGGCGGGCGTCCTCGGCGCGGTGCTGCTCGGCGACGGCTGGCTGTCGGGTGCGCTGTGGTTCGTCGTGGGCGTGGTGCTCGCGGCCGGGCTCGCCGGAGTCGCCCTGTCGCTGGTCCACGCGGTCAACAGCCCGGAGCGCCGCTACCGCGTCCGGACGGGCGGGGCCCCGTACTCCGCGGACGTCACCGACACCGGCTCCCGGCCCTGGGACCTGTGCGAACGGGCCGAGCGGATCGCCGCGACCCCGTCCTGGGTCGCCGGGCGGATCGACCGCGAGCGCAGGCTCCCGGACCTGCTGTGGGCGGGCGTGCAGGGGTCCGGCGAGGCCGCCGCGGCGATCGCCGAGCTGGCGAACCCCTCGACCGGACCGAGCCTGCACCCGCACCGTCGGGGGTGACCCGCTCGGGATGCCGAGTGGGCGGCGGGTGGGTACGGTCGAGAGGAGCACCCGCCCCGGGTGTCGTCGGGTGAAGCAGTCCGCCCCTCGCAATCGGCGAATTCGACCGCCGGAGGAGGCCCATGCCCGTTCTCGCCCCGCACCCGTCAGACGAGTACGCCGAGATGATGCCCGTTCTCGAGCGTTTCGCCGGTCTGCCCGCGGAGGACCCCGAGCGGGCGAGACTCCGTGACGAGCTCGTCGTCGGGTACCTGCCCGTCGTGCAGAACCTGGCCCGTCGCCACGGCCGCGGCTATCCCGGTGGCATGGAGGACCTCGTCGAGGCGGGCACGATCGCGTTGATCACCGCGGTGGACCGCTGGGATCCCGAGCGCGCTCGCGGAGACTTCCTGTCCTACCTGGTGCCGTGCGTCCGCGGCGAGATGCTGCGGTACTTCCGCGACCGCACGTGGTCGATGCGGGTGCCGCGGCGGCTCAAGGACCTCAGTGTCGGCATCCGCCGGGCGACCGGTCCGCTCTCGCAGAAGCTCGGCCGCGCGCCGAAGCCCAGCGAGCTCGCCGAGCACCTCGACGCCGAGGTCGAGGAGATCATCGCGGCCCTGGACGCCCAGTCCAACCAGCACGCGGGCACCCTCGACGGCGGCGACGACCCGGACGAGCAGAGCCCCGCCGCCCGCCTCGGCGCGGTGGACGGCAGGCTCGACCTGGTGGAGTTCCGCGAGGACCTGCGCCCGCTGTTGGATCGGCTGCCGCCGCGCGAGCGGGAGATCCTGCTGCTGCGCTTCTTCGACGAGATGACCCAGACGAAGATCGCCGAGCGGATGGGGATCTCGCAGATGCACGTGTCCCGGCTGTTGGCCCGCACCCTCGCCGAGCTGCGGCGCGGGCTCGCCGGGGAGACGTGAGCGGCTAGAGCTCGCCGTAGAGGGTGCCCATCACGGGCTCCCACTCGGTCACCGAGTACTCGGAGACGACCCCGGCCTCGGTGAACGGGTCCTTGGCCACGATCTCCTCGATCGTGTCCCGGTCGTCCGCCTGGAACAGCAGCAGCGCGCCGGGCAGCTCGCCCGAGGCCCACGGCCCGGACAGGACCAGCAGGTCCTGGCTCACGAGGCCGCGCAGGTACTCGCGGTGCTCGGCACGCACGCGGTCCAGGGTGGCGTCGTCGTCGGTGTAGGTATAGGTCACGGCGTAGACGGCCATGGGACTCCTCAGGTCGGGCTCGCGCAGACCGTACCCGCCCGCACCGGGGGAGATCACCACGCCACCGCCCGATCCTCCGTCCGTGGCGCTCACCTTCCTCGCCCACGCCGCCGTGGACCCCGAGGTCGACGCGGCCCCGGCGCGGGACGGGGTCGCGATGCGCGCCCACCTCGCCGTCGTCCCGCGCCCCGCGGACCGGTCCGGGTGGGTCTCCCTCCGGCAGGGGGTCGTCAGCGAGGACCGGAGCCGCCCGGCGAGGCCGCGACGGTCGCCCGAGGCAGCAGGATCTGCTGGCCCTCGTCCAGGCCGGACCGCACCTCGACGAACCGGTCGCCGACGAGGCCGGGGGTGAACGCCCTGGTCTCGGGGGTGCCGTCGGCCCCGGGGACGCTCACCACGGAGCGGCCGCCCTCCTGGCGGACCGTCGAGGCGGGCACCCGCAGGACGTTCTCCCGGGTGTCGGTCAGCACGTCGGCCTGCGCGGTCTGGCCGTCCTTGAGCTGCGGGTCGGCCTGGTTGAGCACGATCGTCGCGTAGTAGCCGACAACCCCGGAGATCTGGTCCGCGGTCGGCGCGACGGCGACGACGGTCCCCGGCACGGTCAGGTCCGGCAGGGCGTCCACCGACACCTCGACGGCCTGGTTCGGCGCCACCCGCGCCGCGTCGCTCTCCTCGAACGGCACCACGAGCTGGAAGGTCTGCAGGTCGTTGAGGGTGATGAACGAGCCCGCGGCCGTGGCGCCCGCCGCGTCGGTGCCCGCCGTGGTCCCGACCGCCGCCGGGATCCGCGCGCCGCTGCCCGGGGCCAGCGCGGTGGCCCCGCCCGCCGCCGCGATGAAGTCCCCGACGGCGCCGTTGATCGCCGACACGGTCCCGGCCACCGGGGCGCGCAGTACGGTGTTCTCGAGTGCCCGCTGGGCGTCGGCGAGGGTGTTCCGCGCGTCGGCCACGACGGCGTCCTGCACGGCGACGTCGGCGGGGGCGTCGGTGGTCGCCCCGTCCAGCTGGGACTGCGCGGACGAGACGGCCTGCTCGGCGTTGGCGATCGAGACCCGGCCCGACGCGGCGTCGACCTCGCGCTTGCCCACCGCGGAGTCGAGGGCGGTCTGGGACGCGATCACGGTGCCCTTGGCGGTCCGGACGGCCTGCTCGGCGGTGGTGACCTGCTGACCGCACGTGGTGGAGGTGCTGGCCGTGCTCCCGGTCGTCGACGTGCTCGCCGGCGTCCCGAGTGACACCAGTGCGGGGCCGGATCCGGCGGCCGGGGCGGGCGTGGTCGTCGGGGTCGCGCTGCTCGCACACGCCGCCTTCGCCGCCGCCAGGTCCCGCTTCGCCAGCTCCAGCTGCTTCTCGTCGAACTCCAGCTGCACCCGCGCGCGCCGCACCGCGGACTCGTCGGCCGCGTTCGTCGCGTCCACCTGCCCCCGCGTGGCGGCGAGGATGGACCGCGCCGAGTCCAGCGCCGCCTCGGCGGCCTCGACGGTGTTCGCGCCGCTCAGCTTGCCCAACGTCGCGTCCTGCTGGTCCAGCGCCGCCTGGGCCGAGGCGAGCTGGGAGCGGGCGGCGGCGTCGTCGATCCGGGCCAGGGGCTGGCCCGCGGCGACGACGTCACCCACCTCGACCATCAGCTCCGCGACCTGCCCGCGGTCGGCGAACCCCAGGTTCTGCTGGGTGATCGACACCAGTGACCCCGACGCGGACACCCCCTGCGACACCGCGCCGCGGTCCACGACCACGGTCGGTGCGGGCGCCTCGCCCCCGGTGCAGGCCGAGACGGCCAGTCCGGCGAGCACCAGGCCGCACGCGAGCCGGGAACGAGTCATGGTCCAACCCCTCACTGGTGGCGGAGAGCGTCGATGGGGCGCATGCGCGCCGCGCGGTTGGCGGGGAACCCGCCCGCGAGCAGGCCGATCAGCAGGCTCACGCCGAAGGCGAGCACGATCGACCCGACGGACACCGACGGGGCGGGGAAGTCGGTGACGAGCTGCGGCAGCACGATCCCGGCGGCCACGGACACCCCGATGCCGAGCAGGATCCCGAGCAGCCCACCGATGCCGGTGAGCACCATCGCCTCGATGAGGAACTGCTGCAGGATGGCCCGCCGCCGGGCACCGATGGCCTTGCGGATGCCGATCTCGCGGGTCCGCTCGGTCACCGTGACGAGCATGATGTTGGCGACGCCGATGCTGCCCACGACCAGCGAGATCCCCGCGACCGCGGCGACGAAGATCGTCACGAAGCTCAGGACCTGGGAGGACTGGTCCAGCAGGCTCTGCAGGGCGGTGACGGTGAAGTCCCGGTCCTCGGGATCGCGGATGGCGTGCCGCTGGTCGAGGATCGCCGTCGCCTGCTCCACGGCCTGCGGCACGGCGTCGGTGCTCACCGCGCGCACCGTGACGGAGTCGACGACGTCGCCGCCGCCCAGCAGGTAGCTGCGCGCCGCGCCGAGCGGCATGAGAGCCACGTCGTCCTGCTGACCGTTCCCGGCGAGGACCCCGATGACCTGGAAGGTCGCCCGGCCGATGCGCACGTCCCGGCCCAGCGCGTCCCCGGCCTGTCCGCCGAAGAGCGTGGCCACCGGGTTGGGCCCGAGCACCACGACCTTCGCCTTGCCGGTCACCTGCTGGGCGTCGAAGAACGACCCCACGACCAGCTCCCGGTTCGCGACGTCGAGGTAGTCCGCCTCGGTGCCGGTGATCCCGGTGCGCACCGCGCCGCCGCCGGGCACCTGGAGCTGGGCGGACCCGGCCACGGAGGGGGAGACGGTGGCGATGGCGGGCGCGCGGCCCGAGTCCCGCAGGGCCCGGACGTCCGCGTCGGTGAGGTCCTTCGCCCCGATCCCACCCACGTCCTTGGCGATCTGGATCTGGTTGGCCAGCGGGCCGAAGGCCTCGGAGACGAACCGCTGCAGCCCGTTGCCGAACGCCACGAGGATGATCACCGCGGCGACGCCGATGATGATCCCGAGCATGGTCAACGCGGAGCGCAGCGTGTTGCTCCGCAGGCCGCGCAGCGCGATGCGGGCGGACTCCCACAGGTTCACGGTGTCGTCACTGCCGCTCGTCCGACACGATGTGGCCGTCCCGCAGCGTCACGACGCGCCGGGCGAACTCCGCCACCTCGGGCTCGTGGGTGATCAGCACGACGGTCCGGCCGGACTCGTTGAGCTCGACGAACAGGTTCATCACGTCCACGGTGGACGCGGTGTCCAGGTTCCCGGTGGGCTCGTCGGCGAGGATCATCGTCGGGTCGGTGACCAGCGCCCGGGCCACCGCGACGCGCTGCTGCTGGCCGCCGGAGAGCTCGTTGGGCTTGTGGTCGGCGCGGTCCGCGAGCCCGACGCGCGCGAGTGCCCGCCGCGCCCGGCCGCGCCGGTTGCGGGTGCCGGAGTAGACCATCGGCAGCTCCACGTTGCGGATCGCCGAGGTGCGCGGGAGCAGGTTGAAGGACTGGAAGACGAAGCCGATCCTCGTGTTCCGGATGTCCGCCAGCCGGTTGTCCGACAGCCCGCCGACGTCGATCCCGTCGAGCAGGTAGGTGCCCGAGGTGGGGACGTCGAGGCAGCCGAGGATGTTCATCATCGTCGACTTGCCGGAGCCGGAGGGGCCCATGATCGCAACGAGCTCGCCGTCAGCGATGCGGAGGCTGACGTCGTCGAGGGCACGCAGTTCCATCGTACCGGTCCGGTAGACCTTCGACACGTGGTCCAGCTCGATCATCGTCCCCCCGACGTCACCCGTTCGGCCCAACGAGCGGGGTGATCGTGAGGAGCGTCCGGTCACCCGGAGGTGTGGCGTCGGAAATGTCGGGTACCCAGTGCCCATGCCGATCGTCGAGAGCATCAAGCGTTTCCTGCAGAGCCCCAACGGCCGCAAGGCCACCGAGCACGGCAAGCGGCTCGCCGCCGACCCGCGCAACCGGGAGCGGGCGAAGAGCCTGTTCGCGCGCAAGCGCCCCTGATCGCCCGCGGAGCCCCCATCCGATCTCGGATGGGGGCTCCGTCGTGCCGCTCCACCGCGGGATGGCCGTGCACCACCCGCTCGACCTCGTGATCACCGTGCTGGTCGCCCGGGAGTACCGGTTGCTGCGCCGCGAGACCCCCGGGCGCGCGTAGACCCCGCGAACGGGGTACCCCGACGCCATGGCGTCTCACCATCATGACCTGGTCGTCGTGGGCACCGGGTCCGGCAACATGGTCGTCGACTCGACCTTCGCCGACCTCGACGTGGCGTTCGTGGAGGAGGAGCAGCGGTTCGGCGGCACGTGTCTGAACGTCGGCTGCATCCCCACCAAGATGTTCGCCCACACCGCCGACCTCGCCACGCAGATCCGCTCGGCGGGCAGCTTCGACGTGCACGCCGACCTGCGGGACGTCTCCTGGCCCGCCGTCCGGGACCGCGTCTTCGGCAGGCTGGACCCGATCGCGCGGGACTCCCGCCGCTCCCGGGCGGACACCGACGGCATCACCGTGCACACGGGCACCGCAGTGTTCACCGGGCCCCGCGAGCTCGACGTGGACGGCGACCGGGTCACCGCCGACCGGATCGTGCTGGCAGTCGGGTCGCGGCCGGTCGTGCCGCCGCCCGTCGCGGAGTCGGGGCTGCCCTACGAGACGTCGAACACCGTCATGCACCTCGACGCCCCGCCCAGCCGGCTCGTCGTGCTCGGCGGCGGGTACATCGCCGCGGAGCTCGCCCACGTCTTCGCCTCCGTCGGTACCGACGTGACGATCGTCGAGAGCGCGGACACCCTGCTCGGCGGGCAGGACGAGCAGGTCGCGCACGCGTTCACCGAGCTGGCGGCCAAGCAGCACACCGTGCACCTCGGACGGCGGCTGACCGAGCTGCGCGGCCGCCCGGGAGAGCTCGAGATCGTGCTGGACGACGGCACCCGGATCGGCGCGGACACCCTGCTCGTCGCCACCGGGCGGACGCCGAACGGGGACCGGCTCGACCCGGCGGAGGGCGGCGTCGAGCTGGACGACGGCGGCCGGATCGTGGTCGACGCCCACCAGCGGACGTCCGCCGAGGGGGTGTGGGCGCTGGGCGACTGCAGCACGTCGGTGCCGCTCAAGCACGTCGCGAACCGGGAGGCGGACGTGGTGCGGCACAACCTGCGCCACCCCGACGACCTCCGCACGGCACGGCACGACGTCGTCCCGGCGGCGGTGTTCACCGCCCCCCAGATCGCGGCCGTGGGCGCGACCGAGGCCGAGCTGCGCGACCGGGGTGCCGAGTACACCCGCAGCTCCGTCGACTACGCCGACACCGCGTTCGGCTGGGCGCTGGAGGACCCCGTCGGATTCTGCACGCTCTACGCCGACCCGACGAGCGGGCTGCTGCTGGGCGCCCACATCCTGGGCCCGGACGCCCCGGTGCTGATCCAGCCGCTCGTCGTGGCGATGACGCTCGGCATCCCCGCGAAGGACCTCGTCGACCAGCCCTACTGGATCCACCCCGCGCTGACCGAGGTGGTGCAGCAGGCCCTGCTGGGTCTCTAGCAGTCGCCGGGGTCCGGCGCGGACGGGGTGTTCTGGGCGATCTCGAGCTGGCGCTGGAGCTGCTCCACCTCGTCCTCCGCCTTCTCGCGGTCGTCGCGGGCGGGCTCGTCGGGGGTCCGTTCGGTGCTACTGCATCACCATCATGGGGCGACTCCGATCCGGTGGTCGAGGACGGTGTGGACACGCACGGCGGGGAGGGAGGGGCGCCGCCGGGTCATCGCGCGACCACCAGCCCCCGGAGCAGGCCGAGGAGGCCGCGGACGGCGGCGTCGAAACGCCCTTCGTCGCGCTCGGCCCTGGCCACCACGTAGGCGCCCTGGAGGCGCCGGTGAGCGTCTCGGCGTTCAGGCGGATCGCCGCCACCGCCAGCTCCTGCTTGCCGCCGAAGTGGTGGTACAGGTGGACACCCGATCCCCGAAGCGGCGCAGACCTGCCGCAAGTCCCGTTCCACCCGTGACCATCTGCCGTGGTCCGTCGCGGCGGAGCGTCCCTACGGTCGAGCCGTCGCCCTGGGTGGACCTGCCGCACCGGCGCGCACCGAGACCACCGTCGGACGGAGACCGCCATGACCAGCCACCACCGCGAGATCGTCGTCGGCGTCGACGGGTCGCCCTCGTCCGGCCGGGCGGCGGTCTGGGCGGCCGACGAGGCGGCGCAACGTCGTCTGCCCTTGCGGGTGGTCCATGCCCTCGAGACGACCGTGCTCACCTACGGCGCGTGGGTCGCGCCGCCCCAGAGCTTCTTCGACGAGCTGCGTGCCGAGGGGGAGCGGATCGTCGTCGAGGCCCGGGCCACCGCCCTGCGCCGTCATCCGGGCCTGGACGTCTCCGTCGCGGTGTATCCGGCGGGGCCGGTCCCCGCGCTGCTCGACGAGAGCCTCTCCGCGGAGCTGGTCGTCATCGGTGCGCACGGCCGGGGCGACCGGCGCAGCCTGCTGCTCGGGTCCTGCGTCGTGACCGTCGCGGAGCACGCTCGGTGTCCCGTCGCGGTGATCCGGGGCCACGACGAGGGCCCGCCACCGACCCGCGGACCCGTCGTCGTCGGGGTGGACGGCTCCCCGATCGGCGACGCCGCGGTGGCGGCCGCGTTCGACGAGGCCTCGTGGCGCGGGACCGGTCTGACGGCGGTGCACGCCTGGACCGATCCGTTCGCATCCCTGCGCCGCGGTGACGCCGAGGCGGCGGCGGTCGAGGCGGGCGAGCGGACCCTGCTCGCCGAACGCCTGGCAGGCTGGGGGAGAAGTACCCGGACGTCGCCGTCCGGGAGGTCGTCGACCGCAACCACCCGGTCCTGACCCTGCTCGAGCGCAGCCGCGACGCGCAGCTGCTGGTGGTCGGCAGCCGCGGCCGCGGTGGGTTCGCGGGCCTGCTCCTCGGGTCGACCAGCCGGTCCCTGATCCACCACGCCACCCTCCCCGTCCTGGTCGTCCGCGCGGCGGGGACGACAGCGCCCGACCGGGCCCGGGAGGCACACCGGTGACCCGGCAGCCGCGGGCCCGACTCGCGCTCACCTCCCCGGCCCGCGGCGTCCACGTGGTCGCCGTCCACGGGACGCTCGACCGGGTGGCCGGGATCCGGCTCCTGCGCCTGGTCGAGGTGCGGGTGCGGATGATGCGGGACCAGCGCGCCCCGACCCGGCGGTTGATCATCGACGTCACCGACGTCGACGGCGCGGACCGGGACGGTCTGACCACGCTGCGGATCGCCCGGGATGACGCCCGTCGGCGCGGGGTCACGATCGACCTGGTCGGAGACCTGTCGGCGATCGCCGCGCCGTCCAGCCCGGAACGACGCTCGCTCGCCCTCCTCGCCCATCCCACGCTCGGGGCGGCTCTCGACGCCCGGACCTGACACGCCCGCCGGTGCGCACCCCGTGCCTGCCGGGCCGAGGACGAGGAGGTGGTGGCCGGTGGCCGACCGACACAGAGGCGGGCACCGCAGGGCCGGGCTGCCCCCGATGCGGCCTCGGCGCACGGATCGGGTGGAGGCGGCCCTCGTCCCCGCCGTCCGCATCCTGGGCATCGCGGGCGTGGTGATCGCGGTCCTCTTCGGCTGGGCGGCGGTCTCGGGCGGCCGGATCCGGGCGGTGCACGAGCAGACCTCGCGTGCCCGGGTCGAGGCCACCGTGCTCACCGCGGGAGTCCGCGACGGCGTCGAGGGCGGCCGGACGCGCGTGTCGGCGGTCTGGCGCCCGCCCGGCGCCGGTCCACACACGGGGCCGCTGATGGTGACCGGCGTGCCGCGACCGGGGGACGTCGAGCCCCTCTGGGTCGACCGGACGACCGGCGAGCCCGCCCCGCCGCCGACGAGGGTCGCGACCGCGGTCGTCCGCGGCCTGACGACCGGGGCGGTGGCCTGCGCGATCGTCCTCGCCGGCGTCGCGCTGCTGTGGTTGGGGGTGCACGCCGGGACGCGTCTGGTGAACTCGCGGCGGTGGGCGCGCGACTGGGCCCGGGTGGAGCCGACCTGGTCGGGTCGGTCGCCGCCGCGCTGACCACCGGGTCGTGGCGCTCCGGGTCGGGTGGCCGGAGGACGGGGGCCGAGCGGCCCTGATCCGGGCACCCGGCTCGCCGTACAACAGACGCACGGAGGGTCGGAGCGCCCGGCCCCGTGGTCGACGTCGACGGCGACGTGGGCCGGAGGAGGAGAGGAGTCCGAGATGGTCCAGCTGTGCCTGACCGACGACGAGGCCGAGGCGTTGCACGACCTCCTGGACACGGAGCTGGGTCGGCTCTCGATGGAGATCGCGGGCACGGACAACCCCCGCTACCGCGCCATCCTGCGGGAGCGGCGGCAGGCCCTGACGTCGGCCCGGGCCGCGCTCTCGACGCGGACCGCCACCCAACCGTCCTAGCGACCGCCCGGTAGCCCCCGGCTCAGGACTCCCGGAGGAACCGGAGGGTGAAGGCCCCGAAGACCAGGACGATGCCGATGTTGACGAGCAGCCGCTCCCACGGGTGGTCGCGGAGGAAGAGGACGTCCACACCGACCACGACGATGATCAAAGCCACCACGGTCACCGCCGTCGCGATCGGTCGTCCCGCCACCTGAGCACCTCCCGGCCCGGAACCGGTCGCGACGGACGTCGGCGGCGCGGCATCGCGTCGACGGTGGGCCTTCGTCGCCGCGGCGGGGCAGGGCCGAGCGGTACGCAGGGCCCGGGACGTTCGGCCCGGGGCGGACAGGCCGGGACATCCCGCTCCCGGTCAGCTCCCCGGGCGGGGGCGTCGCAGCCTAGAGTGCGCCATCGTGGCGATGGGTGGGCTTCCGTCGGGAGTGCGCCGGGCGGAGCTGTTGGCGGCTCTGTCGGTGGCGACCGACCTCGGCCTGGGGCTGCCTGAGGAGCATGTGCTGCGGCAGACCGTGGTCGCGTGCCGGGTGGCGCGGTTGGCCGGGCTGTCGGAGGCGGCCCAGGAGGCGGTGGTCTCCGCGTCCCTGCTGGCCTGGGTGGGGTGCGTCGCGGACGCCCACGAGATGGCCCACTGGTTCGGCGACGACCGCAGGCTCCGGGCGGAGAGCTACGCCGTGGACAAGGCCGGGCTTCCGATGCTCCGGTTCCTCGTCGAACAGGTCGGCCGGGACGCGGGACCGTGGCGCCGGCTGACGGCGATCGGCCGGTTCCTCGTCGCGGGTGGGCTCCCGGCGGTGGCGGGCTCGATGGTCACGCACTGCCAGACGACCGGGGACATCGCCGAACGGCTCGGGCTGCCCGCGGACGTCGGGCGGGCGCTCGGGCAGGCGTTCGAACGGTGGGACGGTCGCGGCGTGCCCGGCAGGGTGGGGGGAGCCGAGCTCGATCCCGTGATCAGGATCGTGCACATCGCCGACGACGCCGAGCAGCACCACCGAGCCTTCGGCATCGACGCGGCCACCGCCATGCTGCGCGAGCGCCGCGGCACCGAGTTCGACCCGGCGCTGGTCGACCTCGTCTGCGCGCACGCCGAGGAGGTGTTCGACCGGCTCGACGCCCCGCCCGCGGACGCCCTCCCGGCGGTGGGGGACGAACTGACGGAGGCGGAGCTCACCGGTGTCCTCCGCACGTTCGGCGACTACGCCGACCTCAAGTCGCCCTCGTTCCTGGGCCACTCCGCCGCGGTCGCGGTGCTGGCGGCGGACGCGGCGGTCCGGCTGGGCCTGCCCCCCGCCGGGGTGACCCTGGTCGAGCGGGCGGCCCTGGTCCACGACCTCGGGGTGCACGGGGTGTCGGCGGGTGTGTGGGCCAAGCCCGGGCCGCTGACGGCCGGGGAGTGGGAACGCGTGCGGATGCATCCCTACCTGACCGAGCGGACCCTGGCGCGGGTGCCACGGTTGGCCGAGGTCGGGGCGGTGGCCGCGCTGCACCACGAGCGCCTCGACGGCTCCGGCTACCCCCGCGGGCTGCGGGGCGACGCGCTCCCGGTGACCGCGCGGGTGCTCGCCGCCTCGGTCCGCTACCGGACCGCGCTGGAGGACCGGCCCCACCGGGCGGCCGTGGACCCGGTCGCGGCGGGGGCCGCCCTGCGCAGGGACGCCACGGCGGGTCGGCTCGACGGCGAGGCGGTCAACGCCGTGCTGGCGGCCGCCGGACACCGTGTCCGGCGTCGTCCGGTGCTGCCCGCCGGGCTCAGCCCGCGGGAGGCGGAGGTGCTCGGTCTGGTGGCGCGCGGACTCTCCAACCGGGCCATCGCGGGAAGGCTCGGACTCGCGCCGCGCACCGTCGGCAGCCACGTCGAGCACGTCTACTCCAAGATCGGCGTGTCGACCCGGGGGGCGGCGGCCATGTACGCGATGCGCCACGGGCTGGTCGGGGACTGACCGGAACATCGGGCGAACACCCGAGGCGTGCCGTCCCGTCCGCGACGACGATCCCTCCACGACCGACCGTCAGGAGGGCCCATGTCCACCGTCCCGCTCACCCCCGCTCCGGTGCAGACCGCCGGGCGCCTCGTCGACGCCGTCGCCGCGCAGGACTTCGCGGCCCTCCGGCGGTGTCTCACCGACGCCGTCCGGTTCCGGGCGCTGCTCCCGCCGGGCGCCGTCGAGATCGTCGATCCCGTCGCGGCCACGGACCGCTTCCTGGCCTGGTTCGGCGGACCGGACCGGCTGGAGGTCCTCGACACGGTGATCGGCGCCATCGGGTCCAAGGCGAGTGTGCGGTGGCGGGTGCGACGCACCGCGCCGGACGGCACGGAGCGACTCGTCGAGCAGCACCTCTTCGTCACCGGCGACGGCAGACTCGACACCCTCGACCTGCTCTGCTCCGGTTTCGTGGGGCGGTGACCGCGGTGCCGGGCAGGGCCGTGGTCAGCCTGACGACCGGGCTGGAGGACGCGGAGCGGGTCACGGTGGCGTTCCTCGTCGCGGTCGGGGCGGCCGAGGAGGGGCGCCCGACGCTGATGTTCCTCACGAAGGAGGCGGTCCGGCTCGCGGTGCCCGGCGTCGCCCGCGGTACCGCGTGCGAGGGTTGCCCGCCACTCGCCGCGTTGATGGAGCGGTACCGCGCGGCGGGCGGCAGCTACCTGGTGTGCCCGATCTGTGTGGATGCCAAGGGGCTCTCGGACACGGCGTGGATCGAGGGCGCCGAGGTCGGCGGCACCGTGCCGATGTGGCGGTGGATCGGCGACGACGGCGCCACGACCTTCAGCTACTGACGGCGCCCCGCCCCTGTCAGGTCGTGGCGTGGTCGCCCGGGCGGGGGCGTCGCGGACCCACGGCGCCCGCCACACCCAGGACGGCGACGAGCGCGGCGAACCCGAGGAGGCCGACCTCGACCGTCGCGACCGAGGCGAGGCCTTCCACGCCCCGTAGGAGCCGAACACCCGGCCGCGCCGGCGTCCGCCGAGCCGACCCACCATGGCGCCCGCCGCGGGGGAGAAGGCCGAGGCGGCCGCGCCCTGGCCGAGCCTCGCCGGCGTCGACGCCGCCGTCGCGGCGGACGGGGTCGTGAGCGCCCCGAGACGCCGGCGTAGCCGAGGGAGACGACCGCGAAGAACACCAGCCCGCCGAGCAGCACCCGGCGCGGACCCCAGCGGTCGGCGAGGCTGCCGAACACCGGCTTGAGCACGACCTCGGCCCCGGACACGGGGTCGGGACTGGACATCGGCGGTCCCCCTCGCGGTCACCCTGTCGGCCTGCGGCACAGTCTCGCCGAGTCCCGGTCCGCGGGACCTCCGGGCCCCGGCGCCGCACCGACCCGACTCGACCCGCACCGACCCGACCCGACCCGACCGGCGCGGGACTACCCGACGGCCGCCCCGAACAGGTGTCCGACGAGGTAGGTGACGGCGAGGCCCGCCGCGCCGCCGAGGACCACGCGCAGGACGGCCCGCCGCGGGTCGGCTCCGCCGATCCGGGCACCCGCCCACCCGGCGACGGCCAGGGCGAGCAGCACCACCGCCACCGTCACCGGCACCCGCCAGGCCGGTGGGGGCAGCAGGATGGCCAGGAGCGGGAGCAGGGCGCCGAGGACGAAGGACGCGGCCGACGCGACGGCCGCCTGCCAGGGGCTGGTCAGCTCCTCGGGGTCGAGGTTCAGCTCGGCCTCGAGGTGGGCGGTCAGCGGATCGTGCGCGGTCAGCTCGCGCGCGACGGTGTCCGCGGTCTCGGGTCGCAGGCCCTTGGCGCGGTAGAGGGCGGCGAGCTCGGCCAGCTCCGCCTCGGGGTCGCTGCGCAGCTCACCCTTCTCCTGGGCCAGCAGCGCCATCTCGGAGTCGCGTTGGCTGCTCACGGAGACGTACTCGCCGAGCGCCATGGACACGGCACCGGCGACCAGGCCCGCCAGCCCGGCGGTGAACAGCGGGCCGCGGTCGGTGGTGGCGCCTGCGACGCCCACGACGAGCCCGGCGACGGAGACGATGCCGTCGTTGGCGCCGAGCACACCCGCTCGGAGCCAGTTCAGCGTGCCGCCCAGCCCACCCCTGTGCGGCTCGCCGGGGTGGGTGTCTCGAGGTCCTTCGGAGGGTGCGTCCACGTCCTCAGGAAACCGCCCGGAGCGGCGCGCCGCCGGCAAGGAGAGGCGGCCCTGAGACAGGCCGCAGGCCGAAGCGCCGTGTGCCCCCTCAGCGCTGCCACGTGGCGGAGCGGTCGGGGGCCTGCTCCGTCTGCCCATCGGTCGACGCACCGGTCGACGTGACCACGCTCGGATCGGACGCCGAGAGGGGCTCGTCGGTCGGGGCCGTCGTCGCGTCGGCGGGTGCGTCGGCGGGGCTGGTGGACGGATCCCACCCCTGGGCGTCGCTCACGGGCACGGACGTCGACGTGCCGTCCTCACCGGTGGTCCCGGACCGCGCGGGCAGCCGCCTCTTGAGGGCGAGTGCCTGGTCACCCGCGACGTCCCGGGCCCGTTCTCGGGCCCGCTTCACCTCGGGGCGGTTGACGAGCTCGGTCGCCCGCGTGCGCGCCTTGCGCAGCAGGGCCGTGCCGTCCGGACGCCCGACGATGTAGCCGGCGCCGAACACGAGGGCGGTGCGGATCAGACCCATGACGTTCTCCTCGGTGGTCGTTCCCGACCGGATCGACAGCCCGGTGGTGGGCTGCTCAGCGGCGTTTACCCGCTTCCACGACGTCTAGCCGGCTTTGCCTGCGGTCGAGTGCCGAAGAGGTGGAACTGCCGCCGAACAGCCCAGTGCCGATCGGCGGGGCGGCGTCCTCGGGGACCGGTCGGTCCCGGACCGAGCGGACGTCGAGGACCCCGTCCAGTCGGGTGAGCTCGAGCGGTCGGGTCACGGTGCGGTTCCCGGCGCCCGGGACGACCACGAGACGCGCCCCGCGGACGCGGGCCTCCCCGTCCGCCTCCAGGAGCATCGCGAGCCCGCGCGACCCGAAATAGGTGACCTGAGTCAGGTCCACGACGACGGTCTCGCCCTCACGGATCAGGGCCCGCACCGTGTCGGTGAGGGGTTCGACGGTGACGGTGTCGATGTCGCCGCAGACCTCCAGGCGGGTGACGCCCGCGTCGTGCTCGACGACACGGAGACTCCATCCCTCCGGAAACGGCCAGGGTCCGTTCATCCGTCCTCACCCTCTCGCGGGTCGGCCTTCCTGGGGCCGGCCGGGGTCCCGGCGCGCCGGGCCTGACCCGGCGCTTCGGGCGCGACGGCGGCGGCCGTGGAGCCCGGCTCCTCCGCGCCGCGCGGTGCGGACGGGGCGTCGGCGACGGGTGCCGGGTCCGATCCGCAGCCGGCCGGCGTGCACTCCTCGACGATCCCGGCGCCGCTCACGGGGCGGGTGGCGTCGGTCTCGGCGCGCGGAGCCCGGTTCCCGAGGGTCCCCGCCCACATCGCGGCGTCGCCCACGGCCGCCGCCGGAGTCCCCACCCAGACCGCAGGCCCGGGACGTGGCGACGGCGTCGCGGGAGCGGGTGACGGCCGGCTCGCGGCGATCGCGACGCCACCCGTCGCCGTCCCGGCCAGAGCCAGGACGGCGATGATCGTCCTCGCGGCGACGAGGCGAGGGGTCCGCACGGGGTGTGGCAGACCCGTTGCCGCCGCGGCGAAGGCGGCGCGGGCACCGCTTTCGCCGCGGAGCTCCCTGGCCGACCCGAGCGCCGCCGCGGCGTCGAGCAGCCGACGCAGGTCCCGGCGTCGACCCCCGCCGTCGAGCAGCCGATCGGCCTCGGCGGGAGACAGCCACACCCGGCTCGGGCCTCGACGATGCTCACCCATCCCGGTCCTCCTGTCTCCCGCTGTCTCCCGGGGGCGCCGAGCGCCTCCTCGTCGCGGGTCCGGGCCCGGTGCCCCGCTCGGGCACGCCCACGTCCGGTCGATGACGGGCCGGGCGTGGGGGGGTACGCCCGACCCGTCACGCCACCAGCGCCGGACCGCTGCCAGGTGTTACATCGCGCCCGGTGCCGCCGACGGCGAGAGCTCCTGCCGGGCCGGATCGTGGCGCCGAGGGATCCGCCGAGGGCGGCGACCATGGTGAGGCCGAGGCCGAGGGCGGCCCATCCGGCGGTCTGGCGGGCGTTCTCGACGCGCCTGCGGCGACACCGCCGAGGAGGAGCGCGAGGAGGCCGGGCCACTGACGACAGCGCGCACGCTGGTGTCGGCGTTGCCGTCGAAGCCGAGGTCCAGCCGGCCGAGCGCGTGGAACAGCAGCTGCAGGACGAGGGGACCGGTCCGGTCCGGGGTCCGCGGAGTGCGTCCGCCGGGATCAGGAGCGGAGGGCGGCCTGCTCCCCGACGGGGCGGCTCCCCGACGGGGCCCGGCCTCACCGGGGCGGGTCACCCGGTCCGCGGGATTCACGCGCCGCGGTGACGTGACGACGTCGGGGGATCCTGAGACGGAGCGCTCGAGCCCGCCGATCAGCAGCTGGGGCGTGCCGACGGGACCGGGTGGCGGGCGGGCCACCTCACCCCCGGCGGATGAGGGGGACGGTGGTCCCGCGGGACACGATCCGGGAGATCAGTCCGTTCCGGGACCATCTCGCTCGGAGGCCCTCAGGTGCGACGACGACGGCGGCTCGCGGCACTGGTCCCACTCGTCATGGTCACGTGGTTCCTCGCGGCGCCGGGCTCGGCCGTCGGGTTCGGCACGATCGACGCGGGCGGCCAGAACCGGGAGCACGAACGGATCACGCGTGCCGCCCTGTCCTGCGGGACCTGGGCGCTCGCCGCGGAGTGCTTCGCACCGAGGACGCTGGACTACCTCGCGGGTCACGGGCGGGAGTTCGGTGCCGTCGGGGCACCGGACAGCGACGAGCTGTCCGATCCGGCGGCCCACTGCGACGACGCGGACTTCCTGGCAGGCCCCTACCCGCGGTCGCGCGAGGAGGCCACCGCCGCGCTCACGGCCTGCGTGGAGAGCATGCGAGGGCGGTTCGCGACGGCGGTCGAGGCGGCAGGCAGGCTCGTGGACGACCGCGGGCACCTGGTCGAGGGCGAGGTCGACCCGGCCACCGAGTGCAGGGCGGTGGAACGGAAGGAGGAGCGCGCCAAGTGCACGGTCCTGGAGATGTTCGGACGGGTTCTGCACGGGGCGCAGGACTTCTACGCGCACAGCAACTGGGCGGACGAGGCCGATCCGGCTCGTCCGATCGGGGACGGCAACCCGCCGGGGCTCGGCCTGCCCGCCCCGAGCCCCGTGCTCGACCTGCGGAGCGGGACCGCCCCGAGCATTCCCGCGGAGCTCTCGACCGGATGCTTCGTGGTGCGCGATGAGGTGCCGGGCGTCGGCGCCTGCACCGGGCGGGTGACGCACGCGGCACTGAACAAGGACCGGGGGATAGTCGATCCCGTGACCGGCGAGGTCGCAGACCCGACGACGTCGCGTGGGATGGTCGGCCACAACTTCGCCGCGGCCGTCGCGGCGGCCGAGGCGGAGACCGCCCGCCAGTGGCGGGACCTCCGGGCCGAGCTCGTGGTCCGCTACGGGGCGGAGCGGGGCGGGCTCATGAGGTGCGCCCTGGTCCGGGACGACCCGGTCGAGGAGTGCCGGGGCGGGGGGTCGACGGCCTTCGTCGGCATCGTCGTCGGGTCGGGACTCGCCGCCGTCGCGGCCGTCGCGCTGCTTCTCCGCAGGCCCCGCACCCGGCGTCGGGGCACGGTGTCGGGCGCCGAACGCGACGGTGGCGAGCACGGTGGCGCAGAGCCCGCAGGCGATGGCCTGCACCGCGCGCGGCCGGGGGACTCCGACGTCCTCTCATCCCTCGCGGGTGACGCGGAGACGGTCCCGACGGGAAAGCCTGCTCACGCTCCGCCCGTGGCGAGTGGGGAGGCCGACATGACGGCTCAGGATGCATCACCCGAGGTATCGGATGCGCTCGATGCCGGCGAACGGGCCGAGCTCGAACGGCTGCGGCAGGAGAACTCCGCGCTGCGGGCCGGACCGCCGCGACGGCGGGCCCGGATCCGGTGGCGCTCGGTCGTGGCCGCGGTACTGATCGTGCTCGGAGTGGTGCTGACCCCGGTGTCGTTGGTGTCGGTCTGGACCCGTCAGCAGCTTTCGAACACCGACAGCTTCGTCGCGACGGTCGGGCCGGTGATCGACGACCCCGCGGTGCAGGCGGCCGTGACCGACAGGGTGACCACGACGGTGTTCTCCTACGTCGACGTGCAGCAGCTCGCCGACGAGGCACTCGCGGCGCTCGCGGCCCAGGGGCTGCCACCCCGGCTCGTCGAGCGGCTCGGTTCGTTCACCCCGGCCCTGCAGACGGCCGCGACCGGGTTCGTGCACGACAAGGTGGGCCTGCTCGTCGCGAGCCCGCAGTTCGCCGAGGCGTGGGACCGGGCCCTGCGGCTCGCCCACCAGCAGCTGGTCGCCGTGCTGAGCGGCGACAGCCAGGCGGTGGTCGTCCAGAACGGGACGGTGTACCTCGATCTCGCGCCGGTCATCGACGCGGCGAAACAGCGCCTGGTCGCCGAGGGGCTCACGGCCGCGGGCGCGATCCCCGAGGTGCATCCGACGATCGCGCTCGCGCCCGCCGACAAGCTGGTCCGTGCCCAGTGGGCGTACACGACGTTCACCTCGGTGGCCACGGTGCTGCCGTGGATCACGCTGCTCCTGCTGGCCGTGGGCGTCTACCTCGCCCGACGTCGGCTGCGTGCGCTCATCGGCGCGGCCCTGGGCGTCGCGCTGGCGCTGGTGGTGCTCGCCGCCGGACTGCTCGTGGTGCGTGGGGTGCTGGTGGGGGCCGTGCCGCAGACGGGCGCGGTCGCCGCGGCGTCCGCGTTCGACCTCCTGGTCGGTTCGCTGCGCACATCGGGGCGGGCGTTGCTGGTGCTCGCGCTGGTGGTGGCGCTGGGCGCGTTCCTGGCAGGCCCGTCGGCGACGGCGACCGGTCTGCGGCGGCGGACCGCCGGACTGGTGGCCCGGATCCGCGGGGGTCGGTCCACCGGCCCGGTCGGCGCCTGGGTGGGGGCCCACGTGCGGGTCCTGCGGATCGGGGCGGTCGCGGTGGCCGCGCTGGTGTTCGTGTTCCTCTCGCAGCCGACGGGGGTCACGATCCTGGTCATCGTGGCCGTGCTGCTCGTCGTGCTCGCGGTGATCGAGTTCCTGGCGCGCCCCGCCGCAGGCCGGGACCCGTCGGAGACCGCCCCGTGACGGACGAGACCGACCGGGGCCGCCACCGGTGCGGGCACGGTGGGCGGGAACGTCGACGGCGGCCGGAGGCGCGTCGTGCTCACCGGTCGCGCGGGCTGCCGATCGCGTCGTCCCAGTCGTAGGTCACCGTCGTGCGCAGGACGACGTCCTGCAGGGACCGGCGCCACGGACTGACGAGCACCCACAGCAGGCCGAGCGGGAAGACCACACAGAGCACGGCGCGCAGCACCGACCGCACCCAACCCGGGTGCCCGCCGCCGCGGGAGAGCACCCGTAGCCCCAGGACGGCGTCGCCGACCGTCCGGCCCACCGTGGCCCAGCCGAGCGCGAGGTACGTGACCGCGACGATCCCCGCGACCAGGACCGACAGCGGCCAGGAGGGGGCGGGCCAGTGGAACGACAACGGTGAGACCACGAACCGCGCACCGGCCGCCACGAGCAGGACCACGCCCAGCAGCACGAGGACGACACCGAGGTCGGTGACGGCGGCGAGCGTCCGACTGACGATGCCCGCCGTCGAACGGGGGCGGGCGGCGGGCGGGATCACGGGGGGACCGCGGCCCGCGTGCTCGAGCGGCGCAGCAGCCGGTCGACGACACGGGCCACGACCTCGTCCGCCTGCTGGGCCTCGCTCCGGACCCCGCGGACCGTGTCCGAGGTCAGCGTGCCGGTGGACTCGCGGACGATGCCGGGCAGGTCGATGGCGTCGATGACCCCGCGGGCCAGGCCGACGAGGTCGAGCCGGGCGACGACGGCGTCCAGGTCGACCCCCGCGACCACCCGGTCGAGGTCCAGGCGCGCGACGACGGCGTCGAGGTCCACCCGCTGGAGTACCGCGTCGAGGTCGACCCGGGCGACCACCCGGTCCGGGTCGAGCCGCGTGGCCACGGCGTCGAGGTCGACCCGCCGCATGACGGCGTCGAGGTCGACCCGCCGGAGCACCGCGTCGAGGTCGACCCGGGCGATCACCCCGTCGACGTCGAGCCCGGCCGCGACCCGGTCGAGCTCGACGTGCTCGACGACCAGCGCCGTGAGGTCGGTCGCCGCGAGGAAGGCCTCGACCGTCCGGCCGATCACGGCGGACACCAGGGCCTCGACCCGGCGTCTCGTCGCGGCCGTGGCGGCGAAACCCCGGGCGGCGAGCTCCTCGGTCAGCTCGGCCGGCACCAGCACGTCGGCCGCGCTGCCCGCGATGCGCGCCGCCGCCGCCGACATCGTCCGCAGCGGCCGGCCTGCCCGCCACGCCAGCTCCGCGCCGAGGACCGCGGCTCCTGTCGCGAGGACCAGGGCCGGCCGAGCACGGGTCGCCCGCATCGGGTGGAGTCCGTGACGCTCACCGTGTCGCCGCAGCGGGTCCCCGGTCACGAGGTCCCCTGGTCGATCACCAGCACCAGGCGGGCGAGCAGCTGGTCGGCCTGGGCGGGGGTGATCGTCTCGGTGCGGATCGCCGCCCGGATCTCGACCGCGAGCATCCGCGTCAGACGCCGGCGCCACACCTCGGTGGGGAGTGCCTCCGGCTGCGCCGCGACCGGCTCCGAGATCGTCGACATCATCAGCCTCCACCACGGCGGGTCCGTCAGCGGAGTCTCCAGGTCGCGGCGGGCCCCCGCCATCACCCCGACGGGGTGGCCGGGTGGCCTCGGCGCGCACCGCGGGGCTCTCACCCGCCACGGATGAGGGGGAGGCGTCGTCCTCGGACCATCATCGTCGTCCAGTGGGCGTGGGCGACCGGGGCGACGTACGCCTCCGACCGGGACGCGCCCGCCGGGCCGAACCCACGCGCAGGGCGTGCCGTATCCCCGAGACCCGAGGAGACCCCCATGACCGAGGCAGCGATCGCCGACCACGGGCTGATCGGGGACCTGCAGACCGCCGCCCTGGTCAGCACGGACGGATCGGTCGACTGGTTCTGCTGTCCGCGTTTCGACTCGCCGAGCGTGTTCGGCGCGCTGCTCGACGACGAGCGGGGCGGACACTTCGCCATCCGTCCGGCAGCTCCGGGGTACCGGGTCACGCAGATGTACTTCCCGGACACCGCGGTGCTGATCACCCGGTTCCTGACCGAGGCGGGCGTGGGCGAGGTGGTCGACCTCATGCCCCCGGCTGGCCCGGAGGCCACCGACCGCCATCGGCTCGTCCGCCTGGTCCGGTGCACCCGCGGGAGGATGGAGTTCGAGGCCGAGGTGGCACCGCGGTTCGACTACGGCCGCAGGCCGCACACCACGGAGGTCACCGAGAACGGGGCGGTCTTCCGATCCGACGGGCTCACCCTGACCCTGCACGCGGTGCGGAACCCTGGTGACACCCGCGTCGCCAGGGGCCGAGTCGACGACGGCGACGTCCGGGTCTCGTTCACCCTGCGGCAGGGCGACGTGCGCGGCGTCGTGCTCGAGTCCGCCGCGGACGGTCCGCCCCGGGAGATCCCGCTCGCCGAGTTCCAGCGGATGCACGACGACACCATCGCGTTCTGGCGGTCCTGGCTGGGCCGGTGCACCTACACCGGACGGTGGCGGGAGAACGTGCACCGCTCGGCGATCACGTTGAAGCTGATGACCTACGCCCCGTCCGGCGGGCTCGTCGCGGCACCGACGATGGGCCTGCCGGAGCAGGTGGGCGGCGAGCGGAACTGGGACTACCGCTACACCTGGGTGCGTGACGCGTCGTTCTCCGTCCAGTCCCTGCTGCGCCTGGGGTTCCTCGAGGAGTCCGCCCGGTTCAGCGGTTGGCTGCGGGACCGGGTCGCGCAACGGGCCGGGACCGACAGCGGCCCGCTCGACATCATGTACCGGGTCGACGGGTCCTCGGACCTCAAGGAGGAGACGCTGGAGCACTGGTCGGGCTATCGCGGCTCGGCGCCGGTCCGCCTCGGCAACGGCGCCGCGGGCCAGCTCCAGCTCGACATCTACGGCGAGGCCCTGGACAGCATCTTCGTCGCCGACCGGAGTGGGCTGGAGGTCGGACACCGCGGGTGGACCGAGATCGGTGCGCTGCTCGACTGGCTGACCGAGCACTGGGACCAGCCGGAGGAGGGCATCTGGGAGACCCGGGGCGGTCGCAGCGACTTCACCTACGGCAGGTTGATGACCTGGGTCGCGTTCGACCGTGGGATCCGGATGGCGGCCGCACACGGCAGGCCCGCCGCCGTCGCCCGCTGGACCGCGGCCCGCGACGCCGTCTACGACCAGATCATGGCCAAGGGGTGGAGCCCGACGCGGAAGGCCTTCGTGCAGCAGTACGGCAGCGAGGTGCTCGACTCCTCGCTGCTGCGGATGCCGCGCGTCGGCTTCCTCTCGGCGACCGATCCGATGTGGGGCTCCACGCTCGCCGCGATGGACGACGAGCTGGTCACCGACAGCCTCGTGTACCGGTACGACCCGGCCGCGTCGCCCGACGGCCTGCAGGGCTCGGAGGGCACGTTCTCGCTCTGCTCGTTCCTCTACGTGGACGCGCTCGCCCGCGCGCGCCGACTCGGCGACGCCCGGCTGGCCTTCGAGAAGATGCTGACCTACGCCAACCACGTCGGGCTGTACTCGGAGGAGATCGCGCTGACCGGCGAGCAGATCGGCAACTTCCCCCAGGCCTTCACCCATCTCGCCCTGATCGACGCCGCGCTGACGCTCGACGAGGCGCTCGGCTGAGCCGACGACCGCGCACCCCACCGGACCCGAGCGAACGGAGCACCCCATGTCGGACGTCGAGGTCAGCCGGACCGACGCCCTCTCCCGCCAGGACGCCGCGCGCAGGCTCGCGGCACTGGCCGCCGCGCTCGCCGACGGCGACACCGTGAAGGTCCAGCTCGGCGACACCAGGCTGAAGCTGCACGTCCCCGACGACGTCCGCTGCGAGGTCGAGGTCGAGGTGGACGGCGACGAGGTCGAGCTCGAGGTCGAGCTGAAGTGGTCGACCGCCCCGGTGGCCACGGACCGGGGCCCGGCCAAGCCCGCCGGCCGCGGGCGGAACCACGGCTGAGCACACGTCGCGACCGACCGACCGCCGGCGGCGTCGGCCCGCCGCGGAGGTCGAGGCACGGGTTGGCGCGATCGGGGACACCGTGGCTACAGTGACCGACGACGCCCGCGACGGCCTGATGACACCGCTCGCAGGCGCGTACACCGTCGCCCGGAACCGCTTCGCGGCCGTCGCCGCCCGAGGTGGTCGCGCGCTCGCCGCGCCCGTCATCAGGAGCCCCGATGCTCGACCGTCTCCCTGCCCTCGCCCTGTCCGACCGGGCCGCCCACCGTCCCGATCCCGTGGAGCTCGCCGGGGTTCCCGTGCTGCCGATGCCCGAGCACGTCGTCGAGGCCGTGCGGAGGGTGGCGGGGCGGGCGTTCCCGAGGGTCAGCCGCGGGGCGCCGGGCCTGCGCGCCGCCCTCGCCGACCTACTTCTTCGACGGCATGGTCCGGAGGGCGGGCGCACGCCCGGTGCACGTCCCCACCCGGGCGGAGGACGGCTGGGCCGCCGACCCGGCGGCGCTGGCCGCGGCGGTCACGCCGGCCACTCGCGCGCTGCTGATGTGCAACCCGAACAACCCCACCGGCCACACACCGACCCACGCGCAGCTGAGCGAGCTCGTCGACCTCGCGGCGGCGGGCCAGGACCTGCGCCGCGGCCGAGGACAGGTCGCAGACATCGCCGCCACTCGTCGAGGACCACGACGCGGCGGTCCATGGCTTCCCACGCCCGGACGACGGCCGAGCCGATGGCTCCCGCTCCGCCTGTGACGGCGGCAATCCGTTGGATGTCTATCCGTCCCTCTCGATCGGCCGGTCGGACCGATCGGGAAGCGCTCCTCGGGCCAACGCCGGATGTGGATCGGATCTCAGGACGATGTCGGCGCGCAGTGCCTTCTTGTCCAGCTTTCCCACGAGCGTGCGCGGGAGCGCATCGATGTGCTCGACCCGCTCGGGCCACTTGTACTTCGCGACGCCGAGCGCGTCGAGGTGGACCTGCAGCTCCGGTACGCCGAGCGCGGGGTCGACGCTGACGACATAGGCGCACACCCGCTCGCCCATCACCGGGTCCGGCATCGCGACGACGGCGGCCTCGGAGATGGCGGGGTGCCGGAGGAGCAGCGATTCCAGCTCCTCGGCGTTGACCTTCTCACCGCCGCGGTTGATCAGGTCCTTGATCCGTCCCTCGATGGAGAGGTAGCGCTGCCCGTCGTGCGCGTGGACCCGCGCGAGGTCGCCGGTCCGATAGAAGCCGTCGGACGTGAACGCCGTCGCGTTGTGGTCGGGGGCGGCGAAGTACCCGGGGATGGTGTACCAGCCTCGGCATACGAGCTCCCCGACCTCGCCGTCGGTCACCTCGACCTCGGTGCCGGGCTCGAGCACGCGGGCCTCGTCGCCCGGCGTCAGCGGCGGGCCGACCGTGGTGGCGCGCAGGTGGCGCGGGCCGTCGAGCGGGGTCAGCGTGAACATCCCTTCGCCCATGCCGAAGGTCTGGCCCACCCGCGCGCCGAGGGACTCGACGCGGGCGAAGACCTCGGCGGGCACCTTCGCCCCGGACAGCACGACGGTCCGCAGGTGCTCGGCCGCCGCCGGGTAGTCCTCGCCCAGGATCCAGTGGAACATGCCCTGACCGAGCAGGGTGTCGTCGACGCGGTGCTCGGCCATCATCCGCAGCACCGGGTCACGGTCGGCCTGAGGCAGCACGATGCATCCGCCCACCGCGTGCGCGGAGTGCAGGCCGCAGCTGATGCCGGCGTTGTGGACGAAGGGCCCGGCGTGGGCCACCACGCTGTGCTCCGTGCGGCCGAGGGCGCGCGCCCAGGCGAGCCCGTTGTTCCAGTACTCCCCGTGCAGCCGCGGGATCACCTTCGGCACGCCGGTCGTCCCACCCGAGAGCTGGTGGACCGCCACCTGCTCGGGCCCGATCCGCTCCTGCACCGCGTCGACCGCCGCCCGCGCCTCGGCCGGGTCGATGTCCGCCCCGAGGGCCTCGAGCAGGGACGCTCCGGCGACGTCGGCGCGATCGCTGTCGGTCACGTAGAGGTGCGTAGGCGTCGGGCGCGCGGCCGCCCGCTCGCGCGCGAAGGCGACCAGGTCGAAGCGCGCGTGACGGGAGTCGTCGACGACGTGGCCGACGGCCCCGACCAGGCGCGCGATGTGGTCGATCTCGTGCGAGCGGTGCGCCGGCAGCGTGGCCACGGGGATCGCGCCGGCCTTGAGTACGCCGTACCAGGCGACGACCCCGGGGATCCCGTTCCAGACCTGGAAGAGCACGGGGTCGCCCGGCGCCAGCCCGCTGCCCAGCAGGCCCGCCGCGACCAGGTCGGTACGACGGTCGAGCTCCTCGTAGGTGACGGAGCCGACGCGGTCGACGACCGCCGGCCGGTCCGGGAACCGACGAGCAACGTCCTGGAACCGCCGTGCCAGCGGCACCGCACTCCACTCCCCGCTCGCGAGGTTGCGGGCGACCCGCTCCGGGTCGTAGCGGACGACCCGCTGGTCGACGGGACCTGCCATGAGCAACCCTCCTCAGCTGGAGCGCAGATCATTCGACGCGCTCGTCGACGCTAGCCGGCCCACGAAGGCCGACACAACGCTCATCATCATCTTCGTCGAATGATTGACGCTCGGGTCCGACTTCGCCGTCGATGGCAGGATCCTGCCCTGGGGGATGCGGGGCCGCTGCCCGTTTTTCGGTGTGCAGAAACTCCTCCGCGACCTCCGCTCCGCGGACCCACCCTTGGTGCATGCCCCCCATCGACACGCCCGTCCGGCTGCAGGCGGTGGCCGGGCCCGGCCAACCGGACGTGACGCCGGCCCTCGAGCAGCTGTACCGCGACTTCGAGTCCGAGCTGCTGATCCCGCTGTGGACCGAGATCGGCGACCTGATGCCGGCGCACCCGCGCTCGCGCGCCACGCCCCACGTGTGGCGGTGGAGCGCGCTGCAGCACCTGGCCGAGCAGGCCGGAGCGCTGGTGCCGGTCGGCCGCGGCGGCGAGCGGCGGGCGATCGCGCTCGCCAACCCGTCGCTCGGGGGACGGCCTTTCGCGACGCCCACCCTGTGGGCCGCGATCCAGTACCTCCTGCCGGGTGAGGACGCCCCGGAGCACCGCCACACCCAGCACGCGTTCCGCTTCGTCGTCGAGGGATCCGGGGTGTGGACGGTCGTGGGCGGTGACGCCGTACCGATGAACCGGGGCGACTTCCTGCCCCAGGCCGGCTGGGCCTGGCACGCCCACCACAACGCGACCTCGGCACCCATGGCCTGGATCGACGGCCTCGACATCCCGCTCCAGTACACCTCCGAGTCGCAGTTCTTCGAGTTCGGACGCGACCGGATCAGCGCCGCCGAGCGCGGCACCCCCGAGCGCTCCCGCGCCGAGCGCCTGTGGGCCCACCCCGGGCTGCTCCCCGTCGGCGTCACCCACACCTCCCCGGGCTCGCCGCTGCTGGCCTACAGGTGGGAGTACACCGACCGGGCCCTCACCGAGCAGCTCGCGCTGGAGCAGTCCGGCTTCGCAGGCACCGTCGAGCCCGGGCACGCGGCGGTCCGGTTCACCAACCCCGTGGACGGCCGTGACGTGCTGCCGACGATCCGCGCCGAGTTCCACCGGATCACGCGCGGCACCGAGACCGCGCCCGTACGCGCGACGGGCTCGTCGGTCTACCAGGTGTTCGACGGCTCCGGCACGGTCACCGTGGGCGACACCACGTGGACGGTCGCGCGGGGCGACCTGTTCGTCGTGCCCTCCTGGGTGCCCTTCGCCGCCCGGTCCGAGGCCGGTGCCGACGACTCCGACTCGGGCGCCCTGGACCTGTTCCGGTTCTCCGACTCCCCGGTCTTCGAGGCCCTCCGGCTCGACCGGACCGACCTGCACGGCAGGGAGTCCGCATGAAGCTCGCCACCATCCGCACCGCCGGGGGCACCCGTGCCGTCCAGCTCGCCGAGGTCGGCGGCGCCGCCGTCCACCTCGACCTCGGGTACGACGACCTGGGCGCCTGGCTCGCCGCCGGCTCCCCGGCGGCGGCGCCCGGCGCCCGAACCCTGCCGGTCGACGGGGCCGACTTCGCCCCGGTCGTGCCGACCCCTTCGAAGGTCCTCTGCGTCGGCCACAACTACACCGACCACATCCAGGAGATGGGGCGCGAGCTCCCGTCGTACCCGACCCTCTTCCCGAAGTTCGCCGACAGCCTGATCGGCGCGAACGACGACATCGTGAAGCCGGCCGAGTCCGACGCCCTGGACTGGGAGGTCGAGCTGGTCGTCGTGATCGGGTCCGCCGTCCGCCGGGCCACGGCGGCGCAGGCGCAGGCGGCGATCGCCGGCTTCACCGTCATGAACGACATCTCCGTGCGGGACTGGCAGTTCCGCACCGTCGAGTGGACCCAGGGCAAGATCTGGGACTCCTCGACGCCGGTGGGCCCCTACCTGGTGACTCCGGACGAGCTGCCCGGCGGGGTGCGTCCGTCGCTCGCGGTGACGACGGTCGTCGACGGTGCCGTGATGCAGCGCGACGACACCGGCACCCTGCTCTTCGACCCCGTGCAGCTGGTGGAGTACATCTCGACGGTGATCCGGCTCAACCCGGGCGATCTGATCGCAACCGGGACCCCGGCCGGGGTGGGCCACGCCCGCGAGCCCGCGGTCTACCTCGCGCCGGGCCAGCGGGTCGTCACCACGGTCGACGGCGTGGGCACCTGCACCAACCTCGTGGTCGAGAAAGCCTGATGGCCCGCACACCCGACGATGCCCGGCGCTGGGCGGCCGAGGGCACGTCGGTCTTCCTCGCCGCTGCCGCGACTCCGACCAGCGCCGGATACGCCGCTCACACCGCGCTGCCGGGTTGGACGCGAGGGCACTTGGTCGCCCACGTCGCCGCGAACGCGGACGCCTTGCGCAACCTCGTGCACTGGGCGGCCACGGGCGACGTCACGCCGATGTACGCGACGCCGGAGGAGCGGATCGCGGCCATCGAGTGGGGCAGCCGACTCCCGGCCGGACAGCTCGGCCACTGGCTGCGCACGTCCGCCGCCCGCTTGCAGACCGCCTGCGACCAGCTGCGCGGTGAGCAGTGGGCGCACGAGGTGAGGACGGCGCAGGGGCGCACCGTGCCCGCGTCCGAGATCGCCTGGCTGCGGGCCCGCGAGGTCTGGGTGCACGCAGCCGACCTCGGCACCGGCGTCGCGTTCGCCGACCTCCCCGACGACTTCCTGCGGGCCCTGGAAGCGGACATCGTCGAGCGGCGCGGTGCGGTCCCCGACGTCGCCGGCCCGCTCGCCGAGCGGGTCGCCTGGCTGGCCGGCCGTCCGCATGCGCTCGCCGGCGCGCCGGAGCTCGACGCCTGGCTCTGAGCCGCTGTGACCCCTGACCTCCGGGCCGTCACCGCTGGCGCAGGCTCGCGATCAGCAGGCCGCCGGCGAGCGCGGCGATCCCGCCGAGGAGCGGGGGCGCACCCGCGGCGCCGCCGACGAGCAGCCCGCCTGCCACGGCTCCGACGGCGACCGCGGTATTGGCCGCTGTCACCAGGACGCCGCCGATCTGCTCCAGCCGCGCGGGCTGGACCCGGGCGCCCCAGCTCTGCAGCGATGTCGCCACGCCGCCGAAACCCAGGCCCCACAGCGTCGCCGCCGTGAACAGCGCCGGCACCGAGCCGCCCACGCCGAGCAGGAGCAGCATCCCCGTGCCCACGGCCGAAGGGAACAGCAGCACGCCGAGCCGCGGCGCGCGGTCGGCCGCCTGCCCCGCGAGCACCGTGCCCGCGAGGTTCGCGCAGCCGAAGACGAGCAGCAGCGCGGCCACCCCGCGGGCGTCGAGGCCGGCGGCGGCCTCGGCCAGCGGCCGGATGTAGGTGAAGCCGGCGAAGTGGCCGGCGTACACCAGGACGGTCGCGAGCATGCCCAGCTGCACCATCCCCGAACGCAGCGTCGAGCCGAGCGCGCGCAGGCCGCCCGTCGGCCCCGGTGGGACCGGCGGCAGGGACACCACCTGGAGGGCCAGGGCGACGGCCGCGACACCGGCACCGAGCAGGAAGACCGCCCGCCAGCCCCAGGCGTCGCCGACCCAGGCACCGAGCGGGACGGCCACGCCGGTGGCCACCGGTACGCCGGCGTTGACCACCGTGAGCGCGCGGCCGAGTCGGTCGACGGGGACCAGGTGGGCGGTCACCGCGATCCCGAGCGACCAGAAGCCGCCCAGCGCGACGCCGAGCAGCAGCCTGCCGACCAGCAGCACGAGCACCCCGGGCGCGAGTGCCACCAGGAGGTCGGACGTGACCGCGAGCAGGGTCAGCCCGATCATCACTCGCCGCCGGTCGGTCCGGGGCAGGACCACGGCGATCTGCAGGGCGGACGGCCCCGCGGCGAGGGCGGTCGCGGTGAAGCTCTGGCCCGCGACCCCCACGCTCACGTCCAGGTCGGCGGCCATCAACGGCAGCAGGCCGGCGGGCAAGAACTGCGATGTCGCGATGGAGAAGATCCCGATCCCGAGCGCGACGACGCCGGCCCAGGCCCCGGGCGGGCGGGTCACCCCGTGGGCAGCACGTGGCCGGCGAACCGGTCCCGCAGCGTCACCTTGTTGAACTTGCCGACACTGGTCTTGGGGATCCGGTCCAGGAAGACGACGTCGTCCGGGACCTGCCAGCGCTCGAGCCGCTCGCCCAGGAAGTCGAGGACGTCCTGCCGGCCGAGCTCGTGGCCGTGCTTGACGACCACGCACGCCAGCGGACGCTCCATCCACCGCGGATGCGGTACGGCGATCACGGCGGCCTCGGCCACGGCCGGGTGGGCCATGATCGCGTTCTCCAGGTCGACCGAGCTGATCCACTCCCCGCCCGACTTCACCAGGTCCTTGGTCCGGTCGACGAGCCGGATGAACCCCAGCGGCGAGATCGCCGCGACGTCGCCCGTGCGCAGCCAGCCGTCCGGTGAGAGCTGGTCCCCCTCGCCCTCGCGGCGGTAGTACTGCCGGGCGATCCAGGGGCCGCGCACCTCGAGCTCGCCACGCCGGGTGTCGTCCCAGGGGAGCTCGGCGCCGGTCCCGGCGTCGACGATCCGGGCCTGCACGCCGTGCAGCGGGAGGCCGGCGGTCGCCCGCCAGCGGGCGCCTGCCTCCTCGCCGAGGTCGTCCATGTCGGCGCGCAGCCGGGCGAGGGAGCCGATCGGCGAGACCTCCGTCATCCCCCAGGCCTGGGTGATCGGGAAGCCCAGCGCCGCGCGGTAGCCCTCCGAGAGTGAGACCGGCACCGCCGAGCCGCCGGCGACGATGCGGTCCAGGCTCGACAGGTCGTAGCGGTCGAGCAGCGGCAGCGCGCCCATCCAGATGGTCGGTACGCCGGCGCTGTAGGTCACCCGTTCCCGGCTCATCAGCTCCAGCACCCCGGTCGGCGAGAGATCGGGACCCGGCATCACCAGCCCGGCGCCGGCCTGGAATGCGGTGTAGGGCAGCCCCCAGGCCATGGCGTGGAACATCGGCACGACCGGCATCACCACGTCGCGGTCGGTGACCGCGGTGCCGGCCGCAGAGACGCCGGCGTTGGCGTGGAGCCAGATCGAGCGGTGGGAGTAGAGGACGCCCTTGGGGTTGCCCGTCGTGCCGGTGGTGTAACAGAGAGCGGCCGCCCGGTTCTCGTCGCGTACGCGCTCGGACAGGTCCGCCTCGTCGGCCCCGCCGAGCAGGGCTTCCCAGGAGATGATCCGCGAATCGTCCGGCAGCGGTCCTGTCGCGCCGCCGTCGTCCATCACCACGATGTGGCGCACGCACCGCAGGTGCGGCAGGTGCGGCTCCAGCAGGTGCACGAGGGAGGCGTCGACGAAGAGCGCCTCGTCCTCGGCGTGGTCGATCGAGTAGCGGACGTGCTCGGGGAAGTACCGGATGTTGACCGTGTGCAGGATGCGGCCGGTACCGGGGACGGCGAAGTAGAGCGCCAGGTGCCGGGCGGTGTTCCACGCGAACGAGCCGATACGGGCGTCGGCGGAGAGGCCGAGGTGGTCGAGGGCGTGGGCGAGCCGCCGGGTCTCGGCGCCGAGCTCGCCGAAGCTCGTCCGCTCCGTCGCCCCCGCGGTGCGGGTGACCACGCGGCTGCCGGAGAAGTACGACGTCCCGCGCCGGAAGATCGACTCCACCGTCAGCGGGAAGTCCTGCATGAGTCCCTGCAACGATCCTGTCTCCTTGCCTCGGTGGGCCCGGCGCTCGCGGGCGCCTCGCTGATCCGCGCCACGGACGACTCACGTGATCGCACCACCGGACAGTCTCGTCGCTGGGTGGTATAAACACCAGAACATCTTGGTGAATGACGTGATAAGCCGACAGTTATGAGCTGCGTTGGAACCCCAGCTGTCCCTGCGGCGCCTCGAGATCTTCCGGCTCGTCGTCGAGGAGCGCAGCGTGACCCGCGCCGCGGCGATCCTGATGATCGCCCAGCCGGCCGTGTCGAGCCAGCTGCGCGCGCTCGAGGAGTGGCTGGGCGCCAGGCTCTTCATCCGGCGCGGCAACCGGATCGAGCTGACCGAGGCGGGTGAGCGGGCCAACGCCTGGGCGAAGGGGATCCTGGCCGGCGCGGCCGAGCTCCGCCGCGACGTCCACGGCATCGAGTCCGGGGGGGCCGGGTCGGTCGTCGCCGCCGCGAGCATCGGCGTCGGCAGCTACCTGCTCCCGGGCGTGCTGACCCGCTTCCGGGGGCGCCACCCCGGCGCCGAGATCACGCTCAACGTGCTGCAGCCCCGTGAAGCCCTGCGCCAGGTCTCCACCGGCGAGGCGGACTTCGCGGTGGCCAACTGGGACGCCGACGAGACCCACACCAACGTGCACACGACCGTGGTGCGCGACGAGCCGATCGACATCGTCGTCCGGGCGGACCTGGGCCCTGAGAACGGCGTGCTGTCGCTCGAGGAGGCGCTGAGGCTCCCCTTGGTGGCGGCGCCCCGCGTCGTGGCGGCCCAGCGCGCGGTCGACCTCCGGCTGGGTCTGCTGAGCGACGTCGAGCCGAACGTCGTGATCCGCCTCGGCCACCCGCTCGCGGCCAAGCAGGCGGTCATCGACCATGGCTGGGCCTCGATGCTCCCGCGCTACGTCGTCGCCGCGGACGTCGCGGCGGGCGTCCTCGCGACCATCGATGTGCCCGGGCTCGACCTGCGCGAGCGCATCGTGATGGCCTGGCGCCGCGACAAGGTGTTCTCGAAGCTGCAGCAGACGCTGGTGGCCGGGATCCGCGACGAGCTCGCCGATTTCCGCCGGCCAGAATGACCTGTCCGCTCGGCGCCCACGCGCCAGACTCGGTGGATGACCATCGCCAACGCCGAGGCTCTGGCGCGCGCGGTCGCGCGCTCGGAGATCACCGAAGTCCTGCAGTGCTACGCCAACCTCGCCGTCGAGAACGCGGACTTCGCCGCCATGGCGCGGCTGTTCAGCGACGACGGCACGTTCATCCTGCTCGACGGCACCGCCGTGCCGGCCACGGAGATCGAGCGGATCGTCGCAGGCCACGAGGCCACGTGGATCCGGCACCACATGACCACGGTGCACATCGACTTCACCGGCGAGGACACGGCGACGGCGGACAGCTACTACATCGCGTTCACCGACCTCGCGCAGCCCGACCACTGGGGCCGGTGGCGCGACACCCTTCGCCGCGAGCCCGACGGCCGCTGGATGCTCACCAGCAAACAGCCCCTGGTCGAGGGCTACCACCCGGACGGATGGATCGCGACCGTCCTGTTCCCGGCGATGAAGGCGCAGAGCTGACAACCCGGACCCCGGTGAGTGCTGATAGCCGCTATCGCGGCTACCAGCACTCACCGGGGTCCGGGCGGGGGCAGCGGGTCAGATGCCCAGGCCACCGGCGACGTCGATGACGCCGCCGGTGATGTACCCGCCGTTCGGGCCGGTGAGGAAGCCGACCAGGGCGGCCACCTCCTCGAGCGTGGCGATCCGCCGGATCGGGTGCAGGTCGAGGAGCTCGTCGGGCGCGAGGGTGTCCCCGAGCACCTCGATCATCATGTCCGTCGGCATGGCACCGGGCTGCACCACGTTGACGGTGATGTCGCGCGGGCCCAGGTCGCGGGCGATCCCCTTGGCGTAACCGATCAGCGCGGCCTTCGTGCCGCAGTAGTCCGCGACCCCCGGGATCAGCGCCAGAGTCCCGTTGAGCGAGCCGATGAACACGATCCGGCCGCCGTCCGAGAGCACAGGGGCGGCGGCCCGGGTGGTCGCGACCGGGCCCATCACGTTGACCTGCCACTGGTGGTCGAGCGCAGCCGTGTCCAATGCCGGGTCGTCGACCGGCTGTCCCTTCGCCGCCACGGCGGCGTTGTTCACGAGGATGTCGAGCCGCCCGAAGTGCGCGACCACCTGGTCGACGAGCGCGGCCGCGGCCGCCGGGTCGGCCGCGTCGCTCCGGATCGCCAGGGCGCGCACGCCCTGCGCCTCCAGCTTCTGCACCACCGCGTCGGCCTTGTCGGCCGACGAGACGTAGCTGATCGCCACGTCGACGTCGTCGGCCGCGAGCGTGGCCGCGATCGTCGCACCGAGGCCCCGGGAGCCCCCGGTGACGAGGGCGACCCTGCGTGCTGAGTTCTCCTGCATGTCCTGCTTCTTTCCTGTCGTCGTTCTCGGAGGGGAAGGGGAGGGTCAGGGGTAGCGGACGCCGGTCAGGTCCTCGCTGAGCTTCCACAGGCGCCGGGCCGCGGCGGGGTCGACGGCATAGCTCATGACACCGCGGCCGTCACCGGCCCTGAAGAAGTCCAGCGGGCCCTCCTCCGCCGACAGCGGCGCGATGTCGCAGTCCTCGCAGTACACGCCGCCCCGGCCCTCGAGCGCGGGGCTGGTGGCGCACCAGACGCCCGTCGCGGCGCCCTGCTCCGGCGTCTTGAGTCGGCGCTCCGGGTCGACGATCGGCCTGCCGTCGCGCTCGATCAGGCCGGCGGCGACCATGTCGTCATGCGCCAGGTACCTGCCGAGCCCGGTCGAGGCGATGTTGCCCGGGTGCACGGCGAAGGCGCGCACGCCGTGCTCCTGCCCGCGCCGGTCGAGCTCGACCGCGAAGAGCGCGTTGGCGGTCTTCGACTGTCCGTAGGCCACGACCGGGTCGTACGCCCGGCGGCGGTAGTTCGGGTCGTCGAAGTCGACCGCGGAGAACTGGTGCCCGAGCGAAGAGTAGACGACCACCCGTGCCCGCTCCGCCCGCACCAGCGCGGGCCACAGCCTGCCGGTGAGCTGGAAGTGCCCGAGGTGGTTGGTCGAGAGCTGCCGCTCGTTACCACGGGAGTCCCGCGACAGCGGGGGCGCCATGATCCCGGCCGCGTTCACCAGGATGTGGATCGGCCCGCCGGTCCGCAGGAACGCCTCGGCGGCCGCATCGATGGAGGCCGGGTCGGCGAGGTCGAGCCGGGTGTAGTCGGCGTCAAACGGCGCCAGCTCGACCTGGGCCGTGCTGAGTTCCCGGTCGAACACGTGCACCTGCATGCCCGCACGGGCGAGGGTGCGCGCCGTCTCCAGCCCGAGCCCCGAGTTCCCGCCGGTGACGACGCCGACCTTGTCCTGGAGCGGGATACCCGCGATGACGTCCAGGGTCGTGGAGGTCGCGCCGAAGGGGGTGCCCACCGGCTCCTGGAGCGCGCTCACCGGACGTCGCCCGGCAGGCCGAGGGTCTTGGTCTGCAGGTACTGCTCGAAGCCCTCGATGCCGTTCTGGCGGCCCAACCCGCTCTGCTTGTAGCCGCCGAACGGGGCGTCGGCCGCATACGGGTCCGCGCTGTTGATCCGCGCGACACCGACGCGCAGCCGGTTCGCGACACGCAGGGCGCGCTCGGGGTCCGTGCTCGAGATGTTCCCGGCCAGGCCGTACGGCGAGTCGTTCGCGATGCGCACGGCGTCGTCCTCGTCGTCGTACGGGATCACGGCGAGGACCGGCCCGAAGATCTCCTCCTGGGCGATCCGCATCGCGTTGTCGACGTCGGCGAACACGGTCGGCTCGATGAAGTAGCCCTTGTCGAGGTGGGCCGGGCGCCGTCCGCCCGTCACCAGCCGCGCGCCCTCGTCCTGCCCGATCCGCAGGTAGCCCAGAACCCGCTCGTGCTGGCGGGTGCTGATCACCGGACCCATGTGCACCTCCGGGTCGTTCGGGTCGCCGTAGGGGATCTGTTCCATCTCGGCCGCGACCCGCGCGACGATCTCGTCGTACCGGGTGCGGGGGGCGAGCAGCCGGGTCGGTAGGTGGCAGCCTTGGCCTGCGTGGGCGGTGACCCAGCGCGCCGCGAGCGGGACCTGGACGTCGAGGTCCGCGTCGTCGAGGAGGATGTGAGCCGACTTGCCACCGAGCTCGAGGAACAGCCGCTTGAGCGTGGGCGCGGCCTTCTCGGCGATCCGTCGTCCGGTCGCGGTCGAGCCGGTGAACGAGATCATGTCCACCCGGGGATCGGTGACCAGGGCCTCGCCGATCAGGTGGTCGGACGACGTGACCACGTTGAGCACGCCTGCCGGGATGTCGGTCTTGTGCGCGACGAGACGGGCGAGTCGGGTCGCGTTGAAGGGCGTGTCCGGCGCCGGCTTCAGCACGACGGTGTTGCCCGTCGCCAGGGCCTGACCGAGCTTGTGCAGGGTGACCTCGAGCGGAACGTTCCACGGCACGATGGCGCCGACCACGCCGACGGCCTCCTTGCGGACTCGCCGGGCCACGGCCCGGCCGGCCTTGTCCACGGGGGCGAGCTCGCGCTCCCAGGCGAAGTCCCGGATCAGGCCGACCGGGTAGCGGAGCCCGTCCTCGAGCGTCGCGTCGAGGTGGGCCGAGCCGACCAGCGATCGCGGCATGCCGGTCTCGTCGATCAGCTCCTGCCGGAAGAGGTCGCGCTCGCTCTCCAGCGCGTCCTGCAGCTGCAGCAGCGCACGGGCCCGCAGCTCGTGGTTCGTCGACCAGTCGGTCGTGTCGAACGCGCGCCGGGCCGCGGCGATCGCCAGGTCGGCGTCGGCGAGCGTGCCGTCCGCGACCTCGCCGATGATCTCCTCGGTCGCGGGGTTGAGGTTGTCGAACACCCTCCCCGACGAGGAGGGAACGAGCTCACCGTCGATCAGCATCAGTTCGTCGTTCGTGGGGTTCATCGAAGAAGCCATTCGCTCGTTCCGAGCAGGGTTCGGACCGCCGGCCGGCGGGTCGCCGGTCGACGGGAGTGAGGGAGTGGGGGCCGGGTGGTCATGCGGTCCGCGGGCACACGATGGCCGCGGTGTCCTGGTAGAAGTGATCCAGGTGGGACAGGCCGCGCTCGGTGAAGGTGAAGATCGACACGACCGGCATCAGGACCGGTCGGCCGTCGGCGCGCAGCACGCCCCGCAGCGTGCCCTCGGTCAGGATGCGGCGGCGGTCGATCTGGTTCCACTTCGTGTCGTTGTAGACGACCTCGAACTCCTGCCAGCGCTCGACGACGACGTCGAACAGGGTGGCGAAGCCCTGGTGACCGCGCCAGATCCCGCCGTGCGGCAGCGACTCCGGCACGTGCACCACCACGTCGGGATCGAGCTCGGCGAGCATCACGCCGATGTCCCGCTCGTCGGGCGCGGCGCGGACGAACTCATTCTCCGCGTCGTAGAAGCGCTGGATGCTCGCCAAGGGGTCGAAGGCCATGTCTTTCCTCGTCTTCGGTGCTGTCAGAAGCTGGTGGCGTGGGCCGCGTGGCCCCGCAGGTCGCGGGACAGCGCGGCGGACGCCGCGCGCAGCAGGGCGACATAGCGGTCGAGCTGTCGCTCGTCGTACCGGACCAGGGGCAGGGACACCGACAGGCCCGTGACCAGCCCGCTGCCCACCCACGAGACCGGTACGCCGATCGCGACGAGGCCCTTCTCCGAGCGCTCCACGTTGAGGGCGAAGCCGGCGCGCCGCACCTGGGCGACGTCACGGAGCAGGGCCCGTCGCCCGGAGCGTCGAGTGTCCGCGTGCCGCTCGACGTACTCGAGCAGGTCGGGGTCGGAGAGCGAGGCCAGGCGCAGCATGCCGGTCGTGGTGCGGTGCAGCGGGAAGACCATGCCCTCGCGGGTGGTCACCCCCAGCACCCGCTGGCACTCGACGCTGGCGATGAAGCGCGTGGTGTCGCCCGACAGGATGGACACGTTGACGGACTCGTCGAGTGCCGCGCTGAGCCGCTGCAGGTGGGGCAGCGCGGCTGCCCGCAGCTCGGCCGTGCGCGACGGCGGGTGGGCCGCCGGTCCCAACACCGGGCCGGCCCGGTAGACGCGGTCGTCGTCCTGGACGGCGAAGTCGCGGTAGACCAGCATCTGCAGCAGCCGGTGGGCGGTCGAGCGCGCGACGCCCAGCCGCTCGGCCGCGGCGGTCACCGTCAGGCTGCCCTCGAGCTGGAGCACGATCGCGAGCTTGAGAGCGTGGTCGACGCTGGCGATGGCGTACGACGGCGGCATCTTCAGCGCGTTCGGCCTCACGTGGACCGCGGACATCACGCCCGGGATCACGACCGGTCCCCGATGCCGACGGTGCGCGGTGTACCGACGAGGAGCTCGGCGCCGCCGTCGCGGACCACCATGCAATCCGCGAGCATGCATCCGACATCCGGCTTCCACGCGGGGTCGAAGAGGTCGATGTTGTTGCCGAAGGTCATCCCCTCCTGCAGCTCGAGGTCCCCGATCCGGCTGCCGTCGGCGGTACTGATGCCGAAGCCCGACTCGTAGACGACCGTCGGGAACTCCGGTGACACCAGCCCCATCGCGTGGAAGCCGAGCTCGACCCAGTCGAGGCCCGCGCGGGCCGCGGGGCGGCGCAGCGCCTCCAGCAGCTCGTTGACGGTGACCCCGGGGCGCATCATCTGCTGGCTGGCGTCGAGGCACTCGACCGCGACGTCCCAGATCCGCCGGAGCCGGTCGGGAACCGTGTGGCCGACATGGACGGTGTACTCGGCGTGGACCAGGTAGCCGCCGTACTTGGTGTGGAACTCGGCGATCACGTTGTCGCCCTCGGCCAACGGCCGCATGGTCGGCGTGGCCGGCTGGTCGGTCCCGTGCAGCAGGTGCCACAGCTCGTTCTCGGGGTGCTCCACCGGCCCGGAGGCGAGCAGGTTGAAGATGTTGGGCTCGGCCCCGTTGGCGATCTGGGTGCGGACCATGTCGGCGTACACCTCGGCCTCGGTGACCCCGGGGCGGGCGCCGGCGACCATCACGTCGATGACCTTGCGGGCGATCTCTCCCCCGCGGCGCATGAACCCGATCTCCTCCTCGCTCTTGATCAGGCGCATCTCCTCGAGCGCGTGACCGAAGTCGAGGAGGCGGGCGTTCGGGAGCGCGGCCCGCAGCGCCTGCATCTCGGACTCGACGTACACGCTCGAGGGGAGGATCGTCGAGCTGAAGCCGACGATGCCGACCCGGGACCGGTCCAGGCCGCGGTCGCGCAGCTCGGCCGCGATCTCCGCGATGCCCCGGAAGATCCGGATGTCGGTGGTCCAGTCCTGGATGCTCTGCTGGGCGTGGAAGGGCCGGCTCATGTGCGGGACCGTGTTGTAGACGACGGGGTCCTCGTCGAGGAAGAACAGGGCCTTCGTGCCCATCTTCGCGCCGACGCCGGTCACGTAGCGGAGGTTGGCGAGGCCCATGTCCCAGTACATGTCGGTGCCGAGCAGGACCAGGCAGTCGACCCCGGCGAAGATCATCCGCTTGCGCAGGCCGTCCCAGCGCCGGTTCCGCTCGGCGAGCGAGAACCGCGGGAAGTGCTCGGGGGCGACCACGTGAGGGCGGGCGCCGGCGGGAAGGGTGTGCTCGGGGTAGGGCCGCATCGGGATCTCGACCGCCGAGGGTCCGAGCCTCGGCGAGAGCCCGGTGCGCATCTGCGTGTCACCGATGGGGTCGGTCTCCACTACGGAGCTTGCGGGGGCAACGCTCTTGGTCGTCATTGGCCGTCCTCGTGTCGTGCGCTGTCGCGCCAGTGTCGGTCCGTCAGCGGAATAAACACCAGAACGGGTTCTGAGATCTGCCGATACCTGTTCGGTTATGGCCGTCATCCGGATGACAGCGCGAACACCTGAACATGATCAATCAGACCAGCTCAGATCCCTTACAGGACACGCCCTAGCCCGGCCGGCTGCGCGGCGAGCACGCCAAGCAGTCGTCGGCGCCGCCTCTGAGCATCGAGCTGGTCGGGAGGTGCACGATCTGGCGGCTGCCGGTGCACATGGTGGAGGCTGGGTCGGTGTATCGCGGCCTACAGTCGTCGCACGAGACCGGGCCGCGGTCTACGGACCGGGAGGTGGCGGATGACCCAGCATCGTCCGTCGTCGCCCGGGCGTCCGGCACGGCACCTCGTCGCGGCGGCCGCGACCGGGGATCGCGACCGGTTCGCCACTCTTGTCGCGCCGACGTTCTCGGCCGTCCGGGTACGGCCGCTGGCCGACGGGACGTTCCACAGTTCCCTGCGCAGCGCGGTGGCAGGCGACGTGCGGGTCTCGGTGCTGAGCGGCAGCCCGTGCGTGGTCACGCACGGGCCCGAGCTCATCCACCTGACGGATGCCGGGTTCCTCGCCGTCTCACTGCAGCGGGTCGGGAGGGCCGCCGTCGCGCAGGATGGGCGGCACTGCATGCTCGGTCCGGGCGACCTGGTCAACTACGTCACCTCGCGGCCGTACGAGGTGACATTCTGGGAGCCCTACGAGGTCGTCGTCGTCACGGTGCCGCTGGCCGCGCTCGGCGCGCACGCCGACACCCTCGCGGGGCGGACCGCGATCGCGGTCGGGACGGATCGCGGCCCCCGCGACGTCGTCGGAACGCTCCTCTGTGCCCTTGCCGCGAAGATCGACGACTGCACCCCGGGTGACGCGAGCAGCAGCAAGGAGTACCTCGCGGACGCAATCGTCTCGCTGGTCATCGCCGAGCTGGTCGACATCGTCCCGCAGGGCGCGGGCGACGACCTCGCCGATCGTGTGCTCGCCCACTGTCTGTCGCACCTGGCCGATCCGGGGCTCACCGTCGAGGCCGTCGGGCGGGCGCTGGGGGTGTCGGTGCGGTACCTGCACAAGGTCCTCGCCCCGACCGGGATGACGTTGTCGGCCTGGATCCGCAGACAGCGGCTGGAACGGATCGGCCGCGACCTCGCCGACGAGTCACTGCGCGGGCGCACGGCGGGCGCGATCGCCGCACGCTGGGGGATGCCCGACACCGGACATCTGAGCCGCGCCCTGAAAGCCGAGTTCGGCATGACCGCGACCGAGATCCGCCGGTCGGGCCGCTGGGAACGCGGCGGGCCTCGCCCGCTGTCGGAGCGGCTGCGCCTCACCGGGACCGAGGCACCGCGCCGGCCGGCTACGGGCTGACCGGACGTCACCGGCAGGCAACGGTCCACACCACCGTCCACCACTGTCCACTGTGTACGAAAAGGGAGTTCTCATGACCACGAGCGCGCAGAAGGTCGCGATCGTCACCGGCGCGTCGCGCGGGATCGGGGCCGGCGTCGTCGAGGGCTACCGCAAGCTCGGCTACTCCGTCGTCGCCACGTCGCGTTCGATCACGGCCTCCGACGATCCGCAGGTGCACGCCATCGCGGGGGACCTCGCCGACCCGCAGACCGCGGACCGGGTGGTCGACGGTGCCCTGGAGCGCTTTGGCCGGGTCGACGCGTTGGTCAACAACGCGGGGATGTTCCTCGCCAAGCCGTTCACCCTCTACACCGACGAGGACTTCGCGGCGATGGTCGGGCTGAACCTCGCCGGCTTCTTCGGCATCACTCGGCGCACCGTCGCGACGATGGTGGAGCAGGGCTCGGGGCACGTCGTCACGATCACGACGTCGTTGGTAGACCATCCGCTCAGCGCGGTGCCGTCCGTCCTCGCCTCGCTGACCAAGGGCGGCCTCGACGCCGCGACACGCTCGCTCGCCATCGAGTGCGCCGGCAAGGGTGTACGGGTGAACGCGGTGTCGCCCGGGATCATCAAGACCCCGATGCACCCGGTCGAGGCCTACGACGCCTACGCCGGTCTGCACCCGATGGGGCGCATGGGCGAGATCGACGAGATCGTGCAGGCGGTGCTCTACCTCGAGACCGCTGCGTTCGTGACGGGCGAGACCCTGCACGTCGACGGCGGCCAGGGCGCGGGGCACTGATGTCGGTGGTCCAGGCGCTCCAGTCGGAGCAGCGGACCGTGCGCGCACAGGCCCGCGAGTTCGCGGGCGACGTGCTCGCCCGTGTCCGCGAGGTGACCGAGCCGCTGCCGACCGCGACCGAGCGGTACCGGGCCACCCGCCCCTTCTACCGACAGATGGTCGAAGCCGGGTTCCTGCGCCGGCTCGTGCCACAGGCGCTGGGCGGCGACGGCACCGGTGCCTCGACGACGGCCGCGCTGGCCGAGGAACTGGTCGTGGGTGACCCTGGCGTTGCGCTGAACCTGTTCTCCACCGGCCTCGGGCTCACCCCGCTGCTGCGAGCAGGCAACCCCGCACAACACGCTCGGTTCCTCCCGCCGTTCCTCGCGACGACGGGTACACCGCTCGCTTCGCTGGCCCTGACCGAGCCGGGCGGCACGGCGAACTTCGACGAACCCGATCCCGGCACCGGCGAGAGCGTCGGCCTGCGGACCACGGCCCGGCGGCACGACGGCGGCTGGGTCGTCGACGGCGAGAAGCAGTGGGTGTCTCACGCGACCGGATGGGAGGGCACCGGTCCCGACCTGATGAGCGTGGTCTGCCGCGCCGGCCACGACCCGGACCCGCAGAACTCGCTGGCCGTGCTGCTCGTCCCGGGACCGATCCAAGGCTTGACGATCACCGGGCTGTTCGACCCGCTCGGCCACCGCGCGCACCTGCTCCCCCGGTTCACCCTGACCGACGTCCGGGTGCCGGAGGCGAACCTACTCGGTGAGGTCGGCGACGGCCTCGGCATCGTGAGATCGGCGTTCGGCGGCGCGCTGATCGGCGCCTGCGCGGCAGGGGTCATGCGGTCGGCCTTCGACGTCGCGCTGCGGTTCGCCCGTACTGACCACCGCGGAGGGCGGGTGCCGGTCGTCGAGCACCAGGGAGTGGGGTTCCTGCTCGCCGACGTGAAGACCCGGATCGAGGCCGTCCGTGCCCTGACGGAGCGGGCCTGCGCGGCGCTGGACAACGGGTCGCCGGGCGCCGAGGAGCTGTCCGTGCACGCCAAGATCTTCGGGTCCGAGACGGCGGTGCAGACGCTCGTCGACCTCATGCGGGTCGTCGGCGTCGACTCCTACGGCCACCACCTTCCGCTCGCAGGCCTGGTCCAGGACGCCCTCGCCTATCCGCTGTTCAGCGGCGGCAACATCGGGTTCCGCCGGCGCCGGCTCCAGGCGCTGCTCGCCGATCCCGACTACGACCCCTGGAGCACGATGGACGGCTGATCGCCCACCCTCCGCAACCTCCTCGGAGAAGGACGCCAGCTCCAGATCCGAGCCCTGCTGACCAGTGAGGACGCCGAACGGTTCGAGGACCGGCAAGGCTGACTGCGGCCAAGATCGTTGGGCTGGAGAACGTGCAGGCCTCGGGCCTGCGGTCGTCATAATCAGCCCGTCGCGACGTGGACCAGGACGGCTGCGTCTGCTCGCCGGGTGGAGCGTGGGCGAACCAACGAGGGACTCCCTGCACCTCCTGCCTCCGTGGGCTCCCGGCACGGCGCGTCGAAAGCTCTACTCCCTGTCTCTCTAGTACTGCAACGGCAGTTACGGCGTGCCGTGAGCCGCAACCGCCACGGCCCTCGCGCTCACCGCTTGCGGTAGCACATCCTCTGCGAAGGACTACGACATCTCGCCCATCTTCCCCCTTTCCAAGGATAAATGCGCAAAATACAACGGGGATAGCAAGGGGGGCATGGAATGGGTGGCTGCTGGGTGACCAAGGAAGACTGCGAGAGAGTTGCAGCCGATTGGCGTGCCGCGATGAAGAACGTTCCCGACGCGATTCAGTTCAGGGGTTGAGCGATGTACGGCAGCTCACATGACCTTCGGCTACGTCGCCCTGGTCACGGTTCGCTTGATTTGCCGCTTCCCAGCTCACTGGGGCGCCTGGCGCGTTCTACCGAAGACGAGTCTCACGGGAGCTGCTTCTCATACGCTGCGCGAACTATCTCGAGGAAGGCCTTAGCGTCGAACTGTGGCCCGAACTCAGCTTCACTCAGGTGCGGTCCGCGGTACTGCCAGAGGTCTCCGTTGGTGCCGAGAATGACCCACGACCCCATGTCCCATGCACTGCCATCGACTGGCATCTCGCGGGTCACGACCCGCCAGCCCACGACGGAGGTGGGCGCCGACCCGATCCACCGCTTCTTACCTGTGAACGTCTCAGTTTCGTAGCCAGCATCGACCATGGACTGGGCCAACGTCCGGAACGTCAGCGCCCCAGCCTTGCGAAGCTTCCAGGTCGCGTCGTCCCACGCCTTCAGCCTCGTCACGAGGGGGTGTTCCGGGACCGGCTTGGGCCTGAACCGCTCGGGCAGGGTCGGCTCCTCCGGCACAGGGTTCACCCAGCGGTTGTTGACGCACGGCGCGCAGAGAGGTCGACCCTCGACACGCGACAGGTGCTTGAAGCACAGGGGCCTGCTGCTGTCGGCGCAGACCTCCAACGACTGGTACTCACCGCAGAAGCACTGCGGGTTGTCCGCTTGGGCGGGGTCTGGGTTGATCTCGTAGATCTGGTTGCAGTAGACGGGGACGAACTCGCCCTCGCGGTACCAGTCCTCGGTCTTGGTGTCGACGATGACTGTGCACTTGACCCAGCTCGGCTCGAGCAGCTCCGACCTAGTCCCCCCGCACTTCGGACACGCCACCGCACCCTCGCCTCCCCTAGAGCCTCCCTGCCTGGATCGCACAGTTCTCGCCTACCGTTACCCAGCGTCGAAGACGAGTAACAGCCCGGTGGCGACGCACTAACAGCTGAGAACCAGGACTTGGTTTCGAACGTCAGAAGGCGTCCTCATCGAGGCTGACAGAACAACCGCCTTCGCGAAGATTGTACAGAGCTATCGGAAAGACTGGCTTGGTCGCCGCGAGGCGACGTCCTTGATCACGGAGATCCGCGTAGTCAAGGAGAAGCGTCATCTCAAGCTCTGGTGGAAGAAGCCTAGACGGTCGTAACCTATGACGAACTAGGCATTCATCATGGTGTGGGTGTCGAAATGTCCGAATCAGTATCGAGTGCTGCGCAAATGTGGCCTAATCTGCCGTAACGGATTCGCTGTCATTCCCGACCTCGTGAGCGATGTTCACTCGCACACGTCCACTGTGGCTCCCAGTCCTGCTAGCTGTGGCAGCCCTGGCTTCGGGCTGCACAGCAGGTGCGGTCGATGCTCCTGCGCGGACCGTCGACCTAGGTGTCGCCGCCGCAGAGGTTGTTGACGCGGTGGGCGGGTGGATGTCCGCCGATCGCGGTG
>NZ_BAABGT010000035.1:0-10414 GCF_039541715.1 Pseudonocardia xishanensis
GCGGCGCGGTCCTCAAAGCCATAGTCACCTGGTTACAGGCTTTGGGAGACATGCCCTAGACGTCCGCGCGGCGCCCGGGCAGCCGCAGGCTGAGCAGCGCGCCACCCTCGGGCGACCGGTCCGCCCACACCGCTCCCCCGTGCCGCACCGCGACCTGGCGGACGATCGCCAAGCCCAGCCCGGAGCCGGGCATCGTCCGCGAGGTGTCCGCCCGGTAGAACCGCTCGAACACGTGCGGACGGTCCTCCTCGGCGATGCCCGGGCCGGAGTCGGCGACCTCGACGACGACGGTCCAGTCGTCCAGCGGCACCATCCGCAGCCGGACATGCCCGCCCGGCGGGCTCCATTTGACCGCGTTGTCCAGCAGGTTCAGCACCGCCCGCTCCAGCGCCGGGGCCTCGCCGACGAGCGTCCACGGCACCAGCGTGACGTCGAACCCGATGTCGGCCCCCGCCCGTCGGCGCACCCGCTCCACCGCGCGCTCGACGACGTCGACGAGCTCGACCGGCTCCCGGGCGGCGGTCGGGGCGTCGTCTCGGGCCAGCTCGGTGAGGTCGCCGATCAGCTGGGTCAGCTCCTCGACCTGCGCCCGGACGTCGGCCAGCATCTCCTCGCGGTCCTCGCGCGGGAGCGTCGGCGCGCCCGGCTTCTCGGCCGACGCGAGCAGCTCCAGGTTCGTCCGCAGCGAGGTCAGCGGGGTGCGCAGCTCGTGCCCCGCGTCCGCAACGAGCCGCCGCTGCTGCTCCTGGGAGGCGGCGAGGGCGCCGAGCATCTCGTTGAAGCTCTGGGTGAGCCGGGCCAGCTCGTCCGATCCACTGACCCGGATCGGCGTCAGCTGCCCGGTCGCGGTGACCCGCTCGGCGGCCTCGGTGAGCCGCTGCACGGGCCGCAGCCCGGCCCGGGCCACCGCCGCGCCCGCGAACCCGGCGAGCACCACCCCGATCCCGCCGATGACGGGCAGGGTGGTCCCCAGCCCCGCCAGCGCGATCTGGGTGGAGTCCATCTTCTGCGCGATGACCAGCGCCCGGCCGTCGCCCGCCTGCACCGCGACCACCCGGTACCCGCCCGCGGACCGCACGGACTCGGCCTCGTCGCCGCGGGCGACCGCCAGCTCCGCCTCGGACAGCGGCGGGGCGGACGCCGCGCCCTCGGCGGACTGCGCGAGCCCCGAGGAGTACAGCAGCGCGACCTTGATGTCCGCCGCCCCGAGGATCTCCGACGGCACGGTCGCGAGCAGCTCCGGGCGCGCGAGCTGGCTCTGCGCGGCGGCGACCGCGCGCTGCTTGAGGTTCTCGTCCAGGGAGGCCAGGAGGCTCCCGCGCACCACGAAGAAGGCGGCGGTCGAGACCAGCAGGACGACCGCGGCCGCGACCACCGCGGCCAGGATCCCGATCCGCGCCCGCAGGCTCACCCGTTCCAGGCGCGGGAGGAGGGTGTCCGTCACGGGGGCGTCTCGCGCAGCACGTACCCGACGCCGCGCACGGTGTGGATCAGTCGCGGCTCGCCCTCGGCCTCGGTCTTGCGCCGCAGGTAGCCGATGTAGACCTCGAGGGCGTTGCCCGTCGTCGGGAAGTCGTAGCCCCAGACCTGCTCGAGGATCGTGGAGCGGGTCAGCACCCGGCGGGGGTTCTGCAGCAGCAGCTCCAGCAGGGAGAACTCGGTGCGGGTCAGGCTGATCGGGCGCTCCCCGCGCCGGACGTCCCGGGTGTCCGGGTCCAGCGAGAGGTCGGCGAAGCTCAGCGTCGGGGTGTGGCCCGCGGCGGCCGCGATGTCGTCCAACGACCGGCGGCGCAGCAGCGCACGCAGCCGGGCCAGCAGCTCCTCCAGGGCGAAGGGCTTGGGCAGGTAGTCGTCCGCGCCCGCGTCGAGGCCCGAGACACGGTCGGACACGGCATCCCGCGCGGTGAGCACGAGGATCGGCAGCTCGTCCCCGGCCGCGCGCATCCGGCGGCAGACCTCCAGCCCGTCCAGCCGGGGCATCATCACGTCCAGGATCATCGCGTCCGGCCGCTGGGCGTCGACCGCCTCGAGCGCGGCGTAGCCGTCGCCTGCGAGGTCGACCTGGTAGCCGTTGAAGGCCAACGACCGTCGCAACGACTCGCGCACCGCCCGGTCGTCGTCCACGACGAGGATTCGCATGGCTCACAGTCTCGCGCGGCGTTCTGAGAAGCGTCTGAGAGGGTGGACGACGTGGGGTTCACCTGCTCCAACCTCAGCGGACGCCCGCCCGGCCGGGTCACCTCGGTCCTCGCCCGGAACCTGTCCGGCGTGCGGGAGGTGCATGCCGTACGCGCGGTACCGGGCGGCGGTCGCCGCGGACGGTCCACTGTGGGTGGTGCCGGGCGACTCGATGGCGCAGGGCCTCGGGGCGGGCGCGCCGCAGCGCCGTTGGGCGGGCCTGCTCGCCGCGGACCACTTCCACCCCCACGACCGCGATTACGAGGGGATGGCCGCGATCATGGCCGAGGCGCTAGGCAGGCACGGCCTGGCGTGAGGGCCGCTCGACCCACACCGCGACCGTCGCCACCACCAGGCCCAGGAACGCGACCGCCGCGGCCACGACGTTCGGCGAGGTGAGCCCGAACCCGAACGCGATCGCCAGCCCGCCCAACCACGCGCCCAGGGCGTTGGCCAGGTTGAACGCGGCGTGCATCGACCCCGCGGCCATGTGCGGGGCGCCCTCGGCGCCGTCGATGATCCGCAGCTGAGCCGACGGGATCAGCGAGAAGGTGGAGACCGCGAACACGAACAGCACGATCGCGGCGCTGACCGGGTGGCGCATCGCGGGCACCAGCGCCAGCGCCACGACGACGTCCGCCACCAGCACGAGCTGGATCGCCCGCATCGGGTTCCAGTCCGCCAACCGGGCGCCGATCGCGTTGCCCGCCGTCATACCGACGCCGAACATCGCCAGCAGCAGCGTGATCGCCGCCGACGGGAATCCCGCCACGTCGGTCAGCATCGGCGCGATGTAGCTGTAGCTCGCGAACAGCGTCGCACCGCCGAGCACCGCGACGAGCAGGGTGAGCCAGACCTGGCGGCGGCCCAGCGCGCGGAACTCCTCGGCGAGGCGCGGTGGGGCGCCGTCGGGGCGCACGTCCGGCACCTTCACCCGGACCGCCACGGCCGCGGCGAGCGCGATCAACCCGACGACGGCGAAGGTCCACCGCCACCCGACGAGCTGGCCGAGCAGCGTGGACAACGGCACCCCGACGATGTTCGCCACGGTCAGCCCGGCGAACATCATCGCCATCGCCCGGGCGCGCCTGCCGGGGGCGGCGAGGTTGCCCGCGACCACGGCCGCGACCCCGAAGTACGCCCCGTGCGGCAGCCCCGACAGGAACCGCGCGACGGCCTCGAGCCCGTACGACGGCGCGATCGCCGAGAGCAGGTGCCCGACCCCGTACAGACCCATGAACAGGATCAGCGCCTGCCTGCGGTTCATCCGGGTGGCCGCCGCGATGAGCAGCGGTGCCCCGACGACGACGCCGATCGCGTACGCCGACACCAGGTGCCCGGCCTGCGGGATGGTGATCCCGAGACCGTCGCCGATCTCGGGCAGCAGGCCCATCACGGTGAACTCACCGGTCCCGAGCGCGAACGCACCCAGGGCCAGCGCGAGCAGGGGGAGCACGGCGGACGTCCTCACTTCGGTACGGGAGATGCGCAACCACTCCACACTAGGTCGACGACGGGTGGGCGTCGATGTGTCGCCGCGCTCGGGTGGCACGGATCTCGTTGCACTCAGTGCAGTGAGATTCGTACGCTCGATCGGGTGACCTCCGACGTGCGTGACGCGCAGAAGGCGCGCACCCACCGCGCGATCATCGCCGCGGCGCTCGCGGTCACCTCACGGCACGGACCCGGCGGGCTCACCGTCGACACCGTCGCCGACCTGGCCGGAGTCTCCCGGCGCACCGTGTTCAACCACTTCGCCACGCTGGACGAGATCGTCCTCGCGGCCTGCACCGAGGTGCTCGACGTCGTGGTGGACGGCTTCCTCGCCGCCACCTCGGCCCATCCCCCGGGCGAGCCCGGGGCTGCGGCGGTGGCCGCGGACGTCGTCCGGGCGCTGCGGGCCACCGACCTCGTCGGCCCGATGTCCTACCTGACCCAGGCGTTGGGGGCGCACGACGAGCGCGACCCCCGCGTCCAGGGGTTCGTCCAGACCGCCTTCGGGCGCTGTACCGCCGACCTGCGCATCGCCGCCGCCGCGCGCTACCCGGGCGTCGACCCGCTCGACGTCGACCTCGTCGTCACCGCCCTGCTCTCCGACGTGCTCGTGCTGCACGGGCACTGGTGGGAGCGCACCGGGGCGGCGGACACCCCGGAGTCCCGCCGGGAGTGGGACCACCTGCTCGACCGCCTCGTCACGACCCTGCGCTTCTAGGAGCCCCTGCACCATGGCAGAACTGCTGCATCGACTCGGCGCCTTCTCGGCCCGCCACGCCTGGCGGGTGGTCGTGGCCTGGATCGCCGTGCTGGCCGCGGCCGTGGTCGCGTTCCTGCTGGTGGGGGGCACGCTGGGCACCGCCATCACGATCCCCGGCACCCCCACCGACGAGGTCTCGAAGCGGCTGACCGCCGAGCTGCCCGAGGCGGGCGGCGGCACGGGTCTGATCGTCCTGCACACCACGGACGGGCAGCCCTTCACCCCCGCGCAGCAGCAGGAGATCTCGGCCGCGCTGCAGCGCGTCACGGCGGTCGACGGCGTCCGGCAGGTGATCGACCCGTTCGCCATTGCGGCGCAGCGGGCCGGGGCCGAGCAGCAGCTGGCCGGCGGGCGGGCCCAGCTCGACGAGGCCCGCGCACAGCTCGATCGGGGACAGACTCAGCTCGACGCGGCCGGAGTTCCCGCGACCGCCCCGCAACGCCAGCAGCTCGACGCGGGCCGGGCCCAGCTGGACGCGCAGGAGGCCCGGCTCGCCGCAGGCGAGTCCCAGCTGCGGCTGGCCGCAGGCATCCGCACGGTGTCCGAGGACGGCAGCGCGGCGGTCGCGACGGTCGCGTTCGCGGACGCGCAGATGTCCGTCCCGACCGCGACGAAGGACGGCGTGATCTCCGCCGTCGAGGCCTCCCCCGTCGCCGGTGTGCAGGCGGACTTCTCCTCGGAGATCACCCAGAACGTCGACGGCATCGCCGGGCCCGGCGAGGTCATCGGCGTGGTCATCGCGGCGATCGTGCTGCTGGTCATGCTCGGCACGCTGGTCGCCGCGGGGCTGCCGATCCTCACCGCGCTGATCGGGGTGGGGGTGGGCGTCGCGGGGGCGATGGCGCTGTCCGGTGTCGTCGAGATGACGTCGGTGACCCCGATCCTCGGCCTGATGCTCGGCCTCGCCGTCGGCATCGACTACTCGCTGTTCATCCTCAACCGACACCGCAGGCAGCTGCGGACCGGGATGTCCGTGCCGGACTCGATCGCGCTGGCCAACGGCACGTCCGGCAACGCCGTGGTGTTCGCCGGGTTCACGGTCGTGATCGCGCTGGTGGCGCTCAACGTCACCGGCATCGGTTTCCTCGGCCTCATGGGCTCGGTGGGGGCGGCGTGCGTGGCGGTCGCCGTGCTCGTCGCGGTGACGCTGACGCCCGCGCTGCTGTCGCTGCTGGGCCTGCGCGTCCTGCCGCGCAAGGCCCGGTCGCGACCGACCTCGCACGCCGCCGGGTCGGTGGCGCCGATGTCGACGGGCGGCGCGGTCGCGCGGGCGGTCGGCGGGATCGCGCTCCTGGTGCTGGTCGCCCTGCCCGCACTCGCGCTGCGGCTCGGCCTGCCGGACGGCTCGTCGGAACCCCAGGACTCCACGCAGTACCAGGCCTACTCCGTGGTCGCGGACAAGTTCGGGGCCGGGCAGAACGGCACGCTCGTCGTCGTCGCCGACCTGCCCGCGGGTCTCGACGAGGCGGCGCTGACCGCGGCGCGGGCGCAGGTCGCCGAGCAGATCGGGGCGATCCCGTCCGTGTCGGCCGTCGCGCCGGTCGCCACCGCGCCGGACGGCTCGTTCGCGGTGTTCCAGGTCGTCCCGACCGAGGGCCCCACGTCGGTCGCCACCGAGGAGCTCGTCCAGCGGCTGCGGGTGACGACCACCGCGGTCGAGCCCTCCGTCCCCCTCGCCGTCGCGGGCGTGCCGTCGGGCAACATCGACATCTCGGCCAAGCTGGCCGACGCGCTGCCGCTCTACCTCGGTGTGGTCGTCGGGCTGTCGCTGCTGATCATGATCCTGGTGTTCCGGTCGGTCCTGGTCCCGGTCACCGCCACCGTCGGGTTCGTGCTGTCGTACTTCGCGGCCATGGGCGCGGTCGTGATGATCTACCAGTGGGGCCGGCTGAGCGCGGTGTTCGGCGTGCACGACCCCGGCCCGGTGCTGAACTTCCTGCCCACGATCCTGGTCGGCATCCTCTTCGGGCTCGCGATGGACTACCAGCTCTTCCTGGTCTCCGGCATGCGCGAGGCGTACGTGCACGGCTCGCCCGCCCGGCTGGCGGTGAAGGAGGGCCTGCACGCGGGCCGCGCGGTGGTCACCGCCGCGGCGATCATCATGTTCTCGGTGTTCGGCGGGTTCGTCTTCTCCCACCTCGCGATGGTCCGCCCGATCGGCTTCGGCCTCGCCTTCGGCGTGGTGCTCGACGCGTTCGTCGTCCGGATGCTGATCATCCCGGCGGTCCTGCACCTGGCCGGGGACGCGGCGTGGTGGCTGCCGCGATGGCTGGACCGGATCCTGCCCGACGTCGACGTCGAGGGCGCCAAGCTCGAACGCCGCCACCCCATGGCCGCGGTCCCGGAGCCGCGCGCGGAGTCGCCACGGGTGACCGAACCCACCCCGCAGCCGTAGCCCCCTCGCCCTGCCCCGTGTCCCGACGCCTCGGGCCCCGGGTCGAGCACCGCGATCGCACGTTTCGTGCTCTCAGCGCGGCATGATCGCCGTTTCCGTGCTGTCAGTGCTGTGACGACCGCGCTGAGGGCACACATGCGCCGATCGTGAGCGGCCGGGTCGGTGCATGCCCGGGCGGTGTCTCTGCTCGGTCGGCCGAGACCTGGCGGCCGTATCCGCGCCGCTCAGACGCGGGACGGGAACAGGACGGCGTCGAAGTCCGCGGGTATCGCGGGGTCCAGCGGGTAGTGGAGCACCCGCCGACGCCCATCGCAGGTCCCGGCTGTCCATCACGACGTGGGCGAGCCCCGTCGTACGTGCTGGTTGTGCTCCCACAGCACGTCGGACACGAGCACCACATTTCCGCGGCCTCGGCCGACGCTCCGACTCCACTGTCCACATCGGCCCACCGCTCGTCGTCCCCGGCAAGAGCCTCGATCCGCGACCAGGTCCCGGCGTCGCCGTCGAGAGTGTCGTCCACGGCGAGCCCGGCCGGACACTCCGACTCCAGCGCAACCGCCCCACACGCGCTCCAGGATCGCGTCCCGCGACTCGCAGAACGCCTCGACCCCGTGCATCGGCTCCCCCAGCGCGGCGACCCGCGCCGTCCACTCCCCGAGGAACACCACCCGGTCGACGATCACGGCGAACGCTCACCCGCCCTCCTGACCAGCGCGATGCCCGAAGCGCCGGCGCAGTACACCGTCACATCGGGCCCGGGTACGCTTCCCCGAGGCCCTCGTAGCTCAGGGGATAGAGCACCGCTCTCCTAAAGCGGGTGTCGCAGGTTCGAATCCTGCCGGGGGCACGCAGGTCAGCAGGGGTGCTGACCGGAGTTATCCACAGGCTTGGGAGCCATGATGGGAGCGAATCGCTAGCGTCGCCTCCATGGCCAGACGACAGCGGGGCGAGATCGAGGTCCGCTCCAACGGCTCACTCCGCGTCCGCGTGTACGCGGGCATCGACCCCCTGAGCGGCAAGCGGCACTACCTCGTCGAGACCGTCCCCGCGGGCAAGGACGCTCGCAAAGAGGCCGAGAAGGTGCAGCGCCGGCTCGCCACACAGGTCGACGAGCAGCGCAACCCGCGAACCAAGGCCACAGTCGACCAACTCCTGGACCGCTACCTTGAGCTCCTGGAAGTCGAAGACACAACGAGGGACCGCTACGAGCAGGTCATCCGCGTCCACATCCGCCCGCGGCTCGGCGCGCTCCAGGTCGCGAGGCTCGACGGCGAGCTCCTGGACTCGTACTACGCGATCCTGCGGCGGTGCCGGAGGCACTGCAACGGCCGGGTCAAGGTCGACCACTCCACTGACGAGCCGCACGAGTGCGACGCGAAGTGCTCTCGCCACGTCTGCAAACCGCTCGCGAGCGCCACGATCCGCAAGATTCACTTCTGCCTGAGCGGTGCGCTCGCACGAGCCGTCCGGTGGCGCTGGATCGCCGTCAACCCGCTCGGCCAGGCCGAGCCGCCCCGGGGCTCCGTAGCCGAGCCAGACCCACCCACGGCGGCTCAGGCAGCCAAGATCCTCGAATCCGCCTTCGCTGCCGACCTGTGGTGGGCCTGCTTCCTCTGGCTGGCGATGGTCACCGGCGCGCGCCGCGGCGAGCTCTGCGCCCTGAGCTGGGACCGCCTCGACCTCGACCGCGCAGTCCTCACGATCCGCTCCAGCATCGCCCAGCGGGACACCCACACCTGGGAGAAGGACACCAAGACCCACCAGCAGCGCCGCATCCACCTCGACGCGGACACGGTCACGATACTGAAGACCTACCGAGGGGAGTGCCAGCGGCTCGCCGAGTCAGCTGGGATCACGATCCGCCCGGACGGCCGCCTCTTCTCCCCCGCGATCGACCACAGCACCTGGCTCCGCCCGTCGTCGATCTCCAACCGCTACGTGCGGATGTGCAGAAGGCTCGGCTGGGACATGAACCTCCACCAGCTCCGCCACTACTCGGCCACGGAGCTCATCGCCGCTGGCGTAGACGTCCGCACCGTCGCTGGCAGGCTCGGCCACGGTGGCGGGGGCTCGACGACCCTGCGCGTCTACACCGCGTGGGTCGCCGAGTCTGACCAGCGAGCCATGAAGTCAGCGGGAGTGCGAATGCCAGCCCCTCCGGCTGCCACGAACATTGGAAACCTCACGGCGAGAACGTCTCCCGCCGATTGTGAGGGAACGGGCAGGGCTAGACAGATCGCTGCCGACCTCCGAGCCGCCATGACGTGCGGAGCACTTCAGAGTGGCGACCGCGTTCCGACTATCAAGGAGTTAGCCGACCGCTACTCGGTCGCTGTCGGCACCGCCCACGTCGCCATCGACCTACTTAGAAGCGAAGGCCGAATCTCCGTCAGCAGAGGCAAGCGAGCTACTGTGGCCGCCTCTCCTCGCACGAAGACCTGACCGAGCCCACCGCCGGATGGCGCCGCAGCCGAAACCCGACTTTGCCGCCTGCTAGTCATCCAGAATAGCAAACAGACCCTTCGTCGAATCACGAGCCGAGAAGGTCAGGAACCGCCCGTTTGCCGGTCGAGCACTTCCCGGAAGCTGCAGACTAATTGCCAGGACAACGCCCTTTGGGTCACCCCCCCCCGTTCGACGTCAGCCAAATCTTTCTTGTCGATCACAGGATAGAGCAGAAACCACGATTCGCCGTCGAGCCCTCGATGGCCGAGCGACAGGCGCGGCGATGTGTCGAATCCGAGTTGCCTCGAATTCGCTTATCTGTGCTTATGCGGCCGTGAAGTCCGAATGGCCCGTGACCGCCCAGATACGAGAGGCTCGACTTGAGGGGCTGCGGCATCACGATCACCCACTCACTCAGCTGATCGCGCCTCAGAGTCCGCAACCAGGCCAGGTCGGGCCGGAAGCTCGTCTATGCCCGCGCCCGGGGACGCGGGCACAACCACGCCCACGCCGTCCGGATCCTGGGCCGGGCCTGGCTACGGGTCATCTGGCGCTGCTGGACCGACAACGTCGCCTACGACCCCGTTCAGCACGCCGCCGCGGTCGCGGCGAGACAGTCCCGAGACCAGCACCCCACCGAGACCGGCACGTCGGACGACACAGTGGCGCCGGCGGCAGCGGTGGCCCGACCGCCCGGCCGCCCGTCACAGAATCCGCACCGTCTCACAGAGCCAGAAGTCCACACCGGACAGCAAGAACGACGCGGCCATCGCCCGTCGCCGCCCCGCCAGACGCAGCGACGCGGCGACCTCGACTGCGCCCTCATGCGGCTGGCTCGGATGCACCGACAGCAACCGCGCTCCCGCACACGACCCGCCCCGACCAGCCGGGACCGCGGCCAGATAGCGCAGCACCCGCGGCTCCACCAGCCCCGTGATCTGCCGGGCCGGGCGCCGCCCGTCGAGGACCTCGACCACCAGCGTGAGCGTCCACGCCGCGGCCAACACCGCCGACCGATCCAGGCGCACGTCTTGCACTACGGGACCCATTGCCGGCGCGGCGGGCTCGTCGAGGTGCTCCCAATGCCCGCAGCTCGGGCACGGCTCCAACAGCTCCGCGTTGTCCCACACCACCGTCTGCAG
>NZ_BAABGT010000036.1:0-53468 GCF_039541715.1 Pseudonocardia xishanensis
GAGTCCTCCTCGCTGCGGTCGTCATCCACGCCCGCCTCAGTTAAGAGACACGCTCTAGACCTCGGCCCGGGGTGGTAGTCGTTGCCGGGCGCCGGCGTCCGGGTCGGGCGACGGCGTGATCCGACGACGACAGGACGACGATGCGAAGAGCGCACAGTGACCGAACCGGCACCTCAGCCCGGGGCGCGAGGCGTCGATGAGCTCCCTCGAGGTGGACGCGGCCGCATTGCCGCGCAACGGATCCTCGCCGCACCCGGCCGTGGCCCGCACGGCCGCGGTCGACGAGCTCAAGGCGAGCCTGAAGGAGCTTGTGCGCACCCTGCTCCGCGCGTCCGTCGGCATCGCACTGGAGAAGGTCGAGGGCCTGGCGGGCTCCCTCGACGCGATGGCGGCCTCCGGAGGACTCGTCATGGGCGGCGTGCTCGGCGGGGTACGGGCGGGCCTCTCGGGCGGCAACCCCATCTGGGGGGCGATCAAGGGCGCCGTCGGCGCGCTGAGCCCCGCGGTCCGGGTCGGGCTGGTGCTCGCACTCGTGCTCGCCCTCGTGTTGTTGCCGGTCACCGTGGTGTTGTTGCTGCTGGCATTGATCGTTCTGATCGTGGTGGCTGCGGCGAAGGCGGGAAGCTGAGCACGTTCGGCTGTTCGGCGGTTGCCCCGGAAATGCGATCGTGCGATTCGAGGGGTCGCCCGTGGACGATCCCCGCGACGTGCGGCGCGGGGAACCGTCGTCTGCGGCAGGCGGTCCACACCGGACCGGGTGGCGAGGAGTCGCCGTTCGCCCAGCTCAGCCGGCATGGAGCCCGCATCTCGTTCGGCCCAGTGGACGCTCCGCCGTTCCGGCGACGCCTCCCTCGTTCGGGCAGGCGACGGTGCAGGTCCGTCGGGGCGAGTCTGGCCCAGTCGATTCATGGTCATTTCGCGAAATGGACCGTCGAGGTGGTCCGAATGGCGCAAAAATGGCGGATATCGTCTGCCAGGGTGTGCGCCGAGATCGTGACGGGTAGATGGTGACGACCGGCCCGGCGTGGCGCCTGATCATTTTCGGAAGCGATCTCCGAATGGGCGTGCGCGGCGCGGACGGGTGACCACATGAGGAGGCACGATGAAATGCGGCGCACGGGTGGCCCTCGGAGTGGCCGGCGGCTACTTCCTGGGGCGTACCAAGAAGATGAAGCTCGCCCTGATGCTCGGCGGGATGGCCGCGGGGCGTCGTGCGGGTGGGCCGGGTGAGCTCCTGGCCCAGGGGCAGAAGCTGCTCAACAGCTCTCCGGAGCTCTCCGCGCTCTCGGACCAGGTCCGGGGACGGCTGCTGGACGCCGGCAAGGGTGCCGTGATGGCGGTGGCGGCGCGCCAGGTCTCGTCGCTCACCGACAAGGTGGGCAAGCGGGTCGAGTCGCTCGGTGACCTCGGCGGAGGAGCGGCGGGCGGCGCGAAGAAGGCCGCGGGCGGGCTGCGGGACACCGTCGACCAGCGTGACGGCGATGCCGACGAGGACGAGGAGGCCGGCCCGGTCGACGAGACCGAGGAGGTCTCCGACGAGGAGGCGGAGCCCGAGTCCGCCGACGAGGGCGAGGCACCCGAGGAGGCGTCCGACGAGACGCAGGACGCCGAGCCCGAGGAGCAGGCTCCTCCGCGACGGCGGACGGCCAAGGCGCGCGAGGGCGGGGGCTCCGGGACCGCGCGCCGGAGCGCGGCCGCCGGTACCCGCACGGCCCGCAGCACGACGTCGAGGGCGGGCTCGGGTGGCGCGAAGGCTGCGCGCGGCGGGGCGAAGGCCGCCTCGGGCACCGCGACGAAGGCCGCGTCCGGAGCCACGAAGGCGGCTGCCGGGCGCAAGGGCGGACGGCGGAGGTCCGAGGATGCCTGAGTCGACGAGCAAGCTCAGCGACGCACTGCCCTCGGATGCACTCAAGGACGCCGGCCAGAAGCTGCTGACGATGTTGGTGCAGCGTGCCGCCGAGGCGGCGACCGATCGCGTCTCCGGTCTGACCGAGCGGCTGACCGATGTCAGCGAGACCGGCAGCGGACTGAAGTCGGCGATCAGGGGATCGGACGACTCGGGCGACGACTCCGACGATCCCGATCGCGATCCGGACGACGACTCGGAGGACTCCGACTCCGGCGGCGGATTCTTCTCGGGGATCAAGGACAAGGTCACGGGCCTCTTCGGCGGCGGATCGGACTCCGAATCCGGCGGCGGGGGAGGCAAGGGCGGCAAGAAGCTCAAGGTCACCCAGATCGTCGAGGATCTCGACGTCGGTCTCCCGCTGCGGACCTGCTACGACCTCTGGACCCAGTTCGGCGATTTCCCCAGCTTCATGAAGAAGGTCGAGAGCGTCGATCAGATCTCCGACGAGAAGACCACGTGGAAGGCGCAGATCTTCCTGTCCCACCGCGAGTGGGAGGCCACGATCATGGAGCAGGTCCCGGACTCCCACATCGTGTGGAAGTCCAAGGGGGCCAAGGGACACGTCGACGGCGCGGTCAGCTTCACCGAGCTGGGCCCGAACGCCACGAAGGTGCTGCTGGTCCTGGAGTACTTCCCCCAGGGGCTGTTCGAGCGGACCGGCAACATCTGGCGGGCCCAGGGCAGGCGGGCGCGGCTGGAGTTCAAGCACTTCCGTCGGCACGCGATGGCGACGGTCCTCCTGCACCCGGACGACGTCGAGGGCTGGCGCGGCGAGATCCACGAGGGCGAGGTCACCCGGACCCACGAGGAGGCGCTCGAGGAGGAGGAGCGCGAGCGCGCCGAGGAGGGCGCCGAGGACGAGGGCGCCGAGGAGGGCGCCGAGACGGAGGGTGCCGAGGCCGACGACTCCGAGACCGACGACTCCGAGACCGACGAGTACGACGAGGCCGAGGACGCCGACGCGGAGTCGGACGACGAGCTCGCGGACGAGGCGGACGAGGCGGACGAGGCGGACGAGGCGGAGGAGTCCTACGAGGAGGCGGACGAGGACGAGGCCGAGGACGACGAGCCCGTCGACGAGTACGACGACGAGTCCGAGGACGAGTCCGAGGACGCCGACGAGGAGCCCGCGGCCGAGGACGTCGCGGACGAGGAGCCGGTCGACGAGGAGCCGGAGGAGGAGCCCAAGCCGCGCAGGCGCAGGTCCGCCCGGCGCGAGCCGGCGGCGGCCGGCGGAAGGAGCCGATGAGCGATGACGATGGCGACGCAGACCCAGGGCGGGGGCGGTGGGTACGTCGATCGCGGCTCGGGTGGCGGCGGCGGTAGTGGCCTCGCCGACGTCGTCGAGCTGATCCTGGACAAGGGTCTGGTGATCGACGTGTTCGTGCGGGTGTCGCTGGTCGGCATCGAGATCCTGACCATCGACGCCCGGATCGTGGTGGCCAGCGTGGACACGTTCCTGCGGTTCGCCGAGGCCACCAACCGGCTCGATCTCTACGGGAAGGGCAAGGGCGGCAAGGACATCACCGAGCTCACCCAGGGGATCATGGAGGGCGGGGCCAAGGGCAAGACCAGCGGCGCGCTCGACGCCGCCGTCGACAAGGTCGGCGAGCTGCTCGGAGGCAACTCCGACGAGGAGCGCGAGGAGGCGCCGCGGCGGCGGCCGCGGCAGCGGACCCGGGAGCGTGAGGCGTGAGCGCCACGTACGTCTACGGACTCGTCTCGGCCGACGCCGAGCTGCCGGAGGACCTGACGGGCCTCGGCCCCTCGGGCAAGGTCACCACCGTCGTGCACGAGGCGGTGGCGGCGATCGTCGGCGACGTGCCGACCGATCGCCCGCTGGGCACCCGGGACGACCTCCTCGCCCATGAGTCGGTCGTCGACACGGTCGCGGCCACGACGACCGTCCTGCCGATGCGGTTCCCCGCCGTCGTCGAGGAGGAGGGGGTCGTCGAGGAGCTGTTGGCGCCGCACCAGGACCGGTTCCTGCGGGCCCTCGAGCAGCTCGAAGGCAAGATCCAGTACACCCTCAAGGGCACCTACGAGCAGGACGTCCTGATCCGCGAGATCGTGGAGGAGGACTCCGGGATCCGCGAGCTGCACGAGCGGATCCGGGAGCTGCCGGAGGATGCCGCCTACTACGACCGGGTGGAGCTGGGCGAGCGGATCGTCAAGGCGTTCGAACAGCGGCGGGACGTCGACGCGGCGGACATCCTCGAGCGGATCGGGGACTACGCGGTGGACGTCTCGGCGACCACCCCGGCCCAACCGGAGGACGTCGTCAGTGCGGCGTTCCTCGTCGACCGGGAGGCGGCGGAGGAGTTCGAGGACGCGGTGGAGGAGCTGGGTGCGGACACCCACGAGTGGCTCCGCCTCCGGCTGCTCGGGCCGTTGGCACCCTACGACTTCATCCCCCAGGAGAGATGACCGGACGGAGTGAGACCCATGGGGCTCGTGTCAGGCCTGATCGGCCTGCCGCTCGCACCGATGCGCGGCGTGCTCTGGCTCGCCGAGCAGATCCAGGCCCAGGCCGAGGAGCAGTACTACGACCCGGCGCGGATCCGGGTCGAGCTCGACCGCGTCGACGAGGCGCGGCGCAGCGGTGAGCTCTCCGAGGAGGAGTGCACGGCGCGCGAGAACGACCTGCTCCAACGCCTGATGGTCCGCCGGGGCTGAGTGGGCGACGTGGCGGAGGACGAGGACCGCCGGCCCGTACGCAAGCGGCGACCGGAGCGGGAGGACGACTCCCGTTCCGGCGCCCGGTCGGCGCGACCACGCAGGCGGGCCGAGAAGGCCGCAGGCTCGAAGGAGAGGGCGGCCGCCGAGCCGGACGACACCGACGGCGAGATCGACGACGACGCCGACATCGACGCCGACAACACGGACGACGGCACGGACGTCGAGCCGGAGCCGGACGACGAGGTGGACGACCAGGTGGACGACGAGGTGGACGACCGCGCGAGCGGTCGCGTCGGTCCGCGCTCCGCGGCCCGGCGCAACGGCGCCGCCCGCGGGCGGAGGAGCCGCGTGCTGCCGGTCGACGCCGCACGACGCGCCGCGGAGCAGATCGTCGCGCTGACCGGGCGCGAGCTGGAGAGCGTCGTGTCCATCGAGGGTCGCGACGACGGCTGGCTGATCGGGATCGAGGTGGTGGAGACCCGCCGGATCCCGGACTCGGCGGACATCCTGGCCCTGTTCGAGGTCCAGGTGAACGACGACGGCGACCTGACCGGGTACCGCCGCGCAGGCCGCTACGGCCGCGGACAGCTGCACAAGGGAGGACGATGACGGCCGGAGGCATCCCGGTACCGGGCAGGGCGAGCCGCCCGCCGGAGCCGCACCGACAGGAGTCGACCAACCTCGCCGACATCCTGGAGCGGGTGCTGGACAAGGGGATCGTGATCGCCGGGGACATCCGGGTGAACGTGCTCGACATCGAGCTGCTCACGATCAAGATCAGGTTGCTGGTGGCCTCGGTCGACAAGGCCAGGGAGATGGGCATCGACTGGTGGGAACACGACCCCAGCCTCAGCTCCGGGAAGGGCGACCTCGCCGAGGAGAACCGCGAGCTCCGCGCGCGGATCGAGGCGCTCGAGGCGGGGGGTGTCGTCGGGATCGACGGCTCGGACGAGGCGGAGCCCGCGGACGAGCCGGACGAGGAACCCGTCGCGCAGCCTGCCCGGCGCACCGCCGCACGTCGGGGTGAGGGGAGGCGGCGATGAGCCCCGACGAGCTGGTCTGGCTCTACGCGGTCCGGCTCGCAGGCGCGGAGGGGGCGCCTGCGGGTCCGGGTGTCGACGGGGAGGCGCCCCGGCTGGTCGCCGAGGCGGAGCTGGCCGCCGTCGTCGGAACGGTGGCGGCCGGTCGGTTCGACGAGGCCGGGATGGCCGCCGCGATGGAGGATCTCGGGCGGCTGGAGCAGCTCGCCCGCGCCCACCACGACGTGGTGGTGCGTGCCGCCGCGGAGGTCCCCGTCGCACCGGTGAGGCTGGCGACCCTGTACCGGGACGACGACGCCGTCCGTCGGTTGCTGCGCGAGCGGGCCGAGGAGTTCGCCGCGTTGCTGCGGCGAGTCGGCGGGCACCGGGAGTGGGGGGTGAAGGTCTACGCCCTGCCGCAGGAGGAGCGGGAGCCCGCGGCCGCCCCCGCGGCGTCGACGGACCGCCCGGGGACGGCGTACCTGTTCCGACGGCGGGCCGAGCGGGATCGCGGCGCCCGCAGCCGTGAGCAGGCTCGCGACGCCGCCGAGCGGCTGCACACCACTCTCGCCGGACGCTCCTCGGCCGCTCATCGGTATCCGATGCAGGACGCCAGGCTCAGCGGGCGGACCGAGGAGATGGTGCTCAACGCCGGCTACCTCGTGGCGGACGGACGCGAGGCGGAGTTCCGCGACGCGGTGGACGCCGCCGACGACGGCCGGGTCCGGGTGGAGCTGACCGGGCCGTGGCCCGCGTTCTCCTTCACCACGTGGGAGGAGCCGTGACCGCCGCGCGCCCCGACGACGAGCTGGCCCTGGTGGACCTGCTCGACCGGCTGCTCGCGGGTGGGGTGATGATCACCGGGGACGTGACGATCTCGCTGGCGGACGTGGATCTCGTCCACGTCTCCCTGCGGGCGCTGATCAGCTCGGTGCACACGCTGACGGGTGGGTCGGATGGCTGAGCTGCCGCGGCGCATCGAGTCGCAGCCCGACACCGTCGCCGAGGATCTCGGGAGGCTGGTGCTGACGATCATCGAGCTGCTGCGCCAGCTGATGGAGCGCCAGGCGCTGCGCCGGGTCGAGGCGGGCGACCTCCCCGAGGAGACCGTGGAACGCCTGGGGATGGGGCTGATGCGCCTCGAGGAGGCGATGGTCGAGCTCCGGGAGCACTTCGGTCTCGAGCCCGGGGACCTCAACATCGATCTCGGCCCACTCGGCAACCTGCTGGGACCCGAAGCGGGTACCTGAGCCGCCCCACCGGTCACACTCCGCCGCCCAGCGCAGATGGCTCTCGACGACCTCGCTGTGGCGGCGTCGCGAGCCGACGGCGGAGGCAGGAGAAGGTCCCGGTGGGGAGCTCAGCGGCGGCCGGTGCCCGTGCGGGCGGCGATGTCGACCAGGTCGCGGGCGGGGCCTGCAGGCGGGCGGCCGCGGGGCCAGACGGCGGTGAGGCGGCGTTCCAGGGTGAGGCCGCGGACGGGGACCGCGACCAGCGTGCCGCCCGCCAGCTCCCCGCTCACGGACAGCGAGCTGAGGACGGCCGGGGCGATGCCGTCCGCGGCCGCGTACTTGATCGCGGTGGTGGAGCCCAGCTCGAGGACGGGGGCGGCGAGCGGACCCGTGTCGGCGAGGGCCTGTTCGAGGTGGTCCCGGGTGCCCGAGCCGCTCTCCCGGGAGATCAGCGGGGTGGCCGCGAGCCGAGCGGGGGTGACACCGCGAGTTCGCGCCCACGGGTGGTCGGGGGCGACGACGACGGTGAGCCGGTCCCGGGCGACGAGCTGCTCGTCGAGATCGGGTGAGTGTCGCGGCCCTTCGACGAACCCCAGGTCGGCGCGGTCGGCGAGCACGTCCGCCCGCACCAGGGCGGAATTGTGCGGCGCTGATGACGGTCGGGGCGGGCGCGGTCCGGTTCGACGTCTCGCTCGCCGCCGGCTGGGTGCTCTGGGGGCTGGGAACCGTCCTCGGGCTGGTCACGGCGGTCTGGATCCCCTACATGATGATCGTCCACCACCGCGACGCGCAGCCGTCCGGCGGCTGGCTGATGCCCGTCGTGCCGCCGATGGTGTCCGCGGCCAACGGTGCGCTCCTGGTTCCGCACGCCCCGGCCGTCGCACAGTCGGCGATGCTGGTGGCCTGCTACGCGATGTTCGGGATCAGCCTGTTCGCGACGCTGGCGATCCTGCCGCAGATCTGGAACCGGCTCGTCGTGCACGGGCCCGGGCCCGCCGCGACGGTACCGACGATGTGGATCGTGCTCGGTCCGCTCGGCCAGTCGGTGACCGCCGCCGGGCTGCTCGGCGACCGTGCGGGCGCGCTGCCGGAGCCCTTCGCGTCGGGTGCGCGGGTGTTCGGGCTGCTCTACGGTGTCCCGACCTGGGGCTTCGCCATGCTGTGGCTGGCACTGGCCGCCGCGGTGACGGCGAGGACCGCGCGCCGGGGACTGCCCTTCTCGCTGACCTGGTGGAGCTTCACCTTCCCCGTCGGCACCTGTGTGACCGGCACGAGCGTGCTGTTCGCGCACACCGGTCTCGGGGCGTTCGGCCTGGTCGCGATGGTCCTCTACGCCCTGCTCGCCGCCGCATGGGCGGTCGTCGCCGTCCGCACGGTGCGGTGGATCCTCAGCCCGCCCGCCGCGCCACTCAGCCGCCGTTGGACGGGCGACGCCAGGGGCCGGTGATCGCGAAGACGTGGCCGGGGGTCTGGATGCCCGCGAACAGCAGCCTGCCGTCGGCGCTGAAGGTGGGGCCCGCGAACTCGTTGCCGTTGAGGTCGTTGCGCGCCAGTGCGTACGACTTCCCCTGGTCGGTCACGCCGACGAGGTGCTGCACCCCCTCGCCGTCCTCGGACACGATCACCCCACCGTAGGGCGAGACGGTGATGTTGTCCGGGCCGTCGAAGTTCGTGCCGTCCTCGTCGGGGGTCCGGTTCACCGTGAAGATCGTCTTCAGGGTGATCCGCTCCTTGCCCGGCTCGTAGAACCAGATCTGCCCGTCGTGTTCGTGGACACTGCCGTCCGCCGCGCGGGCGTAGCTGGCCACGATGTACGCGCCGCCGTCCGCCCACCACGCGCCCTCGAACTTGCGGCTGCGGGTGACCCGGTCGTCGGTGAACTGCTTGCGCGTCGAGGTCGTCGCGGCCAGCCGGTCCGGCACCTCGACCCAGTCGACCTTGTACTGCGTCCCGGGTGAGGTGGCCTCGGACAGGTCGCGAACGTGGGTGCCGCCGCGGCTGCAGCGCATGGCCTGCAACGCGCCGGCCGTCGGGCCGCTGGTCTCGGCGAGGCGCTTGAGGTTCCACTTGCCCGCCGTGAACTCCTTCGGCGGGGTCCAGCGGTAGAGCAGGCCGTGCGGGTCGTTGGCGTCCTCGGTCAGGTAGACGGCGGACGTCCTCGGGTCGACGGCGACGGCCTCGTGGGCGAAGCGGCCGAGGAAGGTGAGCGGGACCGGGCTGTTGCCCGGGTTCTCCGGGCCGACGGGGCTGACCTCGAACACGAAGCCGTGGTCCTTGGTGAGGACCGCGGCGCCGATCGCCTTGCCCGCCCGGTCCTCGGTCTCCTCGCAGGTCAGCCAGGTACCCCACGGCGTGACGCCGCCTGCGCAGTTGTTGTGGGTGCCCGCGACGCTGACGTACTCGCCCAGCCGGTCCCCGGTCGGACCCACCTCGATGTTCGTGGTGCCGCCGAGGGCCGCGTCGTCGTAGGTGAGCCCGGGTCGGTGGGGGACGCCGAACGGTTCGTCGCCGCCGATCTCGTGGTTGTTCACCAGGACCGTCCGGTCCCCGGTGGAGAACGCGGCGGTGCCGTCGGTGTCGCTGGGGGTGGGCTCGCCGCCGTCGGTCAGCCGGGTGACACCGGCCTCGGCGACGACCGTGTAGGAGAACCCCTCGGGCAGCGACAGGAGCGTGCGCGGGTCGGCGACGAGCGGTCCGTACCCGGCCGCGGCGCGGGTGGGGGCGCCGAACGCCGGACGGCCCGCGATGGCGTCGATGCTGCCGAACAGGGCGATACCCAGGCCGACCACGCCGGAGTTGCGCAGCATCGTGCGCCGGTCCAGTCCCGGCGGAGTGGGGTCGGTGGCGTGGTGGGAAGCGTCGGAAGTGGCCATGGATCCCTCGTTCGGGTGACAACGGTCGATCGGAGCTAAGTGCGCAGAACTGACCGGACCGGGGGCGTCGGGTGAACACCAGTGGTCCCGCCGCCGAACGCTCCTCGTCGCGGTCGGGGATCCCCCCGCCGCCCGCGCCGTCTCACCGTCCTCCGACCCTCCCCACGCCCGGTGCTCACCGTGCGGCGGCAGACTGGCGGGGCGGCCCTACGATCGGGGCGCGGGCGACGACCGGGATGGGGGATCCGTGGGGGCACAGCGGGTCCTGGTGGTCGACGACGACCGCGCCATCAGGGACGCCCTGGGGCGGGCGCTGGAGCTGGAGGGGTACGCCGTCGAGCTGCTCGGCGACGGGGTGGAGGCGCTCGCCCGGCTGCGCCGCTCGGCGTTCGACGTCCTGGTCCTGGACGTGATGATGCCCGGCATCGACGGACTCGGGGTCGTGCGGGTGCTGCGCGCGGACGGCGACCGGACCCCCGTCCTCATGCTCACCGCGCGCATCGAGACCTCGGACCGGGTCGCGGGGCTCGACGCGGGCGCGGACGACTACCTGCCCAAGCCCTTCGAGCTCGACGAGCTGCTGGCCCGGCTCCGCGCGCTGCTGCGCCGCGCGGCACCCGAGCCGGAGCAGCCCGACCGCGACCCGGTGCTGCGGGTCGGCGGCCTGCGGGTCGACCCGCTGGCCCGCCGGGCCTGGTGGACGGACACCGAGCTGGAGCTGTCGAAGACCGAGTTCGACCTGCTCGAGCTGCTGGTGCGCAACGCCGGGATCGTGCTGGACCACTCCACCGTCTACGCGCGGATCTGGGGCTACGACTTCGGGGCGGAGTCGAAGAACCTCGCGGTCTACATCGGCTACCTGCGGCGCAAGCTCACCGCCGCGGGCGCCCCGGCGCTGATCCACACGCTCCGCGGGGTCGGGTACACGGTGCGCGAGCCGTGACCCTGCGGACCCGGTTCGCCTGCACGCTCGCGCTCGTCGCGCTGCTCGTCGCCACCGCCGTCGGGCTGCTGTCCTACGCCGCGGCGAGCTCCCGGATCTACGACGAGATCGACCAGTCGCTGCGGACACTCTCCGCCGCCGTCGCCGCGGGGCAGACCCAGGTGCTGGCGGTCGTCCCCACTGACGGGCCGGACGACACCGACGGGCCCGGCGGCGGCCCGCGGCGCGGCACCGGGCTGGTCGCCCAGACCGTCGCGGCGGACGGCACCGTGACCCGCGTCGGCGGCCGACCGGTCGCGCTGCCGGTGGGGCCCGCGGAGCTCGCGCTGGCCGCGTCGGGCCGGGAGGGGGCGACGGCGACCACGCAGGTGCAGCTCGGCCGCACCACCTTCCGGGTGCTCGCCACCGCGCTCCCGACGGGCGACGTGCTGCAGGTCGGCACGGACGTGGACGCCACGGTCCGGGTGCTGGCCGGGATGGCCCGCCAGATCGCCCTGACCGGGGTCGCGGTCGTCCTCGCCGCGGCCGCGGCCGGATGGCTCGTCGCCCAGCGGGTGACGCGGCGGCTCGTGCGGCTCACCGGGCTCGCCGAGGAGGTGAGCGCGAGCGGGTCCCTGCACGGCGAGGTCCCGGTCGAGGGCCGGGACGAGGTCGGCCGGTTGGCGGGCTCCTTCCGCACGATGCTCGACCGGCTCGCCCGCGCCAGGGAGGCCCAGAACCGGCTGGTCGAGGACGCCGCGCACGAGCTGCGCACCCCACTGACCAGCCTGCGTACCAACGCGTCCGTGCTGCGCCGGATCGCGGAGCTGTCGCCTGCGGCTCGCGACCGGCTGGTCGACGACGTGCAGAGCGAGACCCGCGAGCTGAGCCACCTCGTCGAGGAGCTGGTCGAGCTGGCGCTGGCCGAGCGGCCCGACGAGCCGGAGGACACCGTCGACCTGCTCGCGGTGGCCCGGGAGGCCGCCGCGCGGGTGCATCGGCGCACCGGCCGTGAGACCCGCGTCGAGGGTCGCCCCACCCCGGTGTGGGGCAGGCGCGGCGGGCTGGACCGGGCGGTGGGCAACATGGTGGAGAACGCCGCGAAGTTCGACGCGGCGGGCACCGAGCCGGTCGAGGTGCGCGTGGGTCCCGAGGGCGTGACCGTCGCCGACCGCGGGCCGGGGATCGCCGAGGCGGACCTCGAGAAGGTGTTCGACCGCTTCCACCGGGCCGACACCGCCCGGGGGCTGCCGGGGTCCGGCCTCGGGCTGTCGATCGTCCGGGACGTCGCGGCGACCCACGGCGGCACGGTGTTCGCCCGCACCCGCGAGGGTGGGGGCGCCGAGGTCGGGTTCACCGTCGGGTCGGACAGACTCTTACCCGGTTCCGAACCCGACTGAGCCGCGGCCTCACCCGGCCGCCGGAGGGTGGGGACGTCCCCGACGCCGTCCTCCCGGAGCCGACCATGCCCCCCACCACGACCAGCGCCCGCACGGGGCGGAACGGATGAGCGTGACCCTCGACCGCCCGCTGCGCGCGGCCCCCGCGGGCCGCGCCGCCACCGTCGACTCCCGGATCCGCTACGGGGCCACGGCGCTCGTCGGCGCCGGGCTGGTCGCGGTCACCGCGCAGTGGCTCGCCGGGCACGGCCTGCAGGACCTCGGCGGCTGGGCGAGCGGGCTGACCTCGCTCGGCCGCTGGACCGGTCTGGTCGCGTCGTTCCTGCTGCTGGTCCAGGTGCTGCTGATGGCGCGGATCCCGCCCGTCGAGCGTGCGGTCGGCCAGGACCGGCTCGCCCGGGTGCACCGCTGGGTCGGGTTCGCCTCGTTCACCCTGATGCTGGCCCACATCGGCCTGACGACCTGGGGCTACGCCGCGGGCAGCCTGGCCGCGGTGCCGGGGATGTTCTGGGAGCTGACCGTCGACTACCCGGGCATGCTGCTCGCCCTGGGCGGGACGCTGTGCCTGGTCCTGGTGGTCCTCACCAGCGTGCGTGCCGCGCGCAGCAGGCTGCGGCACGAGTCCTGGCACCTGCTGCACCTCTACGCCTACCTCGGCGTCGCCCTCGCGCTGCCCCACCAGCTGTGGACCGGCACGGAGTTCGTGTCCTCCGGTCCGGCGACCGCGTTCTGGTGGGGGTTGTGGGCCGCGGCGGCGGGCGCCGTGCTCGTCTGGCGGGTCGGGCTGCCGGTGGTGCGGTCGCTGCGCCACGACCTGCGGGTCGCCGCCGTGGTGCCGGAGGACTGCGGCGACCCGGATGTGGTCTCGGTGTACCTCACCGGTCGCAGGCTGGACCGGTTCCCCGCGACCGCGGGCCAGTTCTGCACCTTCCGCTTCCTGGCCGGGTCCGGCTGGTCGCGGGCCCATCCCTACTCGCTGTCCGCGGCCCCGGGTCCGCACGGACTGCGGATCACCGTCAAGGCGCTCGGCGACGGCAGCGCGGCCGTAGCGGCGCTGCCCCCGGGCACCCGCGCGCTGGTGGAGGGCCCCTACGGCAGGCTGACCGCCCGCCCGCGGACCCGCCGCCGGATCGTGCTGATCGGGGCGGGCGTCGGGATCACGCCGCTGCGGGCACTGGCCGAGGGCCTCGACTACGCACCCGGTGAGGCCGTCGTGCTCCAGCGCACCACCGGCAGGCCGCTGTTCGGTGCCGAGTTCGCCCGGCTCGCCGAGCTCCGCGGGCTGCGGGTGCTGACGTTGCCCGGCCGCCGTCGCGCCCCCGACTCGTGGATCGGCGAGGGGGCGGGGCCCGCCGACGACACCACCCTGCTGCGGCACTGGGTCCCGGACGTCGCCGAGCGCGACGTCTACCTCTGCGGGCCCGAGGCCTGGACGGCGTCGGTCGTCCGGTCGCTGCGGTCCGCGGGCGTCCCGGACTCCCGCATCCATCTCGAACACTTCGGCTGGTGACGGGATGAGACGCATCGTCACCTGGCTGCTGGCCACCGTCGCCGTGGTGGTCCTGCTGTTCGGCTACAAGACCTCCACCGGCAGCGCGGCGGCGCCCGCCACGTCCGTCGCGGCGCCTGCCGCGGGGTCGCAGGCGCGCAGCGCGTCGAACGGTTCCTTCACCGGCGAGTCGACCTCCACGGAGTGGGGGGACGTCCAGGTCGTGATCACCGTCGCGGGCGGGCGGATCACCGACGTGCAGGTGCCCGTGTACCCGGATGGCAACCGCAGGGACCAGCAGATCAACGCCCGCGCCCTGCCCGTGCTGACCCGGGAGACCCTCGCCGCGCAGAGCGCCGACATCGACATGGTCAGCGGCGCGACCGTCACCTCCGAGGGCTACCTGGGGTCCCTGCAGAGCGCCCTCGACCAGGCGGGCCTCGCGTGACGGCGACCGTCGCCGGCCCGCGCCCGGCCCGGTACGTCGAGCAGATCATGGGGATGCCGGTCAGCCTCGCCCTGCGCGGCTCCCACACCGACGACGACCTCGCCCGCGTCGCCTGGCGGCGGGTGTGCGCGAGCCTGCGCTCCGCCGACCGGGTCTTCAGCACCTACCGCCGGGACTCGGCGGTCTCCCGGCTGGACCGCGGCGAGCTCGCGCTCGCGGACTGTCCGCCGGAGGTGGGGGAGGTGCTCGCCCTCGGCGAGGCCGCCCGGCGGGACTCGGGCGGGGCGTTCGACGTCCGCCGCCGTGGCGGGCTCGACCCGTCCGGCGTGGTGAAGGGCTGGGCGGTGGAGCGGGCCGCCGCCGCCCTCGCGGCCCTGCCCGACACGGACTTCTGCCTGTCGGCGGGCGGCGACCTGACCTGCCGCACGCTCCACCCGCACGACCCGCCGTGGCGGATCGGGGTGGAGGACCCGCACGACCCCGGCGGGCTCGTGGCGGTCGTGCCGATCCACACCGGCGCCGTCGCGACCTCCGGCACCGCCCGCCGCGGCCCCCACGTCGTGGACGCCCGGACCGGGCTCGCGCCCGTCGGGCTCGCGTCGGTGACGGTCGTCGGCGACTCGCTGACGGCCGTCGACATCGCCGCCACCGCGGCGTTCGCCCTCGGCGCGGCCGCCGCCGGGATCTGGCTGGCGGACCGCGGCCACCGCGGACTGCTGGTGGACACCGACGGGACCCTGCGCCCCGTCGGACCCGAGAAGAAAGGACGGACGACATGACCACGACCGACTCCGACGCCCGACGGCTGCGCTGCTCCGACCGGGAGCGCGAGCAGGTCGCCTCCGCCGTGCACGAGGCGGCGGGTGCGGACAGGCTCACCCTCGACGAGGTGGGCGTGCTCGGCGGCGCGGCACTCGCCCTCCGCGGCCTGCTGGTCGTCGACGGTCCGCGCCCCGGACCCGGCCCGTTCGGCGGCCCGGGGTTCCGCGGTCGCTGAGGCTCCGGCGCGGACAGGGGCGAAGGACTCACCGCCCGGAGCCGAGCGTCCTCCGCAGGCCGGGACCGATGCCGCCGGCGCCGCCCGCCCCGTCGCCCGAGCCTCGGACGAGGCCGAGCGAGGGAGCAGACCATGACGACGGGAACCGAGTCGGGGGCGCGGGTCGGGTTGCGGCGCAGCCTGGTCCGGGACGTGATGTCGACCGCGGTGGTGTCGGTGGAGCCGGAGACCACGATCGACGAGGTGATCCGGACGCTGACCGGGCACGCCGTCCGGGCGGTGCCGGTGGTGCGGGGCTCGCGCCTGCTGGGGGTCGTGTCGGAGGCGGACCTGATGCGGGGCGCCGAGCACACCGACGTCACGGGCAGGCGGCACGACCGCGCGGCGGACCGGCCCACCACCGCGGGTGCGGCGATGAGCTACCCGCCCATCACGATCCGCCCGGACGCGACGGTCGCCGAGGCCGCCCGCCGGATGCGGCGTCGGCACCTGGGCTGGCTCCCGGTGACCGAGTTCCGCGACGGGGTGGAGCACCTCGTCGGGGTGCTCGGGCGCCGGGACGTGCTCAGCGTCTTCCTCCGGGACGACGCGGAGATCCGCGCCGAGATCGTCGAGGTGGTCCTGCCGCACCTCGCCGGTGCGGACGCGGCCCGGGTGCGGGTGGCGGTCGAGGACGGGGTGGTGACCCTGGACGGGCAGGTGTCGCGCCGCGGTCAGGCCGTGGCCGTCGTCGCCCTGATCTCGCGGCTGGAGGGTGTCGTCGGGGTGCGGGACGAGCTGACGTTCGACCGGGACGAGCGGGTCACCGACTCGATCGCCGGGCCGTTCTACTGATCACGGACCCCGGACGGGAGGCCGCTCGGCCGGTGGTCCGCGGGCCCTCCGGCCCGTGTCCGGGGCACCGTCGCGGTCCTAGCGTCGCAGGGGTGGACGACCCCGCGCACGTGAGCTCGCCCGAGCCCGGACCGCGGCCCGGACCCGGGCGCAGCCTGACCGTGGACCTCGGCGGGGACCTGCACTACGTCGACTTCGGCGGCCCGGCAGGGCGCCCGGCCCTGGTGTTGGTGCACGGCCTCGGCGGGTCGCACCTGAACTGGGACCTGGTCGCGCCCGCACTGGCCCGGCGGTACCGGGTGCTCGCCGTCGATCTGCCCGGGTTCGGGCTCACGGCCCCGGGCACCCGGCTCACGACGGTGCCGGAGAACGTCCGGTTGCTCGAACGCTTCTCCGACACCGTGGTCGGGGGCCCGGCCGTCGTCGTCGGCAACTCGATGGGGGGCATGATCGGCATCCTGATGGCCGACCGGTCGCCCCAGCGGGTGACCGGCCTGGTGCTCGTGGACCCGGCGCTGCCGCCCGTGCCGGCGCTGCCGCGCGGCGAGGCCGCGGTCCTGCTGCACCTGCTCCCCGGCCTGGGCGAGTACCTGACGGCGGCGCGGCGGCGGCGGATCGGGCCCCGGGCCACCGTCGTCGGGATGCTGCGGCTGTGCGGGGTCGACCCCGCCACGGTGCCCACGGAGCTCCTCGACCGGTCCGTGGCGCTGGTGGCCCGCAGGCGCGACGTCGCCGGGGTCGACCGGGCCTTCCTCACCGCCGCCCGCTCGCTGGCCTGGGTACTGGTGCGGGCGGGGGAGTACCGGGCCGCCATGGCGGCGGTCCGGGTGCCGGTCCTGCTGCTGCACGGCGACCGGGACCTGCTCGTGCCGGTCGCGGCGGCCCGGGCGGCGGCCGCCCGCAACCCGGCCTGGACCTACCGCGAGCTGGCGGGCGTCGGGCACGTGCCCCAGCTGCAGGTGCCGGAGGTCTTCACCACCGAGGTGCTCGGCTGGCTCGCCGATCACGAGCCCGGGACGGAAGGCGGCCGCGCCGGGAGTCCTTCGGCACTGTGAGCCCACCGGGGCCGGGGCGACCGTGGGGTGATGGACACCAGGATCCCGATGCCCGCGGACGACGCGGTGTGGCTGCGGCTGGACCGTCCGGAGAACGTGCTGTCGGTCGTCTCGGTCATGTGGACCGCGACGCCGGTGGATCCGGCGGGTCTGCGGACGGTCGTCGTCGAGCGGATGGTGAAGCGGCATCCGGTGTTCCGCTGCCGCCCGGTGCTGCGGCCCTGGCCGCTGCCCTCGGAATGGGAGCCCGACCCCGACTTCGCGGTGCACCGGCACCTGCGCGTCGAGGAGCGGCCGCACAGCGAGACCGCGCTGCAGGCGCTGGTCGGCAGCCTGCGCTCCGCGGAGTTCGACCGCCACCACCCGCTGTGGCGGGTCCTGCTGGTCCCGTACGACTCGGGGAGCGCGGTGATCCTCCAGGTCCACCACTCCGTCGCCGACGGCATCCGGCTGACCCAGCTGATGGTCGACCTGCTCGACCCGCTGGACGACGGCGGCACCGCTCCCGCGGGCACCCACCTGGCCGACGGACCCAGCGTCCGTGACCTGCTCGACCCGCGGCGCGCGGTGCGGACCGCGGGCGATCTCGCGTTGACCGCCGTGCGCAGCCTGGCCGCGGTCGGCGAGCTCGTGACGTGGTCCAACCCGCACACCGCGTGGAGCGGCCCGGTCGGCCACGGGAAGAACGCGGCGTGGGGCGAGCCGCTGTCGCTGGCCGCGCTCACCGAGCTGGCCCACCACCACCGCGCGACGGTCAACGAGCTGCTCTCCGCGCTGCTCGGCGGCGCGGTCCGGCGGGTGCTCGACCACCGCGGCGGCAGCCCGGAGGACCTGGCCTGGATGGTGCCGGTCAACCTGGCGCCCTACGACCCGACCCTGCCGACCCGGCTGGGCAACCACTTCTCCCTGGTCCTCGCGGTGCTGCCGCTGCAGGGGGACCTCGCGCACCGGATCGCCGTCGTCCGCGACCGGACGGCGTGGGTCCGCGGCTCGTGGGAGCCGTGGGTCACCGCGGCCACGCAGAGGTTCGTCGGGTCGGCCCCGGCGGTCCTCGGCGGGCCGGTGGCCCGGTTCTTCGCCGACAAGGCGGTGGGGGTGTTCACCAACGTGCCCGGCCCGCCCACTCCGATGAGCCTGGCCGGGGCACTGGTGCTCGGCAGCGTCGGCTGGGCGCCGTGCAGCGGCGACCAGGCCGTCACCGCCTGTGTCTTCAGCTACGCCGGGCAGCTGTTCATCGGCTTCGGCACGGACGGCCGCCTCGTCGGCGACGCCGCCGTGCTGGTCCGCGCCTTCGCGGCCGAGGCGGCCGAGGCGCTCGTCACCGTCTGACACACGTCGAGGAGGACGTCATGGGACTGAACCTGGCGACCATGTTGCGCGAGTCCGCGCGCACCCATCCCCATCGCGTCGCGCTGCGGCTCGACGACGCCGTGCTCGGCTACGCCGACCTGGACGCCGCCGCGGACCGGTTCGCCGCCGGTCTGCGGCGCCACGGCATCCGCCCCGGCGACGCCGTCGCGCTCCAGCTGCCGAACGTCCCGCAGTTCGCGATCGCCCACTTCGGCATCCTCAAAGCCGGCGCGGTCGTGGTGCCGGTCAACGTGCTGCTCAAGGCGCGCGAGGTCGCCTACGTGCTCTCCGACTCCGGCGCCCGCACGCTCGTGACCTGGGGCGGGGTGGCCGCGGAGGCCGCGAAGGGCGCCGCCGACGCCGGGGTGACCGACCTCGTGGTGCTCGGCGACCCGGGTGACGTCGCGGCGCTGCCGTTCGACGCCCTGCTGGCCCACGACGACGGCCCGATCCTCGAACCGCGCGATCCCGGGGACGTCGCGGTCATCGTCTACACCGCGGGGACGACCGGCACGCCCAAGGGTGCGGAGCTCACCCACTTCCAGCTGTTCATGAACGCCGACACCCCCGGCAGGCTGTTCGGCATCCGCGACGACGACATCGTCCTCGTCGCGTTGCCGCTGTTCCACGTCTACGCACTGTCCAGCCAGCTGCACCTGTGCGTCCGGTTCGCCGCCACGATGACGCTGATGCCGCGCTTCGACGCGGGCCGGGCGCTCGAGGTGATCGAGCGGGACAGGGTCACGGTGTTCGAGGGCGTGCCCACGATGTACGTCGCCCTGTTGGAGCACCCCGACCGGGAGCGCCGGGACACCTCGTCGCTGCGCGTGGCGATCTCCGGCGGCGCGCCCCGATCCCGGCCGAGGTGCTCGACTCCTTCGAGCGCGAGTTCGGCGTGGTGATCCTGGAGGGCTACGGGCTGTCCGAGACCGCGTCCACCACCACCTTCAACACCGGGCCCGAGGACCGCCGCGTCTACAGCGTCGGCAAGCCGATCTACGGCGTCGAGGTGCAGGTCCACGATGAGGCGGGTCGCGAGCTGCCCGCCGGCCGCGACCACGTCGGCGAGGTCGTGATCCGCGGGGTGAACCTGATGCGCGGGTACCGCGGGCGGCCGGAGGCGACCGCCGAGGCCTTCGCGGGCGGCTGGTTCCACACCGGCGACCTGGGCTACGTCGACTCGGACGGGTTCCTGTTCATCGTCGACCGGAAGAAGGACCTGATCATCCGCGGCGGCTACAACGTCTACCCGCGCGAGGTCGAGGACGTGCTCTACACCCATCCCGCGATCCGCGAGGCCGCCGTGATCGGCGTGCCGGACGCGCGGATGGGGCAGGAGGTGAAGGCGGTCGTCGCGCTGCGGGCCGGGCGGACCGCGACCGAGACGGAGATCATCTCCTACGTCCGGGAGCGGCTGGCGTCCTACAAGTACCCGCGGTCGGTCGAGTTCCGGGACGCGCTGCCCAAGGGCGCGGCCGACAAGATCCTGAAGCGTGCGCTGTGAGCCCTGACCGGATGACGCCGCTGGACGCGGCCTTCCTGCAGGCCGAGGACGTCGAGCCCGCCGCGTCGCTGGCCATCGCCTCGACCGCGGTGTTCGCGGGGCCGGCGCCCGCCTTCGCCGAGTTCGAGGCGCACCTCGCGAGCCGGCTGCCGCTGATCCCGCGGTACCGCCAGCGCGCGGCGCAGGTGCCGCTCGACCTCGGGCCGCCGGTGTGGCTGGACGACCCGGGCTTCGACCTCGACCACCACCTCGTGCGGGCCGCGCTGCCCGCGCCGGGCGGCGACGCCGAGCTGCGCGAGCTGATGGGCCGGGTCATGTCCACCCGGCTGGACCGGGACCGGCCGCTGTGGCGGTACTGGTTCGTGGAGGGGCTGGCGGGCGGGCGGTGGGCGCTGATCTCGACCGTGCACCACAGCCTGGTCGACGGCGTCTCCGGGACCGACCTCTACCGCGTCATCCTCGACCCGGAGCCGGAGCCCGCACCCCCGGTGCCGGACGACTGGGATCCCGCGTCGCCGCCGTCGGCCGCGGTCCTGGCCGCCCGCGCGGTCGGCGGGCTCGCCCTGCTCCCGCTGACCGGGACCCGGGCGCTGCTGGGGATGCTGCGGCACCCGGCGCGGCTGGCCACCGCCGGACGCGGGCTGGTGGCGCTGGCGGCGAGCATGCCGCCCGCCGCGCCGTCGTCGCTGTCCGGGCCGCTGCACCGGCCGCGGCACTTCGCGTGGACGCGGGCGTCGGTGACCGACGTCCGCGCGGTGCGGCGGGGCCTCGGCGGCACGTTCAACGACGTGGTGCTGGCCGCCGTGACCGGCGGGCTGCGCGCGCTGCTGCTGTCCCGCGGCGAGGAGCCCGGCCCCGGCGCGGTGCGCTCGCTGGTCCCGGTGTCGGTGCGCGCGCCGGGGGAGGAGGGACTGCGCGACAACCGGGTGTCGCTGCTGCTCGCGGAGCTGCCGGTGCACCTGGCCGACCCGCTCGTGCGGTTCGCGGCGGTGCGCGAGGAGCTCGGCCGCTGCAAGGCCGCCGGGGAGGCCGAGGCGGGTGCGCTGGTCACCGAGCTGGCCCGGTACGAGCCCTTCCCGCTCGTCGCCTCGACGGTGCGGGCCTTCGCGGCGCTGCCGCAGCGCACCATCGTCACGGTCACCACGAACGTCCCCGGGCCGCGGCGGCCGCTCTACGGGCTGGGCCGCGAGCTGGAGGAGATCATCCCCTACGTGCCGATCGCGAGCACCGTGCGGACCGGGGTGGCGATCATGAGCTACCGCGACTCCGTCGTCATCGGGCTGACCGGCGACGACACCGCCGCGGACCTCGACGTCCTCGCGGCCGGGATCGAGTCGTCGCTCGGTGAGCTGGTGGTCGCGACCAGTACCGACCCGGGACCTTCGTCCCTGGTCGCGGGCAGAGATGAGGACGGAGCATCGCCTCCGCCCAGCGTGCGCCACCGAGAAGGAACCCGATGACCCTGTCCGTCCCCGCCCGTGTCGACGAGGTGACCGGCGCCGTCGAGCGCCTCACCGCCGAGTTCCCCGAACTGCCCCGGACGACGGTCGTCCGGACGGTGCGGGGGAGCCGGGCCGACCTGTCCGGGGTCCCCGTCGGGGCCCTGCCCGAGCTGCTGGAGCGGCTGGCCCGCCAGCGGCTCACCGACCGCGGGCGCGGCTGAGCCGCGCCCGCCCGAGCTGGAGGTGTCCCATGGGCGCACCCGTCGTCCACTTCGAGATCGGCGCCGCGAGCGGCGAGGCCGCCCGGCGGTTCTACGCCGAGCTGTTCGGCTGGACGGTCGATCCCGACCCGAACGGCTACGGCGTCGTCGACACCGGCGGCGACGCGGGCATCCAGGGCGGGATCATGCAGACCCCGGAGGGCGTGCCGCCCTGGGTGACCTTCTACGTCGGCGTCGAGGACCTGGAGAAGACCCTGGAGCGGGCCGAGGGCCTCGGCGGCCGCCGGGTGATGGGCCCGATGCCGGTCGGGGACGTCGGCGAGATGGCGATGTTCGCCGACCCGGACGGCAACGTCCTCGGCCTGTTCGCCGAGCGGGCGCGCTGAGAGCAGGCGGCGCGGGCCCGCCCGCGCCGCCGCACCTCATGAACCCGAATGACCCCGAGGGACCGATCTCGGGGTCATGGCCGCGCGCGGCGGTCGGTGAGCGGTGAGGGCGGACGCAGCTCCCACGGCTCGGGGAGGAGGCGGGCCCAGGGTGCCCGCTCGGCCTGCGGGGTCGGGCGCCAGTGGTCCGGGGCGGGGTGGTCCGGGGGCGGGGCGGTGGCCGCGGTCAGGGCGGCGGCGAGGCCGCGTGCCGTGGGACGGCCGGGCCGGGGGCCGGAGGCGGCGGCGAGCGCGGCCGCCGCCTCGGCGGGGACCTCGGCGGGGTGCGGGGCGGGGCGCGGGGTGCGCAGACAGGTGCGGACCAGCCGGGCGATCGCGGCGACGTCGTCGGCGGCCTCCCGCGCGAACCGGTCCGCCCCCTCGGGACTGCGGTGCGCGACGCCGAGCAGGTGGGGCGCGCGCGCCCGGTCCAGCCGGACCCTCGAGCAGCGGATGCGGCCGTGGACGGCGCCGTGGCGGTGGAGGTGGTCGAGGGCGTCGGCGAGCCGGGCCCCGAGCGCCAGCGCGGCGGGGACCGACAGCTCCCGTCGGGTCGCCCGGTCGAGCGGGGGCCCGTCGACGAACTGGGTGACCAGGAGGTACCCGTCGTCGGCGGCCACGGCGTCGTAGAGCGCGACCAGGCCCGGATGGTGCGAGACGACGGTCGAGGGATCGGGACCGGTCGGTTCGATCACGACCGTCCGCCGCAGCAGCGCGTCGTGGGCGCGGAACCGGCCCCCGCGCCGACTCCCGAGCCTGCCGAGGAGGCGGTAGCGGTCCGTGAGCGCGGCCACGCCGCCTGCATTCCGGTGCGCGCGCATGCGTCCCCCTCGTCCCCCGGTCCGGTCCCCGGACCACGATCACAACCCACCGGGTGGGCCGCCCAGGGACCAAAGCCACCCGGACCCGGGCCGTCCGACGGCCGTCCTCAGGCCACCCCGGTCCGCTCGCCCGCGGGCGGTACCACCAGGACGGGGCAGCGGGCGTTCGGCGGTGGCCGCACCCCGCCCACGACGAGCAGCTCGGCCTCCGCGGTGAGCGGCGTCAGCACCGACTCGGCGTCGTCGTGGACCACGAACAGGCGCAGTCGCAGGTCGGGGTGCGTGGCCCGGCATCCGGCCGTCGCCTCGACGAGCTCCCGGTGTGCGGCGGCGGCGCCGTCCGCCCACCGGCGGGTGGGCGGCACGGGCGCCCGCCCGGTCCAGGTACCGACGACCACGAGCTCGGCGTCCCGGGCCAGCGCCTCCTCGACCGCCCGCGGCAGCACCGCGGGTGCGTCCCGGGCGGTGACGCCGACGACGACCCGGCCGGGCGGGGTCGCGGACGCGGGCACCGCGACGACCGCGCACCCGGCGGCGGCCACCACGTCCGCGCGGGCAGGCGCGTCCACCACCAGGACGTGCGCGGAGGCGGTCAGGGCGGGCAGGTCGACGCCCAGCGGATCCGCGAGACGCACCGCCGACACCGGCACCCCCGGGGCGAGCAGGCGCAGGGTCCGCACCGTCCGGGCCCGGGCCAGCTCGTCCCGACCCGCGACGCGCAGGGCGAGGCCGCGTCCGGCCGCCTCCGCGACGGCCCACGACACCGCGGTGTCGTGGGCCGTCGCGAGCACGACCGGTCCCCGCCCCCCGCTCATCCCCGCTCGGCCTCCGCTTCGTCGCGCAGTTCCGCGAGGACGGCGTCGATCCGGCGCCCGGCCTCGTCGGCGATCGGCCCGAGGCCGGGCTCGGCGGTCACGGTGGCCAGCAGCTCGGGGTTCATCACCTGCACGACCGTGTGGTCCCCGGCGTCCCGGACGACGACGTTGCAGGGCAGGAGCACACCGACGCGCCGGTCGATCCGCACGGCGCGTTCGGCGAGCTCGGGGTTGCACGCGCCGAGGATCACGAAGTCCTCGATCTCCGCGCCGCGCTTCTCCCGCAGGGTCGCGGTGAGGTCGATCTCGGTCAGCACCCCGAAGCCCTGGCCCGCGAGCGCCGCGCGGACCCGGGGGACCACCTCGGCGAACGGGCGGGGGACGGTGACGGTGCGAGCGACGTCGGTCTCCGCGGTCGGGTCTGCTCCCCGTGGCGTCATGGCGGTCTCCTCCGAGTGCACGGCGTGGCTCCCACGGTGCGTCCCCGACGGGGTCCGCGGCATGTGCCGAGGGACCCGCCGCGTCCGGTCCATCGGCCCCGACGCGGCACGGGGCGGACGGGCCGCCCACGCCTGCCGGACCGGCCGCTGCCACCACGGTGCCGGTGGGGCCCGGGAGATGGTGGAGTTCACCCACTTCGTCGTCGCGGATACCGAGTTCCCCGGGGTGCGCACGGAGCTCGTGCCCGCCGCCGCGGTCACGTGGTGACGACCCCGGGGCGTGCCGGTCCGGGCTGAGCCCGCGGCCCCGGACCCGGGCGGGGGTCCAACGGCCCTGCCGAACGGGCCGGAGAGCCGATGTGGGCGGGCCCGACCGCGGGCGACCGTGTGGTGACTCCGGGACGGTCCGGGGCCGGGACACGGGAGGGACCATGTCGGATCGGGTCGAGGGAGCGGTGGTCGTCGGGATCGACGGCTCGGACTCCGCGCGCGAGGCCACGCGGTGGGCGGCGCGGGAGGCGGAGCGGCGGGGTGTCCCGCTGCGGCTGGTCGCAGCGGCGCCGTGGACCTCGTTCCGCCCGATCGGCGTGCCCGCGCTCGGCCAGGAGTACGGCAGGCGGGTCGTCGAGAAGCAGGCGGCCGAGCACCTCGCCGAGGCGGCCGGGATCGCCGAGGAGGCGGTACCGGGGCTGCCCGTGGACCGGGAGGTCCGCGGCGGCGAGGCACAGGTGGTGCTGCGGGAGGAGTCCGAGCGCGCCGCGCTCGTCGTGCTCGGGTCCCGGGGCCGCGGCGGGTTCACCGCGCTGCTGCTCGGCTCGGTCGCGATCGGCGTCGCCGCCCACGCGGCGGGCCCCGTCGTGGTCGTGCGCGGGACGCCTGCGAACGGGCCCGTGCTCGTCGGCGTCGACGGCGGCGACGACTCCGCCCTCGGGTTCGCCTTCGAGGAGGCGACCCGGCGGGGCGTGCACCTGGTCGTCGTGCACGCGGTCACCGAGACCGTGCTCGATCCCTTCCTGGTGCCGCTGGTCGACTGGTCGGCGCTGCAGGCCGAGGAGGAGCGGCGGCTGCGCGACCGGCTCGGCCCGTGGACCGGGAAGTTCCCCGCGGTCGGCGTGGACACCGTGGTCGTGATGGATGGCGCCGCCCGCGAGCTGGTGGCGCGCTCGGAGGAGGCCGGGCTGGTCGTCGTCGGGTCGCGGGGGCGGGGGACGCTGAGGGGCCCGCTGCTCGGGTCGGTGAGCCAGGCGGTCCTGCACCACGCGGCCTGCCCGGTCGCCGTCGTGCGGCCCGAGGAGGGCTGATGGCCCGGGAGGACCTCCTCGTCGGGGTCGACGGCTCCGCCCTCTCCACCGAGGCCGTCCGCTGGGCCGCGGCCGAGGCCGCGCGGCACGGGTGGCGGCTGCGGCTCGTCCGCGCCTACCAGCTGCCGGACGGGACCTCGACCGAGGACCGGAACCTGATGCGGACCCACGTCCGGCGCCAGCTCTGGACGGCGACGCACGCCGCCCACGCGGTGGCGCCGGACGTCCCGGTCCAGCAGGAGGACGTGGAGCGCGACCCGTTCTCGGTCCTGGAGACCGAGTCGGCCTCCGCCCGTGCCCTCGTGCTGGGCGCCCGTGGGGTCGGCGGGTTCGGGGCGCTGCTGCTCGGGTCGGTGTCGGACACCCTGACCCGGCGGGCCGCCTGCCCGGTCGTGGTGGTGCGCGGGCCCGAGGCCTCGGACGAGGCCCTGCGGCGGGAGGACCGGATCCGGCCCGTGGTCGTCGGGATCGACGGCTCGCCCGCGAGCGAGGCCGCCGTGGCCTACGCCTTCGCCGAGGCGGACGCCTGGCACGCGCCGTTGGTGGCCGTCCACGCCTGGTCGGACTACCTGGAGGACCCCAGCGGGGTGGAGATCCCGATGCTCGAGACCGAGGAGCGCGAGGTCCTGGCGGAGCGGCTGGCGGGCTGGGCGGAGAAGTACCCGGACGTCCGGGTCTCGCGCGAGGTCGTCCTCGGGTCGGCGGCGAAGGCGCTGGTGGCGCGGTCGGTGAACGCCCGCGCCGTGGTCGTCGGCTCGTTCGACCGTGGCCGGGTCCGGCGGGCCGTGCTCGGCTCGACGGGCCGGGCCCTGCTGCACCACGCCCGGAGCCCGGTCGCCGTGGTCCGGGCGACGACGTGACGGCCAGGGCCACCCCGCCCGCGACGGAGACCGTTACCTGCCCCGGCTGTGGCAGGCGCAACCGCGTCCCCGTCGCGGCGCACGGCACCCCGCGCTGCGGGTCGTGTCACGCCCCGCTGCCCTGGCTGGTGTCGGCGACCGACGACGACTTCACCGAGGTCGCGGAGCGGTCGCGGGTGCCGGTCCTGGTGGACCTGTGGGCCGCCTGGTGCGGGCCGTGCCGGGTGGTCGCGCCCGGCGTCGAGCGGGTCGCGCTCGAGCTCGCGGGGCGGGTGAAGGCGGTCAAGGTCGACGTCGACCGCGCTCCGGGCGTCGCAGCCCGCTTCGACGCCCGGAGCATCCCGACGCTCCTGGTCCTGCGCGACGGCCGGGTGGTGGCCCGCCAGGTCGGGGCGCTGTCCGAGCAGGCGATGGTGGACTGGGTGCGGCGGGCGGTCGACTGACCGGCCCGGGCACCAGCGCGATCGAGGAGGTCTCGTGTCCGTGGAGGCGGCGACGTCGGAGCCGGTGCGGCCGCGGGAGCGACCCGCTCCGCCGGTGACCCCGCTCGGCAGGCACCCCCGGGACCTGGTGGTCCTGCTGGTCGCGGCCGGGCTGCTCGCGGCGGCCGCCGTGGTGTGGCGGCTCGCCGCGCCGGGCCCGGTGGAGACGGGCCTGACCGTCCAGCTCCAGGGGCTCCCGGGCGGCACCGGGATCGGCTGGCGGGTCCTCGCCCTGGTCGGCGGGTGGGCGGGGGCCGCGGCCGTCGTCGCGGTCACCCTCTACCTCAAACGGATCCGGTTCGCGGTCGAGCTGGCGGTCGCGGTGGCGGCCACGTGGCTGCTCGCGGTCGGCCTCGCGGGGCTCGTCGGGCCGCGGCCGTCGGACGCGGCCGGGCTCGCCTTCCCGGCGCTGCACGTCGCCGTCGCGTCCGCGTTGGTGGCGGTGGTGACGCCGTTCCTCACCACGCGCTGGCGCGGGGCGCTGTGGGTGGTGCCGCTGCTGGTCGCGGTCGCGGACCTGCACCTCGGCACCGCGTGGCCGCTCGGCGCGATCGGCGGCGGGCTCCTCGGGTGGGGCGTCGGTGCGGCCTCGCACCTCGCGTGGGGCGCGCCGGGGCGGAGGACGACCGGCCCGGCGGTCCGGCGGGCCCTGGAGCAGGCCGGGATCGACGTCGTCGGGCTGACCGCGCTGCGGACCCGCATGTCGGGACCGCTGGAGTACGCGGCGACCACCGGGACGGGGGAGACCCTGCTGGTCGAGGTGGTGCAGCGGCTGCACCGCCGGGCCAGTGTCGGCTACCGGCTGCGGCGGCTGCTCGCCTCGGTCGAGGTCGAGGACGAACCCCCGCTGGCGAGCCCGCGGCACGAGGCCGAGCACGAGGCCCTGGTCACGGTCGTCGCCGAACGCGCGGGTCTGCGCACCCCATCGCTGGTCACGCTCTGCGAGGCGGGCCACGGGGCCCCGCTCCTGGTGCGCCGGGACGTCCGCGGGCGGCGGCTGACCGACCTCCCCCCCGACGAGGTCGACGACGACCTCCTCGACGCGGTGTGGGCACAGGTGGCCGTGCTGCAGGACGCTCGGATCGCCCACCACGACCTGCGCGCGGGGAACGTCCTCGTCGACGACGACGGCCGCCCGTGGATCCTCGGCCTGACCTTCGGCAAGATCGGCGCCTCCCCACTGCGCTGCGCCCAGGACCTCGCCGAGGCGCTGGTGTCGGTGGCGTCGGTCGTCGGGATCGACCGCGCCGTCCGCAGCGCCGCTCGGACGCTGGACGCCGACCGGCTCGAGGCGGCGCTGCCGCACCTGCAGTCGCTGGCCCTGCCCCGGCGGATCCGCGGGCGGCTCGCCCGGCAGCGCTACGAGCTCGTGGAGCTGCGGGGCAGGCTCGCCGAGGAGATCGACCGGCCCGTCCCCACCCTGCGCTCGCCGGTCCGGCCCGGCACGGTGGTCGGGCTGCTGTTGCTCGGCGCCGCCGTCTACACGCTGCTCCCGCTGCTCTCCAGCACGGGCGAGGTCCTCGTCGCCCTGCGCGGCGCCGACCGGCTCTGGCTCACCGTGGCGTTCGCGACGGGGCTGGTGGCGATCGTGTTGTCCGCGGTGTCGTTCCTGGGGTCGAGCCCGGTCCCACTGCCGTTCTGGCGCACGACGGCGGTCCAGGTCGCCGCCGCCTTCACCGGCCGCACGACGCCGGGCGGGATCGGGTTCGTCGGGCTCAACGTGGCGTTCCTGGAGCGGCTCGGGGTGCGCCGGTCGTCGGCGATCGGGGCGACGGTGCTCAACATCGCCGGGGGCGGCCTGGTCGGGGCCGTGTGCTGCCTGGTGGGGCTGCTCGTCCTCGGCGCGTCCTCCGTCGTCCGGGACCTGCGGATCCCGTGGGGCTGGCCGCTCTACGCGGTGCTGGCGGCGGCCGTGGTCGCCGCCGTGGCGGTGCTCGCCTCCCCGTACGGCAGTCGCCGGGTCGTGCGCCCGGGGCTGCGGATCGCCCGCGAGCTCGGCGCCACCCTGCGCCACCCGCTCCGGGCGACCCAGCTCTTCGGCGGCGCCCTCGGCCACATGCTGGCCTCGGGGGCGGGCCTGGTCGCCTGCCTCGCCGCGCTCGGCGCCCCGATCCCGCTGCTGGGGGTCATGGCGGTCTTCATGGTCGCGCAGACCCTGGGCCACCTGCTCCCCGTCCCCGGCGGCACCGGGCCGGTGGAGGCGATGATGATCGGCGGCCTGGTCACGCTCGGCACGAGCACCGGCGTCGCGGTCGCCGCGGTCCTGGTGTGCAGGCTGCTGACCTACTGGCTGCCGGTCGTGCCCGGCATCGCGGTCTTCCGGTACCTGCAGCACCACCGCGTGATCTGAAGGGCCCGGCGACCCGGGCCGTTCGGCCCGGACGCTCGGGCCGGTGAGCCGGTCGTCGGCCGGGCGTCCGCGGCGGATCGTGACATTCGGCGGATCGTGACGAAGGAGCAGCGATGACCCAGACGGGTGGGACCCCGGCGCAGCGGCCGGTCCCGGCGACCACGTTGATCGACCTGACGGGGCGGACCGCGATCGTCACCGGGGCGGCGGTCGGCATCGGCTACGGGATCGCCTACCGGCTCGCCGAGGCGGGCGCGGCGGTGGTCGTCGCGGACCTCGACGGCGCCGCGGCCGAGCTCGCGGCCAAGCAGCTGGTGGACGTCGGGTTCGAGGCGGTCCCGGTCCAGGCGGACGTCGCCGATGAGGAGGACGTGCGTCGGATGGTGCGCGCCGCCGTCGACCGGTTCGGCGGGGTGCACATCCTCGTGAACAACGCGGGCATCTACCCCGCGATCCCGGTGCTCGGGCAGGCCCTGGCGGACTTCCGGCGGGTCATCGACGTGAACCTCACGGGGGTGTTCCTCTGCGTGCGCGAGGCGGCCCAGCAGATGATCGTGCAGGGTGCCGGGGGCCGGATCATCACCGTGACCTCGATCGACGCGCTGCACCCGTCCGCCGTCGGGCTCGCCGACTACGACGCCTCCAAGCACGGGGTGTGGGGCTTCACCAAGAACGTCGCACTCGAGCTCGCCCCGCACGGGATCGCGGTCACCGCGATCGCCCCCGGCGGGATCGCCACCCCCGGCATCACGGCCCGGGCGGGTGCGGTGCCCGAGGGGATCGACCTGGAGCAGCTGGCGGCGCAGTTCGTCGCCCGGATCCCCATGGGGCGGCTCGGGGACCCGGACGAGATCGGGCGGGTCGCGCTGTTCCTCGCCTCGGACCTGGCGTCGTACATGACCGGGGCACAGGTCGTGGTCGACGGCGGCGCCCTGCTGCGCTGAGCCGTGGACCCCACCGACGTCCTGGACCGGGCCGCCCCGGACGACCTGCTCGAGCTGGCCGTGGACCGCGCCGGCGTGCCGTGGCAGGTCGGTGTGCTGCTCGTGCTGGACCGGCCGCTCGACCCGGCGGAGGTCCGCCGGGCGCTCGCCGACCGGGTCCGGGCCGTGCCCCGGCTCCGCCGCAGGCTCATGGGCACGCCACCGCTGTGCGGGCGGCCGGTCTGGGTCGACGATCCCGCGTTCTCCGTCGACCGGCACGTGCGCGAGGTGCGGTGCGACGGGCCCCTGTCCGACGCCGCGCTGCTGGACGTCGCGGTCCGGGCGGTGGGCACCCGGCTGTCCCTGCGACGGTCGCCGTGGGAGGCGGTGGTGGTCACCGGGGCGACCGGGGACCGCGGCGCGGTGGTGGTGGTGTTCCACCACGTCCTCGCCGACGGCATCGGCGGGCTCGCCGCCCTCGGCGCCCTGGTCGACGGGGCCCCGCCCACCCGCGACGGCGACTTCCCCCGCCCGGCCCCGACGGCCACACGCCTGTTCGTCGACGCCCTCACCACCCGGGCGCGTCTCCTGTGGCACCCGGTGCGGGGGCTGCGGCGGATCCGGGACGCGATCGGCGAGCTGCGCGCCACGGACGCTCCCCGCCCCCCGCGGTCCTCCCTCAACCGGCCCACCGGGCCCGGACGGGCGCTGCGGGTCGTCCGGGTCGACCTCGCGGCCGTCCACGCCGCCGCGCACCGGCACGGCGGGACCGTCAACGACGTCGTCCTGACGGCGGTGGGCGGGGCGCTCGGCGCGCTGCTGCGCGGGCGCGGCGAGCAGGTCGACGAGGTCGTCGCCTCGGTGTCGATCTCGGCGCGGCGGCGGGCCCGCGCGGACCGGCTGGGCAACGCGGTCGGCATCCTGCCCGTCGGGCTGCCCACCTCCGGGCCCGCCGCGGCCCGGCTGCGCGAGGTCGCGCGGCGCACCGCGCTCGGACGGGAGCGGCCCCGGGCGGCGTCGGCACCGCTGCTCGACGCGGTGTTCCGGCTGGTCGCCGCGCTGGGCGCGCTGCGCTGGATCGTCGAGCACCAGCGGCTGGTCAGCACGTTCGTCACCAACCTGCGTGGGCCGCAGGTGCCGCTGACGCTGCTCGGGGCGCGGGTCCGGGAGGTCGTCCCCGTCACCACGACCACCGGCAACGTGCCGGTCGTGTTCGGCGCGCTGTCCTACGCGGGCACCCTGACCCTGACCGTCCTCGCCGATCCGGAGGCCTGCCCCGAGCTCGACGCCGTGGTCGCGGCGCTGCGCGGGGAGCTCGCGGCGCTGCTCGCGGCCCCGGGGTCGGGGGACACCGACGGCTCCGCGCCGCCCCCGACGGGATCGATCGGCTCGGTGGGCACCCGGGCCCGGTCGTCGGGTGTGCCGCGGGCGAGGACGCGGCGCGGGCCGGTCCGGTTGTCCGCCCGCTACCGGGCGGAGGCGGCCGCGCTGCGGGCCGCCGACCCGTCGTCGTCGGGGGAGCCGGTGACCGAGGACGACCTCGCCGACCTCCCCGAGCCGGTCGCCCGCTGGCTGCGCCGCTCCGGGGTGGTCGGCAGGCCGCGGACCACCGGCTTCACCGCCCTGATCCACGGGCGGATCCGCTCGGGACCGACGGCCTCCTGGATGCCGTTCACCGGGGAGCAGACGAGCCGGTTCGGGCCGAACCCCACCCGGCTGTTCTCGCTGACCGCGCGGCGCGGCGGGCTGCCGGTGGAGGTGCTGCACGAGTACCGCGACGGCCACGCCCGGATGCGGGCGAGGCTGGGCGGGATCGTGCCGGTCCTCGACGCGTCCGGCGGCGCGATGACCCGCGCCGAGACCGTCACCGTGTTCAACGACCTCTGCGTCATGGCCCCCGGCGCGCTGCTCGACGCCGCCGTGACCTGGTCGCGGCCGCACACCCGCGGCGTGCGGGGCACCTACACCGTGGGCGCGGAGACCGTCACGGCCGAGCTGGTCCTCGACGCCGACGCCGACGGCGACCTGGTCGACTTCGTCTCCGACGACCGGCTGCGCGCCTCCGCGGACGGCCGCACCTTCACCCCGCAGCGCTGGTCGACCCCGCTGCGCGCCCATCGGGACGTCGGCGGGCGGCGGATCCCGACGGTCGGCGACGGCGTCTGGCACGCCCCCGAGCCCGAGGGCACCTTCCCGTACATCGAGTTCCACATCGATGCGATCACCGAGGAGCCCGCGGGCCGGAGGGAGTCGTCGTGACCGCCGGGAACCGCGGGCCGACCGGCCCGGAGCTGCTGCGCGAGCTCGGCGCGGTGCTGGCCGACCTGCCCGTGTTCCTCGCCGCCCCGCTGGTCCGCCGTCGTCACCTGCGCTGGGGGGCCACCGACGAGGAGCTCGCCGCGGCCCTGCCCGGCGACGCCCTGTTCCCCGACGCCCCGTTCCGCGCGACCCGCGCGATCACGGTGGCCGCGCCGCCGGAGCGGGTGTGGCCGTGGCTGGTGCAGGCCGGGTCCGGCCGCGCAGGCTGGTACAGCGACGACCTGCTGGACAACCTCGGCCGCCCCAGCGCGAGCGCGCTCGTCGAGGAGTGGCAGCACGTCGAGATCGGCGGATGGGTCCCGATGTCCCCCTTCGGCACCCCGACCGAGCGGACCGCCTTCCGGGTGGCCGAGATCGACGCGCCGCACCGGCTGCTCTGGACGAAACCGGACAGCAGCTGGGCCTGGCGCCTGACCCCGACCGCGGACGGCGGCACCCGCCTGCTCACCCGGGTCAGCGCCGTCTTCGACCGGTCCCACCCGGCGGCGGCCGCGGCGGGCAGGCTGCTCATGGAGTTCGGCGACTTCGCCATGCAGCGCCGGATGCTGCGCGGCATCAAGTCCCGCGCCGAGGCGGGCGGCCCCGGTGGCCACGCCGTCGGACGCTGAGCCGCGGACCGGTCCACGATCCTCCGGGCACGCGCATCGGGACGTTCGGTCCTCGAGCCCGGGTCCGACAGCCGCTGTCGGGCGGGGGCGTGCGGCGCGACCGTGGGGGCATGACTGCAGAACCCGCACACCAGACCGCTGCCGCCGCCCCGTCCGACCCGACGCGGCTCCGCCCGCTGCGCGAGGTCGGGGCGGGGGACGCGGGCGAGGTGGGGGGCAAGGCCGCCAACCTCGGCGAGCTCGTCGGGGCGGGCTTCCCCGTGCCCGAGGGGTTCGTGGTGCCCGCGGCGGCGTACCTGGCGGCGATGGACGCCGCCGGGGTCCGCGAGGAGATCGCGGCGCTGCACGAGCAGGCGTTGCGGGACCCGGAGCCGGCGGGGGTCGAGGAGCGGTGCGCACGGATGGCGGCGCTGATCCGCGAGGCGGGCATCGGGTCCGCGCTGCACAGCGAGGTGTCCGCGGCCTACAGCACCCTCGGCATCGAGGGACTGGGGCCCGCGACCGTGGCGGTGCGGTCCTCCGCGATCGGGGAGGACGGCGCGGGGGAGTCGTTCGCGGGCGTGCACGAGTCCTTCACCAACATCCGCGGGCACGCCGACCTGGTGGCGGGGATCGTGGACTGCTGGGCGTCCGCGGTGGCGCCCCGGGCGGTCGCCTACCGCACGGAGCGCGGGATCGTCGGGGAGCCCGCGGTCGCGGTCGTCGTCCAGGAGATGGTGGCGGCGCAGCGGTCCGGGGTCGCGTTCACCGCCGACCCGACGACCGGGCGCCGCGACCGGGTGGTCGTCGAGGCCGCCTTCGGGCAGGGCGAGGTGGTGGTCAGCGGGGCAGTCGAGCCCGACACCTACGTCTTCTCCGCCCCGGACCTGCACCTGCGCTCGATCCGGGTCGGCCACCAGACCCACGAGATCGTCCGCGGCCGTGACGGCCGCGACCTCACCGTCACCCTCGACGGCACCCGCGCCGAGGCCAGGGTGCTCGACGACCGCGACGCCCAGGCGGTCGCCCGGCTGGCGCTGCGGGTGCAGGACCACTACGGCCGCCCGCAGGACGTGGAGTGGGCCATGATCGCCCGGGAGCTGTGGCTGCTGCAGACCCGGCCGATCACGACGCTCACCGACCCGGCCCCGGCTCCCGAGCCGGACCCGACGACCCGACCCGAGACTACGGCGGCCCCGGAGACGACGGCGGCACTGGAGACGACGGCGGCCCCGGAGACCGCGGCCTCGCCCGACGGCGCGGAACCCGTCGGCGGCGTCGTCGCCACCGGTCTGGGGGCGGCACCCGGGCGGGCCTGCGGGCGGGTCCGGGTGCTGCACGAGCCCACCGACGGACGTCGGCTGCAGGTCGGAGACGTCCTCGTCGCGCCCCGCACCGACCCCGACTGGCTGCCGACGCTGCGCCGCGCCGCCGCCGTCGTCACCGACCAGGGCGGGGTGACCTGCCACGCGGCGATCGTGGCCCGCGAGCTGGGGATCCCCTGCGTCGTCGGGGCCCGCACGGCGACCACCGAGCTCGTCGAGGGCGAGACGATCACGGTCGACGGCACCGCGGGCGAGGTCCGTCGCGGCGGCCGGGCGACCGTCGTGCGGGAACCGGCCCCGCGGGCCGCCGCGCCGGTCCGGAGCGCCGCCCCGGTCGCGACGGGCACCGAGCTGCACGTCAACCTGGCCCTGCCGGAGACCGCCGAGCGCGTCGCCGCGATGGACGTCGACGGCGTCGGGCTGCTGCGCGCCGAGCTGGCCCTGACCGCCGCCCTCGGTGGCAGGCACCCGCGGGCGATGCTCGCGGCGGGCGACGGCGACGGGTTCGTCTCCGCGATGGCCGAGGCGGTCGGGCGCATCGGGGCCGCCTTCGCGCCGCGCCCGGTGCTGTACCGCACCACGGACCTGCGCAGCAACGAGTTCCGCGGGCTCACCGGCGGCGCCGAGTTCGAACAGGTGGAGCGCAACCCCATGATCGGGTTCCGCGGCGCCTACCGCTACCTGCGCGAACCCGAGGTGTTCGCGCTCGAGCTGCGGATGCTCGCGCAGGTGCGCGAGCGGACCCCCAACGTGCACCTGATGATCCCGTTCGTGCGGACGCGGTGGGAGCTCGCGGCCGTCCTGGACCTCGTCGACGGCAGCCCGCTGGGCGCGCAGCGCGGCCTGCAGCGCTGGCTGACCGCCGAGGTACCGTCCGTGGCGCACTGGCTGCCGGAGTACGTCGGGCTCGGGATCGACGGGGTGTCGATCGGCAGCAACGACCTGACCCAGCTGATGCTGGGCGTGGACCGGGACTCCGAGCGGCTCGCCGACCTCTACGACGAGTCCGATCCCGCCGTGCTCGACGCGATCACGACGATCATCGAGCGCGCCACCCTGCTGGGCGTGCCGACCTCGCTGTGCGGCCAGGCGCCGAGCCGGACCCCGGGCTTCGTGGAGTTCCTCGTGCGGGCCGGGATCTCGGCCGTCTCGGTCAACCCCGACGCCGTCGGCCAGGCCCGGGCCGCGATCGACGCCGCGGAGCGCAGGCTGCTGCTGGAGGCGGCCCGCCGCACCGTGGAACGGCCCTGACACACCGCCGCACCCGCGCCGGGGCGCGGGTGCGGCGGGGGACCGGGGTCACGAACGGCGCATGCGGTCGATCTCGCGGCGCATCCGCTCCTCGCTGATGGACTTGCCCGCGAACGCGTCCCAGGCGTCCGCGCCGACGCCGATGCCCCACAGCACGAGTGGGATGACCGGCCAGAAGAACGGCGCGCCCGTCCAGGCCCAGATGAGGACGAACATGGCGTTCATCGCGACGTAGATCGCGAAGTGGGTCCAGAAGCCGCGCTTGCGCTGGATCCGGGCCCGCGCCTGCTCCCGCAGGGCGGCGTCGCGGTCGGTGCCCTGCCCGGTGTCCTGCCCGGTGGACTCGCGGTCGTCGATGCTCACGATGGACTCCTTCCCCTCGGCGGACCGGCTCCCGGTCCGTACCCACGATGGTCGTCCGGGTGGGGCGGGGCGGTGAGTGCCGGAGGGCCCGGCCCGGCAGCACCGTTCGGCCTGTTCAGCCGCCGAGCGGTTCCACCTGCAACGCCAGCGGGCGGCGCGGGCTCGCCTCGGGGGCGGCCCCGGTCAGCGGCGCCTCGCCCACGCGCAGGAGCAGCTGCGGGCAGGCCGAGCCGCGGAGGACCTCGTCCTCGAGCAGGGCGCGGGTGCCGTCGACCTCCATCGGCTCGCTCAGCGGGCAGGTGGCCAGGCCGGACCGGGTCGCCTCCAGCAGCACCGCGCTCATCGCCTCGCCCGCGCGGAGCCGGGAGAGCCGGTCGTCGGAGGAGGTGGCGAGCAGCAGCAGGGTCGCGCCGTCCGGCTCCTCGCCGACGCCGGTGCGGCGGTGCCCGGCGACGCCGTCGAGCCCGCTCGGTCGCCCGGTCCAGCCCGCCAGCTCGGAGCGGTAGCCCTCGGACGCGGCGTGCTCGATCGCGGACGCGCGCAGCGCCGACGCGACGACGTCGTGGGTCCGCGGGTCGTCGACGACCCGCAGCTGGGCACCCTGCTCCATGGCGACCCGGGTCAGCCTGCCCACGGTCCCGCCCGCGAGCGGCAGGTCGCGATACGGCCTGCGGTCGGTGTGGCGACGCGGGATCGCGTCGACCAGAGTGGGGTCGACGGCGGGCTCGGGCCGCGGGCCGGGCCGGATGCCGAGGACGGCCAGCAGGTCCGGCTCGTCGGGCTCGGGCAGCCGGTGCACCACGGCGCCGTGGCCCCGGGCCGCCAGCGCGATGCGCAGGTGGTGCAGGGCCGCGCCGCAGGCGAGCAGCAGGTCGCGGCCGTCCGGGTCGGTCCCCGGCAGCCAGCGGGTGAGGTCCGCGCACAGGTGCACCACGCCGTCGCCGGTCCGCCACCACCACGGCTGGGAGTTGTGGACCGACGGCGCGAGCCGGGCGAGGTCCAGCGCGGCGTGGACGTCGCCGTGGTCGACGGGGTCGTCGAGGCCCGCGGTGCTCATCGCGGTGACCGGGCGGCGCGGCCCGCCTGCGGAGGGACGGGGAGGGCGCGGTTCACGACGCACCCAGCGCGGCGTCCAGCGGCGCCCCCTGCGGGACGACCACGACGGGGCAGGGTCCGCGATGGACCGCGACGCGCGCCGGGTCGTCGAACCGCGCGGGTCCGGCGGGGCCCGCCAGCACCAGCGCGACGGCGCCCTCGGCGTGGTCGAGCAGGCCGCCGAACGTGGGGGTGCCGAGGTCGTGGACCGACACCTCGACCTCCGGCCGCACGCGGTGGGCGAGCCCGACCGCGTCGACCGGGTCGGTGCGCGCCTCGCCCCACCGCTCGACCACCAGGGTGGTGCCGTGGCCCGCGGCGAGGTCCGCGCCCACGGCGAGGACGTCGGCGTCCCCGGTGCCGGTCAGCAGGGCCAGGACCACGGCCCGGTGCCTGCGGTGTCGGGCGCGCACCACGACCAGCGGGCAGTGCGCCCGGCGGAGCAGGTCGAGGGCGACGGAGCGGTCGGCGGCCTCCGGCGGGTCGTCCCTGCCCGCCATGCCGACGACGAGCAGCCGCGCCTCGCGGGAGGCGGCGGCGAGCGCGACGGCGGGGGACCAGGCCGCGGTCCGCGTGCGGATCTCCAGCGCGGGATCGACGTCGCGGGCGATGCCGACGGCCCGGGCGAGGATCCGCTCGGTCTGCTCGGGCGGCTCGCCGTCGCCGACGGTGTGCACCACCTGCAGCGGGCACCCGCGGGCGACGGCCTCGACCGCGGCGACGCGGACGGCGGCCGACGCCACGCCGCTGCCGTCGACGCCGACGACGACCGGGCGGATCTCGGACACGGGTCCTCCTCGTGGTTCGGACGGGCGTTTCGGACGGGCTCAGGCGGGCGTCAGGGCGGAGGCGACCCGGGCCGGGTCGACGATCAGCACGGGGCAGGCCGAGGCCTGCAGCAGCACGGTGGCGCAGGCCCCGACGCCGAGTCCCGCGTGCCTGCCGACCAGCACGAACTGGGCGTCCTCGGCGTGCTCGAGCAGGGTGAGGGCCGGTCGCCCGCCCGCCACGGTCGTGTGCACGGTGAGGCCGGGGTGCGCCACGACGAAGGTCTCGGTCAGCTCCTCCAGCGCCCGTTCGGCCAGCAGCGTGTAGGACTCGCGGCGGCCCGCGCCGTCCCGGGAGCCGTCGCGCCGGACGTGTACGACGCTCAGCTCCGCCCCGCGCAGCGCGGCCAGCGCCGCGGCGTGGTGGGCGAGCGCGGCGCTGCCCGGTTCGCCGTCCACGGCGACGACCACGGGGCGGCCGCGGTCCGGCAGCGGGCGGCCGGGTGCGTGGCGCACCACGGCCAGCGCCCCGACGTGGCGGCGGGCGAGCCGGGCGGCGGTGCTGCCCGGCGCGGGCCGCACCCGCCCGGACCCGTGGTGCCCGACGACCAGCAGCTCGGCGTGGGCGGCCAGCCTGCTCAGCACGGGGGCGGGGCGGCCGAACCAGGTGCCGGTCTGCGCGACGCGAGACGGCGCGGCGATGTGCGCGACGGACGCGCAGCGCGCCAGGATCGCCTCGGCGACGAGCGGCGGCCCCGCCGGGACCCGCTCCAGCACACAGGCGATCTGCAGCGGGGCGTCGCGCAGGTCGGCCTCCTGGGCGGCCCAGGCGGCGGCCTGGCGGGCGGGCCCGGACCCGTCCACCCCGACGACGACGGGCCGGGTCACGGGGACCACCTCGCGTCGGCCTCGTCGGCGGACCGGACCTTCAGCGGCCGGTCCACCGGGAAGGACAGGTCCGAGTCCTCACCGGGCAGGTGCGGCCAGCCCCGCGTGGGCTCGCGCGGCGCGGGGACGGGGGCCACCGCGGCGGGGGGAGCGGGCGGCCGCTCCTCGAAGAAGCGCAGCAGCTCCACGGGGAACGGCATGACCAGCGTGCTGTTCTTCTCGACGGCCACGTCCGCGACGGTCTGCAGCAGCCGCAGCTGGAGCGCGCCGGGAGTCCCGGCCATCGTGGCGGCGGCGGACGCGAGCCTGCTCGACGCCTGCTGCTCGCCCTCCGCCGCGATCACCCGGGCCCGCCGCTCGCGCTCGGCCTCCGCCTGCCGCGACATCGACCGGGTCATCTGCTCGGGCAGCGAGATGTCCTTGAGCTCGACGAGCTCGATCCGCACGCCCCACGGCTGCTCGGTGGGCGCGTCGATCACGGCCTTGAGCTCGGTGCTGATCCGCTCCCGGTCCGACAGCAGCGTGTCGAGGTCGGCCCGGCCGATGACCGTCCGCAGCGAGGTCTGCGCCACCTGCGAGACGGCGTGGTGGTAGTCCTCGACGTTGACGATCGCCTTGACCGGGTCGACGACGCGGAAGTAGACGGCGGCGTCCACCTTGACGGTGACGTTGTCGCGGGTGATGGCCCCCTGGGCCGGGATCGCCAGCACCACGACCTGGGTGCTGACCTTCACCATGCGGTCCGCGATCGGGACGATCAGGTTCAGCCCCGGCAGGCGCACGTCGGCGAGGACCCGCCCGAACCGGAACACGACGCCGCGCTCGTACTGCTGCACGAGCCGGATGCTCAGCAGACCGACGACCACGGCCACCACGACCGCGGCGAGGGTCCAGATCAGCGGAGTGCTCATGGCCTCCACGGTGCGCGCGCGCGGCCGCGGGCGGCAGATGCCGAGCGTCCCGACGGATCGGGCCCGGTGGCGCACCGGTCGCGGGCCCTTCGGCACGTGCGCCCGGGCGACCGCGGGGCCGACGCTGCCTCCACATCCCCAGGTGAGGAGGACCCATGAAGGTACGCGACGTCATGACGACCGCCGTGACGACACTGCGCTCCGACACCCCGGTCCAGGTGGCCGCCGCGACGCTGGTGTCGCACGGCCACAGCGCCGCGCCCGTCGTGGACGCGGAGGGCGGGCTGGTCGGCGTGGTGACCGAGGCCGACCTGGTCCGCGGGCGCATCGCGCCGGACGGGTGGCAGGTCGAGATCGACCCCGAGGCCGTCGTCGCCGCCGTGATGAGCCACGGCGTCATCGCCGCCGAGCCCGGCGACGACCTGGCCGACGTCGTCTCCCGGATGCTCGACGAGCGGCTGCGCGCGATGCCGGTGCTCGACTCCGGGCGCATCGTCGGGATCGTGACCCGGCGGGACGTGCTGCGGCTGGTCGCCCACCGGCAGCTCCAGTCGGAGGAGGCCTGGGCCGCGCGGACGGCCCTGGCCAGCCATGACCGGGGCTGAGCACGGTCCGGGGCGGATCGTCGTCGGCGTCGACGGGTCGCGGTCCTCCCGGGAGGCGCTGCGCTGGGCGGTCCGGCAGGCCGAGGCCACCGGCGCCCACGTGCACGCCGTCATCGGCTGGTCGATCCCGGTGACCTACGGGCCGATGCCCGTGCCGCAGCTCTGGACGGACTGGTCGGGCATCGCCCGCTCCACGCTGGACGAGGCGCTGCGGGCGACCCTCGGCGACCGGGCCTGCGAGGTGAAGGCCGAGGTCGTGGAGGGCGGGGCCGCACTGGTGCTGCTCGAGGCCGCCCGGGACGCCGACCTGCTCGTGGTGGGGAGCCGGGGGCACGGCGGGTTCGCCGGGTTGCTGCTCGGTTCCGTCGCCCAGCACGTGGCGACACACGCGCGGTGCCCCGTGGTCGTCGTGCACGACCGGGAGGAGCCGTGAGACGCGCGGGCGAGGACGCCCGGCCCACCGGGCCGCTGCGGCCGCGGCGGCGCTCCGACCGCGTCGCCGACCTGGTCGCATGGGTCGTCAGTGCGGGCGCGCTGCTCGTCCTGCTCGCCTCCGTGGTGATCGGGATCGGGTCGTTCGGCTCCCTGTCCGACCGGGCCCGGGCCGAGGAGCGGGACCGCACGCCGGTGGCCGCGGTCGTCCTGGAGGACGCCGGACTCGTCCCCGAAGCCGGGTCGGGGGTGGTCGTGCCGGTCCGCTGGACCGAGGCCGACGGCATCGAACGGACCGGGAGCGTGGAGGTGTCCGGCCCGGCGACCGCCGGGAGCGGGACGACGATCTGGGTGACCGCCGACCACCGGGTGGTCCGGGCGCCGCTGACCCACACCGAGGTCGTGTTCGTGGCGACGGTGACCGCCCTGGTCGTCCTCGCCGTGGGCGAGGTGACGGTGTGGCTGCTCGGCAGGCTGGCGTTCGCGGGCGTGTCCCGGATGCGCGACGGCGAGTGGGCGCGCGAATGGGCGGAGATCGAGTCCCGCTGGACCCGGCCGTGACCGGGCCGTCCGGGAGTGGGCCGACCGCCGCCGACGTGATGACCAGCCCGGTCCTCACGGTGCGCGTCGGCACCACCGTGCGGGCCGCGGCGGCGATGCTCGCCGCCCACGGCTTCACCGCCGCCCCGGTGCTCGACGGCGCGGGGCGGCTCGTCGGCGTCGTCACCGAGGCGGACCTGCTGCGCGGGACGGCGGTCGTCGACGACGTCATGGGGACGCCCCCGCTGGTGCGCGCGCCCGCAGACCCGCTCGCCGACGTGGTGACGCTGATGCTGGAGGCGCACGTCCGGTCGATCCCGATCGTCGAGGCGGACCGCCTGGTCGGGATCGTGACGCGCCGGGACGCGCTGCGGATGCTCGCCTGGGGCGAGCACACCGCGGACGAGGTGCGGCGCCGCCGCGGCCTGCCGCCCCCCGCACCGGGCGGGCGCACCGGCCGATCGACCGAGCCCGCGGTGGCGGGACCCGGAGAACAGGAGCGGAGACGATGGACCGAGCGGTGATCGTGGTCGGCGTGGACGGGTCGCCCGAGTCGCGGGCGGCGCTGAACCACGCGTTGGAGACGGCCGCGCGCCAGGACGCGGCGCTGCGGGTGGTCATGGCCGTGCAGACACCGGACTACAGCCCGGAGTTCGACTGCGGCCCGCCCCCGACCCCGGCGGAGACGACGGAGACGGTCGAGCGCGGGCTGCGCTCGGCGGTCGCCGAGGCCCGGACCGTGGTGGGGCCGCTCGCCGCGGCGGTGCCCGTCGATGTCGAGGCGGTGTTCGGGGCGCCGGCCAAGGCACTGGTCAGGGCGGCGGCGGACGCGGACGAGCTGGTCGTGGGACACCGCGGCCGCGGCGCGGTCGCCGGTGCGGTGCTCGGGTCGGTCGGACGGTACTGCGTGGCCCACGCGCCGTGCACGGTGACCGTGGTGCGTGCGCTGGCCGGCGCGGGCGGGCGGAGCTGACCCCGCCCGCCCGCTCGCTCAGGGTGCGTCCGGACCGTCGACCTGGTCGGCGGTCCGTCGCCGTGGGGTGGGCGGGAGCGGGTCGCCCACCGGCGCCCACCCGACGCGCAGCACGATCTGCGGGGAGAGGGTGCCGTTGAGGACCTCGTCGCGGACGAGCCTGCGGGTCCGGTCGAGCTCCAGCGGCTCCGACAGCGGGCAGCTCGCCAGGCCCAGCTCGGTGGCCTGCAGCAGCACGGCGCCGAGCGCCTCGCCCGCGCGCAGCTGGGAGAGCCGGTCGTCCGACGAGGTGCCCAGGACCAGCAGCTCCGCGCCGTCCTCTGCGCCGTCCTCTGCGCCGTCCGGGGCCGGGCCGGTGCCTGCGAACCGGCGGGTCGCGCCGCCCGCGGGCACGTTGCGCGCGGGGATGCCGTCGTCGCCCGCGACGAGGCCGGACCAGAGCGCCAGCTCGGTGTCGTAGCCGGTGGTGGCCGCGTGGGAGGCCGCCGCCGCGGCGATCGCGTGCAGCAGGGCGGCCCGGGCGGCGCCCTCGGGGACCCGGCGCAGCAGGGCGCCGTGCGCCGCGGCGGTCGCCGCCAGCGAGTCCAGGTGCTGCTCCGGGACCGGCCAGTCGGTGAAGGGCCTGCGGTCGGTGCGGCGGGCCTGGAGCGCTTCGACCTCCGCGACGGGCGACGAGTCCCCGCCGCGCGGGGCGCCGAGGCGGACCGTGGCGAGCAGGTCCGGCTCGTCGGGGTCGGGCAGCCGCTCGACGACGGCGGGCACCCCGAGCGCCGCCAGACCCACCTGCAGGTGGTGCAGCGCCGCGCCGCAGCTCAGGACCAGGTCGCGGCCGTCGGGGTCGGTCAGCGGGAGCCAGCGGCGCAGGTCGGCCCGCAGCCCGATGACGTCGGGCCCGATCCGCCAGCGCCACGGCTGCGTGTTGTGGACCGACGGGGCCCGGGCGGCGAGCCCGAGGGCCGCCTGCACGGTTCCGGCGTCCACCCGGGACGTGAACATGGCCCCTCCTTCCGACGGGGTGGGTGTCCCCGTCATCTCGCCACGCCCGGGGTCCGCGGCGTAGATGCCGGTGGTCGTCCGGTCCCGGGACTTCCGGCCCACCCACCGGGGTCGTGCGGTGCCGGCAGGACGACGGTCGGTGCGCGACGCTCGTGGCGAGTCCTGCACCTGTGGAGGGAGTGGTCATGCACGCACACGGACCGGTCGTGGTCGGGGTGGACGGTTCGGCGTCGGGTGCCGAGGCGGTCTGCTGGGCGGCCCGGGAGGCTGCCCGGCGCCGGGCACGGCTGCGGCTGGTGTCCGCGCTGGTGCTGCCCGAGCCGAACCACATCGGCAACCCGGGCCTGGGCACCTCGTACAAGTCGACGATGACCGAGGCCGCCGAGCAGGTGCTGGCCGACGCCGTCGCGCTCGCCCGGGACACCGAGCCCGGTGTGGACATGGAGTCCGAGCTGCGGACCGGTTTCGCCGTCCCGGTGCTGCTCGCGGAGTCGCAGGAGGCCGGCCTGGTCGTGGTCGGCAGCCGCGGGCTCGGCGGCTTCAGCGGGCTGCTCGTGGGCTCGGTGGCGGTGGCCCTGGCCGCGCGCGGCACCAGCCCGGTCGTGGTCGTGCGCGGCGACGCCGAGGAGGGCGCGGCCGACGACGTCCGGCCGGTCGTCGTCGGGGTCGACGGGTCCCCGATCAGCGAGGAGGCCCTGGCGCTGGCGTTCGAGGAGGCCGCCCTGCACGGCGCGCCGCTGCTGGCCCTGCACACCTGGCAGGACGACGTCGTGGAGCTCAGCATCGCCCCGCTCGTCGACTGGAACGCGGTCGAGGCGGAGGAGCACGTGCTGCTGGCCGAGCGGCTCGCGGGCTGGGCGGAGAAGTACCCCGACGTCGAGGTGCGCAGGCGGGTCGTCCGCGACCGGCCCGCCGCCGAGCTGGTCGAGCTCTCGCGCGGTGCGCGGCTGGTGGTCGTCGGCTCCCGCGGGCGGGGCGGGGTGCGGGGGCTGCTGCTCGGCTCGGTCGGGCATGCGCTCATCCACCACTCGTCCTGCCCGGTGCTGATCGCCCGCCCGTCCTGAGCGCCCTCCGGGAAGCACACCCCGAGCCCGGCACGCGACCCGCGTGCCGGGCTCGGCGCGTCCCGCCGGTCACCTCCGGTACAGCGCCGCGGCCACCCCGGCGACCAGCCACCCGACCAGGACCGCGACGTCCAGCCAGGCCACACCCGGCCCCACCGGGCTCAGCGCGTCGGCCAGCCCGTTCGCGAGGTGCTTCAGCGGGAACGCCGCGCCCACCGCGCTCATCCACGCGGGCGTGCCGCCGGTGGGGAAGACGTCGGAGAAGAACGACAGTGGAAGCAGGATGCCCAGCCCGATCGCGTTGACCGCCTTGCTGCTCGGCACGACCGCGCCGAGCGCCAGCCCGCACGCGGCCAGCGCCGCGGTGCCGAGCAGGAGGACCCCGACGGCCGCCGGGATCCCCGCGGGGCGCACCACCACGCCGAGGGCCAGGGCGCCGATCCCGAAGACCAGCACGGCGGTGGCCAGCGCGGTGGCCAGCGCCGATCCGGCGCGGCCCGTGAGGTGGGCGGCCTCGGGCAGCGGGGTGCCGCGCAGCCGGGTGAGCACCCCCCGCTCGCGGGCCAGCGCGAACGCCGCGGGCACGGTGACGAACCCGGCGACCGCCGCGCCCCACGTCGTCATGCCCGCGGCCACGAGCAGCGGGACCCCGGGGTCGCTCGACGCGGGCACGATGAGCAGGACGAACACGACCACGGCGAGCGGCATGACCACGGCGAAGAACACCGAGCCGGGCTCGCGCAGCGTCGTCCGCAGCGCCCACCGCAGCTGCGCGAGCGTCAGCGCCGCCCAGGAGGGGCGGCCCGGGCGCGCCACGGCGACCTGCGCCGGGCGCGCCGAAACCGCGGCGGCCCGCGAGTCGGCGGGACGCGCCCGCCCACCGGGCTCCCGCCGGAACGCGACGGCGGCGACGACCGCCCCGACCAGCCCCCAGGCGACGAGCACGGCGAGCGACCCGAGGTGCCATCCCGCGCCGGGATGGAAGGGGGTGAACTGGTCCCGCAGGGCGTCGTTGAGGGGCTTGAGCGGGAGGGAGGAGGCGATCGTGTCCGCCCAGGCGGGCAGCTGCCCCAGGGTGAACAGGCCGGAGACGAACCCCAGCAGCACCGAGGCGCCGATCGAGGCGGCCGACGCGACGGCGACGGACCGCGACACCGCGGCGACGGCGAGGCCGAGCGCGGCGAAGCAGCCGACGCCCACCACCAGCGTCACGAGCGTCGCGGGCACGGTCCGCCAGACGATCTGCACGTGGTAGAGGGCGACGCCGACGACCAGCATGACCAGCGTCGAGAACAGCGCGACGGCCACCGTGGCGGCGATGCGCCCCGCGAGGTAGGTCCCGGTGGGCAGCGGGGTGCCGCGCAGCCTGCGCAGGATGCCCTGGGTGCGGGCGACCGCCAGCGAGATGGCGACGGTGGGGAAGGCCGCGTAGAGCACGCCCAGGGTGATGGCCGAGGGCGTCACGAACTGCATCACGCGCACCCCGCTCGCCTCGTCGACGACGGCGTCGCCCGCCAGGAAGCCGATGATGACCAGCCAGGTCAGCGGGAACAGCACGGTGAACACGAACACCACGCGGGTGCGCCAGAGCTCGCGCAGCGCGTACCCCAGCTGGCCCACCGCCAGGGGGAGGAACCGGGGGCGGGCGGCCACCGACCCGACGGCGGAGGCGGTCACGACGACACCCCCGTGGGCGTGACGAGATCGAGGTAGACGTCCTCGAGCGACGGGTGCGTGACCGTCAGGACCGGCAGTTCCAGGCCGCGCTCGACGGCCCAGCCGGTGAGCCGGTGCAGGGTCAGGGTCGGCTCGGCGGTCCGGACCTGGCGTTCGAGCCCCTCGGTGACCATCGGGCCGCCGAGGTCGGGCAGGCTCGCCGGGTCCGCCCCGGCGGGCAGCCGGAAGGTGACCACGGACGCCTGCCGGGCCATCCCGCCGATCTCCGCGGGCGACCCGACGGCCACCATCCTGCCCGCGACCATGACGCCGACCCGGTCCGCCAGGTGCTGCGCCTCGTCCATGTAGTGGGTGGTGAGCAGCACGGTCTTGCCGAGCCCGCGCAGCATCTCGACCATGTCCCAGGCCCGGCGGCGGGCGGAGGGGTCGAAGCCGGTGGTCGGCTCGTCGAGGAACAGCAGCTCGGGATCGCCGACCAGGCCCAGGGCGAGGTCGAGGCGGCGGCGCTGGCCGCCGGAGAGGGTCTTGACCCGGGCGTCGCGCTTGTCGCCGAGCCCCACCAGCTCGATCACGTCGTCGACGGCGAGCCTGCGGGGGTAGAACCCGCGGTAGAGCCGGACGAGCTCGCGGACGCTGAAGTCCTCGTCGAACCCAGCCGACTGCAGCACGATCCCGATCCGCTCGCGCAGGTCGCGGCCGCCGCGCTCGGGATCGCAGCCGAGCACGGAGACCCGTCCGGCGGTGCGCCTGCGGTGGCCCTCCAGGATCTCGACGGCGGTCGTCTTGCCCGCGCCGTTGGGCCCGAGCAGGGCGAACACCTCCCCGGTCCGCACGCGGAACGACACCCCGTCGACCGCGTGGACCGCCCCGTAGACCTTGTGCAGGTCGTCGACCTCGATCGCGTCCATCCCACCCTCCTCTGCCCCACGTCGACGGCCAGCGTGCGAGCGGGTCGTGGCGCGTGACCAGGGTCGTCGGCCACCCCTCCGGCGGGCCGTCCGGCGGTGGGTCCTCCGGACGTCACGGGGGTGCCGTCCGGCCCGTGTGCGCGGCCCGGGGCCGGTCCTAGCGTCGGTTCCGGCGGCCACCGGCCGCGTAGAGCTCGATCGAGGAGGGACAGATGACCACCGTCGAGACCGTCCACCGGGCACCGACCCCGCACGAGCGGCGCGTGGACCTCGTCGCCGCGGCGATCCGCGATCATTCGACGCTGACCGGCGACGCCGCCCGCGCGCTGGCCGAGGCCGTGCTGGCCGCCATCGACCACGTCCCGGAGAAGATGCGATGAGCCCCGTGGTGCTGGTGGGCGTCGACGGCGACGCCCCCGCCCTGGTCGCGGTGTCGTGGGCGGCCCGCGAGGCCGCCCGCCGGGGTGCGGTGCTGCGGCTGCTGACGGTGACGCCGTGGGCGGCCGACCCGATCCCGTCGGCCCGGGTGGCCGCGGACGGGGCGCGGGCGGCGCGGCTGGCGCTCGCCGAGGTCAGGCTCTCGGTGGCCGCGGCCCGCGCGGCCGAGCACCTCCCGGAGGTCCGCATCGAACGGTCGGTGCGCGAGGGGGTGCCCGCCGAGGAGCTCGGCCGGGCCTCGGAGCAGGCCGACCTGCTGGTCATCGGCGGGCCGGTGGGCGGCTGGGCGGGCACGATGCTCGGGGTCGCGCTGGCCGGGCGCGCCCGCTGTCCGCTCGTGGTGGTGGAGCGTCCCGGTCACCCGTCCGAGGACGGCGGGATCGTCGCCGGGCTCGACGGGGCGGAGGACGGCGACGCCGCGCTCGCCGTCGCCTTCCGCGAGGCGACGGAGCGGGGCCTGCCGCTCGAGATCGTGCACGCGTGGAGCGACGCGCCGCTGGACGCCGGCACCGAGGAGCTCGACTTCGCCGCGTTCGCCCCGGACGTCCGGCGCGTCCTCGACGCCCGGATCGCACCGCTCCGTCGGGCGTACCCCGCGGTGCGCCTGCGGCACACGGTCGTCCGGGACCGGCCGGAGCGGGCGCTGGTGCAGGCCTCCAAGGGGGCGCACCTGGTCGTGCTCGGGGCCCGCGGCCGGTCGTCGGTGATCGGGCTCGGCGAAGTCGGGCGCCGGGTGGTGCTGCTGGCGGAGTGCCCCGTCGCGATCGTCGGGCCGCTCTGCCGCTCGGCGGAGGGCCGGTCGGCGGAGGTGCCGGTCAGCTCGTGAGGTGCCGGACCCAGCCCGCGAGGTCGGCGAGGTCGGCGTAGTCGTCCTCCTCGATCCGCAGGCCGGTGCGCTCCGACACCCGGGCCACGAGGGCCTGGAAGTCCAGCGAGTCGAGGCCGAGGACGTCGCGGAGGTCGTCGTCGGGGCGCAGGGACTCCAGCGCCGGGCCGGGGGCGATCGTGCGCAGGACGTCGAGGACGAGCGCGCGGGCGTCGGCGCCGGTCGGGACGGTGTGCTCGGTCATGGCGGCGACGATCCCCCGGGGCCGCCGCCGACGGCAGGGTCGAAGGGACCGCGCCGACCCGGGGCCGCGGGGACCTCCGCCGAGAGACCTTCGACCCTGGGATCGCGTCGCGCCGGGCGTGACCGTGGAGGCCATGGTGCGGACGACGACCGACGACGACCTGCAGGCCGCGCACGCCCCCTCGGCGGGTGCCGGACCGGGAGCGACGCCCGCCGCGGTCCGCGGGACCGACGACCCCTGGACCCTCGTCTTCGAGGGCTTCGACCCCGCCGACGAGGGCCGCCGCGAGGCGCTCTGCACCCTGGGCAACGGCTACCAGGCCGTCCGGGGCGCCGCGCCGGAGAGCCGCGCGGACGGGGTGCACTATCCCGGCACCTACGCGGGCGGGTTCTTCAACCGGCTGCCGGACCGCGTCGGCGGGCTGGCCGTCGAGACCGAGAGCATGGTCAACCTGCCCAACTGGCTGCTCCTCGAGCTCGGCCCGGCCGAGATCGTCGAGCAGCGGGTCACGCTGGACCTGCGCCGGGGGCTGCTGACCCGGGTGGTCCGCCTCGCCGACGCCGGGGGCAGGCGGACCACGGTGCGGCAGCGCAGGCTCGTGCACATGGGCCAGCGGCACCTGGCCGCGCTGCAGACGGTCGTCATGCCCGAGAACTGGAGCGGGCGGCTGGAGGTCCGGTCGGGGATCGACGGCGCCGTGTCGAACGCAGGCGTCGCCCGCTACCGGGACATGGCGAGCCGCCACCTGCGGGTCCGCGGCCTCGCCGAGCCCGACCCGGAGACCGTGCTGCTCACGGCGACCACCACGCAGTCCGAGCTGCTGGTCGCCGTCGCCGCCCGCACCCGGGTCGACCGCGGGCGGGCCGAGCGGGAGCTGGAGCGCTCCCGCGGGCTGGTGGCGCACCGGATGGCGGTGGAGGTCCGCGCGGGCGAGCCGGTGACCGTCGAGAAGACGGTGGCGCTGGTGACCTCCCGGGACGTCGCCGTGTCGCACCCCGCGACCGCGGCGGTCGACGAGCTGGCGTCGGCCCCGGACTTCGAGTCGCTACTGGCGAGCCACGAGCTCGCCTGGGGCAGGCTGTGGCGGCGGTTCCGCGTCGACCTGCGCGGCCCGGCGACCGTCGAGACCCTGCGCACGCTGCGGTTGGGGCTGTTCCACGTCCTGCAGACGGCCTCGCCGCACGATCTCGACCTCGACGCGGGCGTCCCGGCGCGCGGCCTGCACGGCGAGGCCTACCGCGGGCACGTGTTCTGGGACGAGATCTTCGTGCTGCCGCTGCTCACGCTCCGGATGCCGCAGCTCGCCCGGGCCCTGCTGCACTACCGCGTCCGCAGGCTGGACGCCGCTCGCCGGGCCGCCCGCGAGGTGGGCCACCGCGGGGCGATGTACCCGTGGCAGTCCGGCAGCGACGGGCGGGAGGAGAGCCAGTGGATGCACCTCAACCCGCTCTCGGGACGGTGGATCCCGGACGTCAGCAGGCTGCAGCGGCACGTCGGCCTGGCGGTGGCCTTCGACGTCTGGCAGTACTACCAGGCCACCGGCGACCTGGACTTCCTGGCCGGGCACGGCGCCGAGGTCATCCTGGAGACCGCCCGGTTCTTCGCCGACCTCACCGCGCACGACGCCGCGCTGGACCGCTACCGGATCCGCGGCGTGATCGGCCCCGACGAGTACTCCACCCGCTACCCGGGCGCGACGACCCCCGGCGTCGACGACAACGCCTACACCAACGTCATGGCCGTCTGGCTCTGGCACCGGGCCGAGGACACGCTGGCCGCGCTGCCCACCACGCGGCGGACCGAGCTGCTGGAGCGCCTCGACCTCGGGGCCGCGGAGCGGATGCACTGGGACGTCCTGCGGCGGCGGCTCTACGTGCCCTTCCGCGCGGACGGCGTCCTGGAACAGTTCCACGGCGCGAGCGCGCTGCCCGAGCTGGACCTCGAGGACTACCGGCGCCGCTACGGGGACCTGCAGCGGATGGACCGGATCCTGGAGGCCGAGGGCCGCTCGGTCGACGACTACCAGGTCAGCAAGCAGGCGGACGCGCTGATGCTGTTCTACCTGCTCTCGGCGGACGAGCTGCGCGAGCTCCTCGGCGGCCTCGGGTACGCGCTGCCCCCGGACGCCATCCGCCGCACGATCTCCCACCATCTCGCCCACACCGTGCACGGCTCGACGCTGAGCGCGCTGGTGCACGCCTGGGTGCTCGCCCGCGCCCACCGCGAGGACTCCCTGGAGCACTTCGAGCGGGCCCTGCGCAGCGACCTGGCGGACGTCCAGGGCGGCACCACCGCCGAGGGGGTGCACCTGGGGGCGATGGCGGGCTCGGTGGACCTGCTGCAGCGGTGCTTCGGCGGCCTGGAGACCCGTGCCGACGTGCTGTGGGTGAACCCGCACTGGCCCGCGCGGTACGGGGAGCTGGGGTTCACCATCGAGTACCGGGGCCTGACCCTGGACCTGCGGGTCAGCGGTCGGGAGGTCCGGATCGCCGCGGCGGACGGGCCCGGGACCCCGGTGCGGGTCGGCTGCGACGGGGAGGTCCGGCCGCTGGGACCCGGCGACGCGGTCCGGTTCGCGGCCGGGTGAGCCTCCGAACAGGACAAAGCGCTCGGCAGGATGAGGGGCACGGGTGTGGGCCGAGCGGCTGAATTGTCCGCACAGCCCTTCTCCCACACCGGTTCAGGGGTTTAGACAGGCCGAGTGCCGCCCGGCCCCCGCGGTGCGCAGTCCGACAGGCGTCCCGCAAGGCGCTCGGCACGGGGCCACGCACCGGTCTCCAGGCAGGGATGACCCACATGGACCACAACCGCACCGCAGACAGCCGCACCGCAGACAGCCGCACCGCAGACAGCCGCACCGCAGACAGCCGCACCGCAGACAGCCGCACCGCCGCGGACGCCCCCGAGCTGACCTTCGCGGACGCGCCGCGGATGGAGCTCGACCAGCTGCTCGAACAGCTCGTCGACCGCGCCCAGGAGGTGATCGGCGTCCAGGGTCGGCTGCGCGGACTGCTGCGGGCCAACCGGACGATCATCACGGACCTGGCCCCGGCGGCCGTGCTGCACCGGATCGCCGAGGCCGCGCGGGAGGTCGTCGGGGCCCGGTACGCGGCGCTCGGTGTGCTGGACGGGCGCGGCGGGCTGGCGGAGTTCGTGCACGTCGGGATGCCGCCGGAGACCGCGGCGGCGATCGGGCACCTGCCCGAGGGCAAGGGCCTGCTCGGCGCGCTGATCGAGGACCCGCACCCCATCCGGCTCGACGACCTCACCGCGGACCCCCGCGGCTCCGGGTTCCCGGCGCGGCATCCGCCGATGACCACCTTCCTCGGCGTGCCGATCCGCATCCGGGACGAGGTGTTCGGCAACCTCTACCTCACCGAGAGCACCCACGGCGGGTTCACCGCCGAGGACGAGGAGCTGGCCCGTTCGCTCGCCGCGACGGCCGCCGTGGTGATCGACAACGCGCGCCAGTTCGAGACCACCCACCGCCGCGGCGAGTGGCTGGGCGCCACGGCGGAGATCACCCGGCGGATGCTCGAGCCGGGCGGCGCCCCGCCGCTGCGCGAGATCGCCGAGCACGCCCACCGCTTGGCGGGCGCCGACCTGGTCGCGGTCCTGCTCCCGGACGCGGAGCGGCGCACCCTGCGCGTCGCCACGGCGGTCGGGGGGCCCACGACGTCTCGGCCCGCGGCCGAGCTCGTCGGGCACACCTCCCGGATCGGCGCCAGCCTGTGCTCGCACGTGCTGAGCACCGGGGAGCCGCTGCGGCTGGCGGACGCCCACGACCATCCGGGCCTGCCGCCCGCGATGCTGGAGGACGCGATCGACATCGGCCCGGTGCTCGTGGTGCCCATGGCCGGGATCGCGCAGACGACCGGCGTGCTCGCGGTCGCCCGGCTGCGGGGCCGCGTCCCGTTCCGGGAGGAGGACCTGCGGATGGCCGCCGGGTTCGCGACCCAGGCCGCGCTCGCCCTCGAGCTGGCGGACGCCCGCGCCGAGGCGGAGCGCTCGGCGATGCTGGACGAGCGCGAGCGGATCGCCGCGGACCTGCACGACCACGTCATCCAGCGGCTCTTCGCCTCCGGGCTGTCCCTGCAGGGGATCGCGGCCCGGCTCGACCCGGCGAACGCCGCGCGGCTCCGGGCGGTCGTCTCGGACCTGGACGACACCATCGCCCAGATCCGCACCAGCATCTTCGGCATCCGACGGCGGGCGGACGACTCCGACGACGGCCTGCGCTCGGGGGTGCTCGGCGTGGTCACCGACGCGGCCTCCGCCCTCGGGCACACCCCGCAGCTGCGGTTCTCCGGCCCGGTCGACACCCTGCTGGGCTCCCTCGAGGCCGGGGACCGCGCCGAGCTGGTCGACGACCTCTGCGCGGTCGCGCGCGAGAGCCTGGCCAACGTGGCCAAACACGCCCGCGCCTCGACGGTCGAGGTCGACCTCGTCGCCGGGGACGGCGAGCTCGCCCTGGTGGTCCGCGACGACGGCGTCGGGCTCGGCCCGGGCGGTCGCCGCAGCGGCCTGGCCAACCTCCGCCGCCGCGCCGAGCGCCGCGGTGGCCGGATGACCCTGACCGCGGTGGAGCCGCACGGCACCCGGGTGGACTGGACCGTCCCGATCGACCCTTCGCGGAACTGAGCGGCCGAGCCGGGCCCGGCCGCCGAGCCGAGCCGCCGGGCCGGACCGTCACATGCGGCGCGGGACCGCGGCCCCGGGGCGGTCGGGGTCGCTCGGGGGCGCGGGGAGGAGGGCGTCCGGGTGGTGCACCAGCCTGCCCATCTCACGCAGCAGGCGGGCACCGGTGGCGCCGTCCGTGGCGCGGTGGTCGGCGGCGAGGGTCAGGTCGACGACGGGCCGGGCGCGGACCTCGCCGTCCACCACCCAGGGCCGCTCGCGGACCGCCCCGATCCCGACGAGGGCGACCTGGGGCGGGTGGATCACGCCGATGATCGCGTCGACGCCCTGGTCACCGAGGTTCGTGACGGTCGCGGTGGCGCCGCCGACGTCCGAGGAACGCAGGTGCCCGGCGCGGGCCCGGGTGCCCGCCTCGGTGAGCGCGGCCATGAGGGCGGACAGGTCGAGGGTGTCGGCGTCGCGGAGCACGGGGACGGTGAGGCCGCCGCCGCGCACCGCGACGGCCACGCCGAGGTGGACGTGGTCGGCGGGGTGGAAGGCGTCGTCGACCCAGTGCCCGTTCAGCTCCGGGACCGCCCGCAGCGCCCGTGCCGCCGCGGACAGCAGGAGCGCGGCGGGCAGGATCCGGTCGGGGACCGGGACGGCACGGTTGTGCGTGCGCAGCCGGTCGAGGGCGTCGGCGAGGTCCACCTGGGTGCTCAGGTAGTAGTGCGGGATCTCCCGCTTCGACCGCGCCATCAGCGCGGCCGTGGCCCGACGGGGATCGGCGGCGGCCCGCGGTGCGGTCGCCGCGGCGGGCTGCGGCTCGGGCACGGCGGCGGGCCGGGGCG
>NZ_BAABGT010000037.1:0-1308 GCF_039541715.1 Pseudonocardia xishanensis
AACGAACAGAAGTCTTACTTGAGTCGACGGTCCAGCTCCGCCTGCGCGAAAAACGCCGACTTGGACTCAACCGGTCAGTGCAACACCGTGATAGATGATCATGGTGGAGGTGCTGGCGTTGGCGAGGTTGGGCCGTCCGGGCATGTCGGACGAGGACAGGCAGGAGTTGTGGGACCGGAGGGGCGTGGGGAGTCGATCTCCGAGATCGTCCGGGCGATCCTGCGTCCGCCCGGGTCGGTGTTCACCGTGCTCAAGGGCGCAGGCGGGTACGTGCCGGCGCCGCGGCGGCGTCGGGAGGGCGCGCTCACCCTCGCTGAGCGGGAGGAGATCTCCCGCGGCCCCGCGCGTGGGGAGTCGATGCGCTCGATCGCCCGTCGTCTCGGCCGGTCGCCGTCGACGATCAGCCGGGAGATCGGCCGGAACAAGGGGCCGCGCAAGTACCGGGCCGTGGACGCCGCCGACCGGGCCGGGCGCCGTGCCCGGCGCCCGAAGCTGTGCCTGCTGGCCCGCAACGAGCGGCTGCGCCGGTTCGTGGCCGGCAAGCTCGGGGTGGACTGGTCCCCGGAGCAGATCGCCGGGTACCTGCGCAAGCACCACCAGCCGGGGTCGGGGATGCGGGTGTCACACGAGACGATCTACAAGTCGCTGTTCGTGCAGGCCCGCGGCGTACTGGCCAAGAACCTGCAGCGCCACCTGCGCTCGGGTCGGCCGATCCGGCGCAACGTGCACAACACCGTGACCGGGCAGTGGCGCTCGCAGATCACCGACGCGGTCTCCATCCGCCATCGCCCCGCCGAGGTCGCCGACCGGGCCGTTCCCGGACACTGGGAGGGTGATCTACTCATCGGGCGTGGGCTGACCCAGATCGCCACCGTCGTCGAGCGCTCCACCCGGTTCACGGTGCTGGTCGCGCTGCCCGGCCGCGACATGCACTCGGTCACCCGCGGCCTGTCGCAGGTGATGACCCGGCTGCCCGCTCAGGTGCGCAAGTCGTTGACCTGGGACCGCGGGATGGAGCTGGCCGGGCACAAGACCGTCACCGCGAACACCGGGCTGCAGGTGTACTTCGCCGACCCTGCCAGTCCCTGGCAGCGTGGCACGAACGAGAACACCAATCGCCTCCTGCGTCAGTACTTCCCGAAGGGCACTCGCATCGACGCCACCCAGGACGACCTCGACCAGGTCGCCCATCAACTCAACACGCGCCCGCGCAAGACGCTCGACTTCGACACCCCGGCCGATAGGATCGCCGCATTGTTGCGCTGACCGGTTGAGTCCAAGGAGGCAGTCTTCAGGATCTCGTTCGCG
>NZ_BAABGT010000038.1:0-68263 GCF_039541715.1 Pseudonocardia xishanensis
TCCTCCAACGCACCCCGGGTCAGGGTGGCCATGGCGACCTCGTGGACCTGGAAGTCGTCGAGCGAGTCGTCTTCGAGGGGGTTGGTGGCGTACCCGACCTTGGTCAGGTTCCGCTTGGTGAACTCGTCGGTGTTGACGATCAACACCCCGCCCTTGGGCAGGTCGGCGATGTTGGCCTTGAGCGCGGCGGGGTTCATCGCCACCAACACGTCCGGCCGGTCCCCGGGGGTGAGGATGTCGTAGTTGGCGAAGTGCAGCTGGAACGAGCTCACCCCGGGCAGGGTCCCGGCAGGAGCCCGGATCTCCGCGGGGAAGTTCGGCAGGGTCGACAGGTCGTTGCCGAACGTCGCGGTCTCGGAGGTGAAACGGTCACCCGTGAGCTGCATGCCGTCACCCGAGTCGCCCGCGAACCGGATGACGACCCGGTCCTTGGTGACGACCTCGGGCTCGGACGTGACGGCTGTGTCGTTGGTCGTCATGTCGAGGTCATTCCCCGATTCGGTTCGTGTGCTCGAATGTCCGGACGAGGTTAACGCCCTGTGTCCCGCAGTGTCCCCGAGCCCGGCGTGACGTCACATCCGCGCGGTTGGCCCTGCAGGACGCGGTCACCGTCTGCTGATCCGTGCCTGCAACGCGGTGACCCTCTCCTGGAACTCCGCCGAGTGTACGGAAGCCGCCTGCGCCCTCACCTCGATCTCGGTCGCCTCGGTGTGCGAGATCGCTCCCGCGGTCACCCGCATGGTGGCCTTGGTCGTCTCGATCAGCGACCGGGGGGCGGCGGCGGCCCGGCCCGCCAGCTCCAGGGCGCCCGCGAGCAGGGCGGCGTCGTCGTCGTACCGGCGCCAGACGAGCCCGACGCGCTCCGCCTCGGCCGCGTCCAGCACGTCACAGAACAGCGTCAGGGCCTTCGCGCCCTGGGTGCCGAGCGCCCGGTCGACCATCCACGTGTAGCCGCCGCCGGGGTGCAGGCCGAGCTGCATGAAGCGGGCGTCGAACCGCGCGCCGGGCCCGGCGAGACGGAGATCACAGGCCAGGGCGAGGTTCAGCCCGGCGCCCACGGCGGCCCCGTTGACCGCGGCCACGGTGGGCAGCGGGCACTGCGCGACGGAGAGGAAACCGGCGTAGACCGTGCGGAGCCGCTCCGGGTCGGCGCCCTGGAGCTCGGACAGGTCCCCGCCCGCGCAGAACGCGGGCGGCTCACCGGTGATGACGACGGCGCCGACGGCCGGATCCGCCACCGCCGCGTCCAACGCCGCCACCAGCTTCGCCGAGAGGTCGAGGTTCATCGCGTTGCGTCGTTCGGGGTTCGACACGGTCAGCAGGGCGACGCCGTCCTCGACCGTCGTGCGGACTTCGGTGCTCATGGGGTGATCCTGACATGAGCGGCGGCGGTGAACCGGCCGTCCCGCGGAACACGCTCCGGACCCGGGTCGTTGTCTCGGCAGGAAGTGGGGAGGGGCGGGAGTGGGCACGGTGCACGGTCACCTCAACGGGCTGAAGACGGCGGTGCTGCTCGGCGGGATGAGCGCGCTCGTCCTGCTGGTCGGTGGCCTGGTCGCGGGCCGGACCGGGCTGATCCTCGCCCTGGTCGTCGCGCTGGCCTTGAACGGCTACGCCTACTTCAACTCGGCGACGATGTCCCTGCGTGCCATGCACGCCCGCCCGGTGACCGAGGCGGAGGCGCCCGGGCTCTACCGGATCGTGCGCGAGCTGTCGCAGCGCGCGCGGCAGCCGATGCCGCAGCTCTACCTCAGCCCCACCGACGCGCCGAACGCGTTCGCCACCGGCCGCAACCCGCGCAACGCGGCGGTCTGCGCCACCACCGGGCTGCTCGAGCTGTTGGACGAGCGCGAGCTGCGCGCCGTCCTCGGTCACGAGCTGTCCCATGTGTACAACCGGGACATCCTGATCTCCTGCGTCGCGGGCGCGATGGCCTCGATGATCAGCTTCCTGGCGAACATGGCGATGTTCGCCGGGCTGTTCGGAGACGACGAGGACCGGCCGAACCCGGTCGCCGCGATCCTGATCGCGCTGCTCGGGCCGATCGCCGCAGGCGTCGTGCAGATGGCCGTGAGCCGCTCGCGCGAGTTCCAGGCGGACGCCTCCGGCGCACGGCTCACCGGGGACCCGCTGGCGCTGGCGTCGGCGCTGCACAAGCTGGAGCGCGGCACCGCACTGGCCCCGCTGCCCCCGGACCCGCAGCTCGTCTCGCAGTCCCACCTCATGATCGCCTCCCCCTTCCGGCCCGGCGAGCACATGGCGCGGCTGTTCTCGACCCACCCGCCGATCGCCGAGCGCATCAAGCGCCTCCAGGACATGGCGTACCGGCAGCGCTAACCCCGGGCCAGCCGGTCCACCTCGGCGAGGGCGGAGCGCAGGGCGTCCAGCTCGGCGCCCAGGTTCGCGGTGAGCTCCCCGCCCAGCTCACCCGGCTCGTCCCCGGTCGTGGCGGCCAGGGCGAGCAGCTCGACGGCCCGGGTGCGCAGCCCCTCCAACCCGACGGCGGTGGAGTGCAGCCTGGCGAGCGCGGCGTCTCGCGCCGCCGTCAACCGCTCGTAGGCAGCGAGCTGGCCCTCGACGCTCACCAGGGCGCTGTCCTGCTCCGCGCGCACCGCCGGATCCTTCGGCCGGGCCCGCTCGAGCCGGGCCCGCTCCGCGGTCAGCCGCTCCACGGGGATCTGCCCGCAGGCCTGGTCGAACGCCGTGGCCCGGCCCGCCAGCCTGCGGATCTGCGAGCGCGCGCCTGCGGCCTTGTCCCCGACCTCGCGGATCTGGTCCCGGGTGACGCCTGCCGCGGCGCCCTCCACGGTCGCGTCCAACGCGCGCAGGGCCTCCTCGGCACGGTCCAGCAGCCGCCGCGCGGCGCTGCCCCGCGGCGGGTCGGGCAGGGCGAGCGGCTGGGGGAGCGGATCGGGCTCGGGGCTGCGGTTCAGCACGGCGTCCGACGCGACCTTGGCGCCGTAGACCACCGCCGCGACCCCCGCTCCCGCGGCGATGCCGATCCCGCCCGCGGGGATGACCGCCCAGGTCAGGCCACCTGCGACAGCCCCGATCACCGCCGCCCACGGATCGGCCAGGCGCGCCCTCAGCGACATCAGAAGTTCGAGATCACGTTCGTCATGACCCGGCGGATCGAGGCCTCGTCCCCGGCGTCGTAGGACGCCGCGCGGGTGGCCTTCGCGATCCCGCTGAGCACGTCCAGCGAGGCGTCCTCGCCGTACGCGATCGGGAAGACGCGCACGACCTGCGAGGCGTCCTCGGCGTCCAGGCCCGCGACCAGCCCGTCCAGGTCGTTGTCCGGCGGGTACTCGTTGACCCCGTCCGTCAGCAGCACGACGGCATTGATCCGGTTCGGGTCGAAGGTCTGCCGCACCTGTTCGACGGCCGCCCGGGTCGTGGCGTAGAGCGCGGTCCCGCCGCCCGGTTCGAGGCTGCGCACCACGCGTTGCACCTGGTCGCGGCTCGCCCCGACCTGCCCGGGCGGCACCACCACCCGGAACGGCTGCCGCTCGCCCGCCTGGGGCGTGCTGAAGGTCCACACGCTGAGCGTGTCCTCCGCGCCGAGCAGCCCCAGCCCCTCCTCGGCGGCCTGCTTGGCCAGGTCCAGCCGGGTGCGGCCGGTGCCGGAGACCGCCTCGCCCATGGATCCCGAGACGTCCATCACGAAGACCAGGTTGGCCTTCTTCCGCAGGTCCGTCCAGGACGCGACGATCTCGGCAAGCACCGGGGCGGGCGGCGGCCCGAGCACCGCCAGCCGGGTCTCCGGCAGCAGGCCGTTCTCGCGGGTGATCGGGGCGCCGGGGACGCCCTCGAAGCTGCGGAACGCGGCGTCGGTGAAGCGCTGCTGCTGCTCCGGCTCGCGCAGGTAGGCCAGGAAGTCCGCGGCCGCGGCCTGCTTCGGCGCGTCCACCCAGGGGGCGGTCAGGGTGAGGAAGGGGTTGTCCGAGAGCAGGGTGCCGTCCCGCGGGTAGATCGCGACGAGCGGGACGCGCGGCTTCGCGCCCCGGCCCGCGGTGGCCGGGTCGCCGGAGGGGTTGCCCTGGTTGTAGTCCCAGACCGACTTCTCCTCGACGGTCACCGCGCTGATGTAGGACAACGAGTTGCCGCGCGCGTCCGCCTCCGCGAGGTTCTGCAGGAAGGTCAGCGTGGTGTCGCCGTAGTGCACGACGCCGCTCTCCACCCGCTGCACGAACGCGCGGTTGGGCTCGGCGGCCACGTCCGCGGAGACCAGGTCCGTGGACCGGCCGGTGGCGGCGAAGAACGCGGCGACGGTGGCGTTCAGCCCGGACGTGGAGAGCGTGGGATTGGTCTTGCCGAGCCGGAAGGTCCCCCACTCCGGGTGCCCCCGCGCGCCCCAGCCCTGCGGCTCCGCCTCCAGCGCGGCGAGCTCGGTCCAGCCGATCGCCTCGTCCGGCCAGCCCAGCGCCTCCGCCATCGGCTGCGGCATCGCGATGACCAGCGGTGTCTGTGCGACCGACGGCCGGTCGGCGGGCACGAGGTTCGGCCGGTCCGCCGCCGTCAGCCGCTGTTCCAGCACGCCCGCCCAGGACGACGCGGCCGGGCTCCAGACGTCCGGCCGCGGTCCGCTCACCGCCTCGTTCCAGTCCGCCGCGAGCGCCGCGGCCGCCTCGCCGGACGCCATCGAGGTGACCCGCACGTCCGCACACCGCCCGTCCACCTGCCGGTCGGTGTTGTTGTAGCTGTTCGCGACCGCGGACAGCAGCGCCGCCTTCTCCGACGACGCCGTGACGTTCAGCGGCACGCAGTCCGCCCGGTCGGCGCGGCTCGGCGCCGGGTCGTCGCTCCCCGCCCCGCCGCCTCCGGTGACCAGCGCGCGCACCACGACCACCAGGACGGCGCCCAGCACGAGGGCCACGACGATCGGGATCCACCGTCGGCGCGGCCGGCGAGAGGGTGAGGTCACGGGAGCGGCCTTCCGGGTCCGGGGGTGATCACGCTAGCGGGCGGGTCGGACGGTTCTCGATCGCCGCGACCGGATCGTTGCCACCGCGCGCGCGGCCGGTGCTGGGTTCTTCTTCGGAATCCAGCTAGGGTGGGCCGCATGACCGACGTGCAACCCGTCACCCGCAGCCGGACCCATACCTGGGAGGACCCGGCCGGGATGGCAGGGGCGGCCGGGATGACCGGGATGGAGGTGTTCGCCGCCCTGCTCGCCGGCGAGCTGCCCCCGCCGCCCATCCTGTCGCTCGTCGGGTTCGCGCTGGACTCGTTCAGCCACGGCCGCGCGGTCTTCCGGATGACGCCGGGGGAGCACCAGTACAACCCACTCGGCACGGTGCACGGCGGGGTGTTCGCCACGCTGCTGGACTCCGCGATGGGCTGCGCGGTGCACACGACCCTGCCCGCAGGCGTCGGCTACACCAGCCTCGACCTGGACGTGAAGTTCCTCCGCCCGATGACCGCGACCAGCGGCGAGGTCACGGCCACGGGCTGGGTCCTCAACGCGGGCAGGCGCACCGCGCTGGCGCAGGCCGAGCTGCGCGACGCGGACGACCGCCTGCTGGCGGCCGCGAGCTCGAGCTGCATCCTGCTGCGCTGACGACGACCGCGTGGTCGGGGTCGGACGGTGGCGGTCCGGTCGGTGCAGCCCTCGCCGTCGACGACGCCGGGCCCCGGATCCGCGCCGTGGGCCGTCGGGCACACTCGGGGCATGTCCGACGACGACACCTCCACCGCCCTCCCGCAGACCTGCGTCCGGTGCGGCTCGCAGGCCCTCCTGCGGATCGTCGGCCGCTGCGCGGACTGCATCGGACAGCTCGGCCTCGCAGGCAACGACGACTACGCGGCCTGGCGGGCCGAGGTGAAGAAGGAGTTCGGCGTCCAGGAGTGATCGGGCCGGGGCGGGGATGGGCGCGGGTCGACCGGCTGAACGGGACGAGACCGGGCATTCGGCGCGGCTCGCGAAACGCTGCGGGAGGCGGCCGCGAGAAGTTCTGCGCGGAGGCTGTCCATTCCGGCGGCACCCCGTTCGTCCATCGGATGACGCCGGCGCCCACGCCGGCGCACGAGCCGAGGAGCCACCATGCCGCAGTACGCCGCCCTCATCTACAGCCGTGACGTCGACTGGACGCGGCCGGAGTTCGACCAGGAGACGAAGGACTACGCCGAGTTCGGGCAGGCCGCCGCCGCCATCCTGCGCGGGGGTGCCGCGCTCTACCAGACCGCGACCGCCACCACGGTCCGCGTGCAGGGCGGGAAGGGGGGCGACATCGTCACCACCGACGGCCCGTACGCCGAGACCAAGGAGGCGCTGACCGGCTTCTACCTGCTGGAGTGCAGCGACCTCGACGAGGCGGTGAAGGTCGCCGCGACCATCCCCGGCGCCTGGGACGGGGCCGTCGAGGTCCGCCCGGTGATCGATTTCGGGGGCTGACCCTGGACCCGGCCCGCTCGGTCCTCGTCGCGCTCGTCCGCGACGAGGGCCGGCGCGTGCTGGCCACGCTGGTCCGGCTGACCGGGGACCTGCAGCTGGCCGAGGACGCCGTGCAGGACGCCACCCTGCGCGCGCTCGAGCGCTGGCCGCGCGACGGCGTCCCGGCGGAGCCCCGGGCCTGGCTCACGCTCACCGCGCGGCGGCGGGCCGTCGACCTGCTGCGGCGGGAGTCGGCGCGGCCGGCCAAGGAGGTCCTGGCGATGCCCGTCGACGACGCCACGGAACCCGAGACCGTGCGCGACGACCAGCTGCGCCTGCTGTTCACCTGCTGCCATCCCGCGCTCGCCCACGAGACCCAGGTCGCGCTGGCCCTCAAGGTCCTGTGTGGACTCTCCGTGGACGAGATCGCCGAGGCGCTGGTGGTCCCGCCGGAGACGATGGCCAAGCGGCTCACCCGCGCCCGGCAGAAGATCGCCCGGGCCCGGATCCCCTACCGGGTGCCCGCCGACCACGAGCTGCCGGACCGGCTGCGCGGCGTGCTCGCCACCGTCTACCTGCTCTTCACCGAGGGCGACGACCCGATCGGCGAGGCGCGCCCCGCGCTGGTCGACGAGGCCGTCCGGCTCACCCGGCTGCTGCGCGAGCTGATGCCGGGCGAGCCCTCGGTGCTCGGCCTGCTCGCCCTGGAGCTGTTGTCCGACGCCCGCCGCGACGCCCGTCGGGACGCCGCGGGCCACCCGGTCCTGCTCGCCGACCAGGACCGGACCCGCTGGCGCCCGGACCTCGTGGGCGAGGGGATCGAGCTGGTCGGGGAGGGGCTGCGGCGCAGCCCGGACGTGCCCGACCCGTACGTCGTGCAGGCGGCCATCGCGGCCTGCCACGCCCTCGCCCCGACCTGGGCGGACACCGACTGGGCCGCCGTCGTGTCCTGGTACGACGTGCTGCTCACGGTCGCCGGGACGCCGGTCGTCGCGCTGAACCGGGCCGCGGCGGTCGCGGAGCGGGACGGGCCCGCCGCGGGGCTGGCGGCGGTCGAGGCCGTCGTCGGCCTGGAGCGGTACCCGCTGTGGCACGCCTCCCGCGCCGAGCTGCTCACCCGTCTCGGCGACCGCGCGGGCGCCCGACGGGCCTGGGACGCCGCGCTCGCCCTGCCGCAGGAGGAGGGTCGGGCCGCGCAGCTGCGGCGCCGCGCAGAAGTGTGCAGAAAGTGAGCACTTCGATCCCGCATCCTGGGGACATGGAGACGCTGGAGGTCGATCGGGCGGGGTGGCGGGCCTGGCTGGAGGCCCACGCCGCCGACACCGCCGAGGTGTGGCTGGTGGTCCCGCGGGGCGGGCGGGGGATCACGCACACCGAGGCCGTGGAGGAGGCGCTGTGCTTCGGGTGGATCGACAGCCTCTCGCGCTCGCTCTCCGCCGAGGCGCGGGCGCAGCGGTTCAGCCCGCGGAACCCGAAGGCGGCGTGGAGCACGATCAACCGGGCCGCCGCGGAACGGCTGATCGCCGAGGGGCGGATGGCGCCCGCGGGGCTGGCGCTGGTCGAGCACGCCGAGGCGACCGGGACCTGGCTGCTGCTCGCCGACGCCCAGGCCGGGATCGTGCCGGACGACCTGCGCGCCGCGCTCGACGCCGTGCCCGCCGCCGCGGAGCACTTCGCCGCCTTCCCGCCCTCGGCCCGGCGGGCGGGGCTGGAGTCGCTCGCGCTGGCCAAGCGCCCGGAGACCCGGGCGAACCGGATCGCCCGGATCGTGGAGCGCGCGGCGCGTGGCGAGCGCCCCTGACCCGGGGCCAGACTGGTCCCATGGACGCCGTGCGGTGGTTCGCGCAGGTCGGGTCGGGTGACCTCGCCGCGGTCGGGGGCAAGGGTGCGAACCTCGGCGAGCTGGCGAGAGCGGGCCTGCCCGTCCCTGCGGGGTTCGTGCTGACGACGGGGGCGTACGCCGCGTTCGTCGACGCCGCGTTCGCCGAACCCGGCCTCGCCGGTGCCGCGGTGCTCGAGCCGGAGCTCGCCGGGGTCGCGGTCGCCGCGACACCGCGGGAGCCGGTCGGACCGCGGGAGGGCGAGGACCCGGAGGCCGCGGCCGCACGGATCCAGGCCGCCCTGCACGCGGCCGCGGTCCCCGCGGAGGTCGCCGACGCCCTGCGCGGGGCCTACGCCCAGCTCGGCGGCGGACCCGTCGCGGTGCGCTCGTCCGCCACCGCCGAGGACCTCGCCGACGCGAGCTTCGCCGGGCAGCAGGACACGTTCCTCAACGTCCGCGGCGAGGAGGCGCTGCTCGCCGCCGTCGTGCGGTGCTGGGCGTCGCTGTGGACCGCGCGGGCGATCGACTACCGCGCCCGGCGGGAGGTGGCCGACCCGCGGCTCGCCGTCGTCGTGCAGCGGATGGTCGAGGCCGAGGCCTCCGGCGTGCTCTTCACCGCCGACCCCACGACGGGGCGCCGCGACCGGATCGTGGTCAGCGCGGCCCGGGGGCTGGGGGAGTCGGTGGTCGGCGGGCTGGTGGGCACGGACGACCACGTCGTCGACAAGGGGACGTTCACCGAGGTGGAGCGGCGGATCGCGGACAAGGCGGAGATGACGGTGTACGCCGACGGCGGCACCGCGCAGGTCCCGGTGCCCGCGAAGCGGCGGCGCACGGCCGTGCTCGACGCCGCGGCCGTCGGGGAGCTGGCCCGGCTCGGCGCGCGGGCCGAGGAGCACTTCGGCGCGCCGCAGGACGTCGAGTGGGTGCGGGCGGGCGGGGAGTTCGCGCTGGTCCAGTCCCGGCCGATCACCGCGCTGCCCGAGCCCGCGGCGGCGCCGCCGCGGACGTGGCCGCTGCCGTACCCGAAGGGGGCGTACTTCCGGGCCAGCATCGTCGAGCAGCTCCCGGACCCGCTGACCCCGCTGTTCGCGGACCTGATCGGCCCCGCCGTCTCGGACTCGATCCGGGAGCTGATGGCCGGGCTGCTCGGCCGGTCGCTCCCCGAGGGCGACATCCTCTTCCCCACGGTCAACGGCTACGCGTACTACTACTACCGGACCGCGGGCCTGGTCCGGGTGACGCTGCAGACCCCGCTCGCGATCAAGGCCCTGGCCAGGCCCGGCACCCGCGGCGGGGTGCGCGGGTGGCGGGAGCACGCGCACCCGACGTACGTCGGGACCGTCGGGCGGTGGGGCACCCGGGACCTCGCCGCGCTGACCCCGGCCGAGCTGCTCGACGGCGTCGTCGAGCTCCTGCGCGCGGGTGCCGTCTACTACACGGCGGTCCAGTCCGTGATCCCGCTCGCCGCCTCCGCGGAGATCGTGTTCGGGGCCTTCTACGACCGGCTCGTCCGCAAGCCGGGGGACCCCGCCGCGCACGTCCTGCTGCTCGGCGAGGAGAGCGAGCCCATCCGCGCCGAGCAGTCGCTGTACGCGCTGGCCACGGAGGCCCGGGAGTCCGGAATGGACGATGCGTGGCAGGGCCGGTTCCGCGAGCACCTCGCGCGCTACGGGCACGCGGTGTACAACCTGGACTTCGCCGAGCCCACTCCGGCGGACGAGCCCGGCCCCCTGCTGGACACCATCCGCTTCCAGATGACCGACCACGGCGTCGACCCGGCCGTCCGGCGCGCCGGCCTGGTGGCGGACCGGGAGGCGCACACCCGCCGCGTCCGCGCCCGGCTGGGACCGTTGCGGCGCAGGGTCTTCGACGCCCTGCTCGCGCGGGCGCGCAGGCTCGGGCCGATCCGCGAGGACGCGCTGACGGACGTCGGGCTGGCGTGGCCGCTGATCCGCCGGATGCTCCGCGAGCTCGGCAGCAGGCTGGACCTCGGCGAGGACGACGTCTTCTGGCTCACCGAGGCCGAGCTGCGCGCCGCGATCCGGGGTGGGTCCGTGGACCCGCCGATCGCCGAGCGCAAGGCGCTGCGCCGCAGCCGCGCCCTCGTCTCGCCGCCGCAGATGCTCCCCGATGCGCGCTGGCTGAAGGTCGTGTTCGGCAGGTTCCTGCCCGGCGCCGAGGCCGCGGCGGGGGACGCGCTGAAGGGCGTCCCGGGCTCCGCGGGCTCCGTGACGGCGCCGGCGCGGGTGGTGCGCGGACCGGCGGACTTCGCCGCGCTGGCCCCGGGCGAGGTCCTGGTCGCCCGCATGACCACCCCGGCCTGGACCCCGCTGTTCGCCCGGGCGGCGGCGGTCGTCACCGACATCGGCGGCCCGCTGAGCCACAGCTCCATCGTGGCCCGGGAGTACGGCATCCCCGCCGTGCTCGGCACGGGCTCGGCGACCGACCGCATCCGCACCGGCGACCGCGTCCGGGTGGACGGGGACACCGGCGTGGTGACGGTGGTCTGAGCAGCTCAGGGAGCCAACACCAACGCCACGGCGGCGCAGGTCAGCACCACCATGGACGCCAGCACCGGGTACTGGATGCGCAGCGCGACGCGGGGCGGGAAGAGTCGCACGGCCCGCTCGTGCGCGGCGACCGCGGCGACGACGTGGCCGAGCACGATGGCGGTGAGCTGGACGGCGGCGATCGCGCCCACGCCCACGACGGTGTAGTCGACGGCCCGATCCGCCGTGCCGAGGAGGTCCGCCCCCGTCCCGAACGGGTCGGAGAGCAGCGCGACGACCTTCTGCCCGTCGAAGACCAGCAGCGAGAAGTAGTGCGCGACCGCGTAGCCCGCGGCGATCGGGACGAGGGTGTGCGCGAACGCGACGGGCAGCGGCGCGCGCTCGTCGCCCCGGACCGGGTCGGCGCGCCAGGTCCCCAACAGCCACAACGCCACCACGGCGGCGGTGACCCCGACCAGCCCGATGGTGGCCCAGAGGACCGAGCGGGTGGTCCACAGGGCGGAGCGGGAGAGCCCGTCGAAGGCCGTGGTGCCCAGCAGCACCAGCACGACGGCGGCCAGGCCCGGCTGCGGGCGCACCGCCTCCAGCCCGGCGAGGGGGTTGCGGCGGGGCAGCGGGGACAGCGACCCGAGCAGCGTGGACCAGACCTCGAAGCCGTCCCCGTGGGCGAACCAGTCCCGACCGAACACCGTCGCCGCGCCGACCTGGACGACCGCGTAGCCGGTCAGGCAGGCGGCGACCAGCCGCGGGTCCGCGGGCTCCGGCGCCGCCAGCTCCAGCCAACCGAACGCGAACAGCGCCACGGCGGCGGGCCACAGACCCACCCGGACGGGCAGGTCCCGCACTCCGCGCTCGGGATCGACCCGCAGCGCCCACGCCACCCCGGCGTGCACGGCGCGCAGCGGGTTCAGCACCCGCCAGACCGGCCCGAGCAGCAGTGACGCGGGCACCAGCCCGACCCAGAACGTCACGTAGAAGGCCCAGGGGGCCAGGTTGTCCGCGGTCTCCGGCGGGCCCACGACACCGATCACGATGACGGCGAGCGCGGCCGCCGTCGTCACGCCCCGGAGCAGCGCCACCCACCATCCGGGCAGGGGCGCCCGAGGCGGCGGAGCGGTCAGCCGCGGGCTCTTCCACAGCATCCCGAGCAGCACGAACGTGAGCACCAGGACCAGCCCGGCGGCGACCGCGGCGTACTCGACCGGGACCGGGAGGTCGCCGCGGGTGCCGACGCCGTGCGCGAGGATCATCAGCTCACGCGGAGGGTGGCGAGCGGGGCGCCGGAGTGGTGCAGCTCGAGCTCGAACTCGCCGGGGATGTCGGCGGTGAGGTCGATCGAGGCCGTCCCGCCCGCGGGGACCCGGACCTCGCAGTCGTAGCCGTGCAGGTGGGCCTCCTCGGCGGTGTCGCTGGTGATCTCGAGCCGGACCCGCTCGCCGAGTGCGACGGGCACGGTGCCCGTGTCCCCGGTGACCCGCCCGTTCGCGAACGAGACCCGCAGGACGCGGGCCGACGTCCCCGGCGCGACCTGCCCGGCCGCGGCCGGCGCGGCGGGCTGGGCCGCGGCGGTCGGTGCGGCTGCGGTTGTCGGCGCGGCCTGGGCGCACCCCGCGACCGCTCCGACGAGCAGGAGCGGGGGGAGCAGGCGGCGGATCATCGGGTCTCCTCGGGCAAGGGGTCGGGGAGCGGCTGGGTCTCGGTGCCGGGCAGGGTGTCGGGAGTCATCGCGCGCAACGCCGCGAACCCGGTCAGGAACAGCCCGACCCCCACGCCGACGGTGACCGCGGTGGCGACCCGGTCGAGGGTCGGGTCCCAGGCGTACGGCAGGACGGCGTCGGCGAAGCTGTCGGTGTCCGACACCGTGACCAGTGCCAGGACCGCGCCGCCGATCCCGGTCAGCAGCAGTCCCCAGCGCGTGCCGACGGCGGTCAGCACCGCCCCGGTGAGCGCCGCGACCCACGCCCCGATCCCGATGCCCGCGGTGCCGAGGACCGTCGGCCAGTAGGGCAGGTCGACCGGCACCGACGCCGAGCCGAGCACGTGCACGAGGTGCGCGGCGACCGCGCCGAGCCCCAGCACCGCGACGACGGCCTCGACCGCCCGGCGCCGCACCGAGACGGCCCCCACCAGCGCGGTGCCGAGCGCGAGCCCCGCGGTGAGCGCCCACCAGCCCGCCGTGGCGGGGGCCGGCGGCACGATCGTCTCGCCCCGGACCGTGACCTGCTGGTCGCCGACCCGCAGTGGGACCGACCACGTCGCGGCCTCGGTGGCGACCCGGGGGTCCGCCCAGTGCCCGCGCCCACCCGGTTCGACGACCGGTTCCTCGGCGCGCTGGGGCCCCGCGGGCAGCACCTCGACCGGCAGGGCGGTGTCGTTGGCCAGCGCGAGCCGGGCGCCGCCCTCGACGACCGCCACGGACAGCCCCGGGACCGGCGGGTCGACCGCCAGGACGCGTGGCAGGTACGGCTCGGAGGCGAGGCCGCCGCTGTGGGCCGCGGCGACCCCGGCCGAGCCGAGCGACAGGAGCAGGGTGGTACCCAGCAGGACGAGGAGTCTCATGCGGGAGCGGGGATCAGCTCCCGGCCGCGACCTCGGCGCCCGCCCGGCGGGTGCCCCGCTCGACGAGCGCGCCGAACAGCAGGCCCAGCACCCCCCACAGGACCGCGTGCAACCCGAGGGTGGACATCCGGAAGTCGTAGAGCACGGCGGCCGGGAAGTCCGCGGGCGTCTCCGCGACCGTGGGCAGCAGGGCCCCGACCACGACGACCACGACCACGTAGGCGAGGACCGCGAGGAGCACGCCGTTCCACGTGCCCAGCCGGGCGACCAACCGCCGGGCGAGCAGTGCCGCCCCGGCCGCGGCCAGCACCGAGAACACGACCATCAGCACGAACGTGCCGCTGCGCAGCCCGATCGTGTCGTCCGCGCTGGAGGCGGGCGGGTTCGACGGGTACTTCAGGAACGGCACGCCGATCACCGCGACGTACCCGACCAGGGCGAGCACCCCGGCCGTGGCGCGGGCGGAGAGCCTGCCGAGCCTGCCGTACGCCGCCGCGAAGACGATCGCGAAGATCCCGCCGACGGCCACGCCGTAGACCACCAGCGCGACCAGCAGGCCGACCGTGCTCTGGACACCCCGGGTGACCATCGGCTCCTCGGCCGCCGCACCCGCTGCGAGCATGTCCTCGTAGGCGATACCGCCGTCCAGCGCGGGCTCGCCCACGAAGTAGGCGAACACCCACGCGAGCGCGGCGGCGGCCAGGCCCGCGAGCATGCCGCGGACCAACAGCGTCCTGATCATGCCTAGTGGCAGGGGAAGCCGAGCAGGTGCCGGCCGTCGTGGACGAACTCGTGCAGCATCTCGCCCGAGAACACCGAGGTGGCGCCCTGGTCCATGCCGACCAGGTAGAGCAGGGCCAGCAGGATCACCCCGGCGAACACGGCCCACGGGAGGAGCTCGCGCAGCGGGACGACCGGGATGGCCGCGGCCGACCGGACAGGGAGCGACGCGCCCTGGGCCATGAGTACCTCCTGAGACACGAACATGTGAACGACTCTTCAGGTGAAGAGCATCCGGATAGTCCTCGTCGGTGTCAAGCCCGGCGCCGGGCGGGCGGCGGGCCGGGCGTAACGGCCCGCCCTCGCGGAGCGAGCGCGACCGCGGACCCAGGAGGTGGCGTGGCCTACCCGGACGACTATCCGCCGATCGCCGAGCACGGGCTGATCGGCGACCTGCAGACCGCGGCGCTGGTCACCACCGACGGGACCGTGGACTGGTTCTGCTGCCCCCGGTTCGACTCGCCGAGCGTGTTCGGCGCGCTGCTGGACCGCCGCCGCGGCGGCTACTTCCGCATCGCGCCGGACACGACCGCGCAGGTCACCCGCACGCAGTGGTACTTCCACGACACCGCCGTGCTCATGACCCGCTTCATGACGGCGGACGGCGTGGCGTCCCTCTACGACTTCATGCCGGTGCGGGACGGGGCCGCGACCGACCGGCACGAGATCGTCCGGGTGCTGCGGGTGGTGCGGGGCACCATGCGGTTCGGCATCGAGTGCAGGCCGCGGTTCGACTACGGCCGGGCCGAGCACACCACCGAGGTCACCGCGGACGGGGCTGTGTTCCGGTCCAACGCGAGCCACGGCGCGTTCGACCTCGCCCTCCACACCGTCGGGGAGGCGCGGGACTGGGAGCGGGACGGACCCGACGCGCGCACCACCGTCACCCTCGACGCGGGGCAGGCCGTCGGGGTGGTGCTGGAGTCCGGCACCGGCCTGCGCCCCCGCCGCATCGCGCTCGGCGCGGCGGACGAGCGGTTCGACGAGACCGTGGGGTTCTGGCGGCGCTGGCTGGAGCGCTCGACCTACGTCGGGCGGTGGCGCGAGACGGTCCACCGGTCCGCGATGTCGCTCAAGCTCATGACCTACGCCCCGACCGGCGCGCTGGTCGCCGCGCCGACCGCCGGGCTGCCGGAGCAGGTCGGCGGCGAGCGCAACTGGGACTACCGCTACACCTGGATCCGGGACGCGTCGTTCTCGGTGCACGCCCTGCTCAGCCTGGGCTACACCGAGGAGGCGGCGGCCTTCGGCTCGTGGCTGAGCGACCGGGTCGGCGAGCACGAGGGTCGCCCCCTCAAGATCATGTACCGGGTCGACGGCGGCGCCGACCTCACCGAGGAGTCCCTCGACCACCTGGAGGGCTACCGCGGCTCGCGGCCCGTCCGGATCGGCAACGGCGCCGCCGACCAGCTGCAGCTCGACATCGTCGGGGAGGCGCTGGACTCGCTCTACCTCGCCGACCGGCACGCCGTCCGGCTCGACCACCGCGGCTGGCAGGCCGTGCGGGACATGGTCGGCTGGCTCGGCGCGAACTGGGACCGGACCGACGAGGGCGTGTGGGAGACCCGCGGCGGCCGCCGGGACTTCGTCTACGGCAGGCTGATGTCCTGGGTCGCCTTCGACCGCGCCATCCGGATGGCGCGCGACCGCGCCCGACCCGCCGACGTCCCGGGCTGGACCGTGCAGCGGGACGCGATCTACGAGCAGGTCATCGAGAAGGGCTGGGACGCGGACCGGCGGGCCTTCGTCCAGTCCTACGGGGACGCCGTGCTCGACGCGAGCGTGCTGATGATGCCGCGCGCCGGCTTCGTCGTGCCGAGCGACCCGATGTGGCAGAGCACCCTGCGCGCGATCGACCGCGACCTCGTGTCCGACGGGCTGGTGTTCCGCTACGACCCCGCCGCCTCACCGGACGGGCTGACCGGCACGGAGGGCACCTTCTCGCTCTGCAGCTTCTGGTACGTCGACGCGCTGGCCCGCTCCGGCAGGCTCGGCGACGCCCGCACCGCCTTCGAGAAGATGCTGACCTACGCCAACCACCTGGGCCTCTACTCGGAGGAGATCGGCGCGACCGGCGAGCAGCTCGGCAACTTCCCGCAGGCCTTCAGCCACCTCGCAATGATCAGCGCCGCGGTCGACCTCGACCACCAGCTCGACCACGGCGCGGCGCGGGTCCCGCACCCGCACGTCCTGGACTGAGCGGGCCCCTCCGGCGCCGAGTCCGGCACCGCAGGCGCAGTGCCGTCGACTCCGCGAAGGCCCGGCTCGAGTGACCTAGTGCGCGTGCTCGTGCACCTGCTCGGCGGAGGCGTCGTGCACGTGGGTGTGCTCGTGGGTGTCCCCGGAGTGCGTGTGGGTGTGGGTGTGCTCGACGTGCTCGTGCTCGTGCGCCCCGTGCTCGTGGACGTGCGCGGTGTCGCCGTGGCTGTGCTCGTGGGTGTGAACGCTCATGTCGGGAACGGTAGAGCGCCGGGCCCGCGCGGGGAACGGGCCCGGCACTCTCTCCAGAAGATCCCTGTTGCAGTGTTCTCGCAGGTGAGAGGGGCTGGCTCAGCGGCGGCTCACTGGTGCGACCCGCTCTGCAGCACGAGCAGGCTGTGCGGGGGCAGCTCCACCGAGTCGTTGGGCTTCAGGGAGATGGCGGGCCCGTCGTCCAGTGCGGCGGTGTCGACGACGACCTGCCACCCGGCGCCGTAGCTCTCGTCCGGCAGCATGGCGGCCTGCTGCTCGTCGTGCGCGTTGATCAGCAGCAGGAACGAGTCGTCCTCCACCCGGACGCCGAGGTCGTCCCGGTCCGGGATGCCGCGGCCGTTGAGGTAGATGGTCAGGGTGCGGGTGTGGGTGCCGTCCCAGTCCTCGTCGCTCATCGGCTGCGCGTCCGGGCCGAGCCAGGCGATGTCGTCCACGCCCTGCCCGCGCAGCGGCCTGCCCTGGAAGAACCGCTGCCGCCGGAAGACCGGGTGCTCCGCCCGCAGCGTCACCAGCCGGGCGGTGAACGAGGTCAGCCGGTCGTACTCCGCGGCACGGTCCCAGTCCACCCAGGACAGCTCGTTGTCCTGGCAGTAGACGTTGTTGTTGCCCTGCTGGGTCCGCCCCAGCTCGTCCCCGTGGGCGATCATGGGCACGCCCTGGGACAGCAGCAGCGTGGTGAGGATGTTGCGCTCCTGGCGCGCCCGCAGAGCCAGGACGTGCTCGTCGTCCGTCTCGCCCTCGACGCCGTGGTTCCAGGAGCGGTTGTGGCTCTCCCCGTCGTTGTTGTCCTCGCCGTTGGCCTCGTTGTGCTTCTCGTTGTAGGACACGAGGTCGGCGAGGGTGAAGCCGTCGTGCGCGGTGACGAAGTTGATCGACGCGATGGGGCGGCGGTTGTCGGTCTCGTAGAGGTCCGAGGACCCGGTGAACCGCGCCGCGAACTCGCCCAGGCTGGAGGGCTCGCCGCGCCAGAAGTCGCGGACCGTGTCCCGGTAGCGCCCGTTCCACTCCGTCCACAGGGGAGGGAACCCGCCGACCTGGTACCCGCCGTCCCCGACGTCCCAGGGCTCGGCGATCAGCTTGACCTGCGACACCACCGGGTCCTGGTTGACCAGGTCGAAGAAGGCCGACAGCCGGTCCACCTCGTGGAACTCGCGGGCGAGGGAGGACGCCAGGTCGAACCGGAACCCGTCCACGTGCATCTCGGTGACCCAGTACCGCAGCGAGTCCATGATCAGGCGCAGCGACTCGTGGTGGCGGACGTTGAGCGAGTTCCCGGTGCCGGTGGTGTCGTAGTAGTAGGCCTCGTCGCCGTCGACGAGCCGGTAGTAGGCCTGGTTGTCGATCCCGCGGAAGGACAGCGTGGGGCCCATGTGGTTGCCCTCGGCGGTGTGGTTGTAGACCACGTCGAGGATCACCTCCATGCCCGCCTTGTGCAGGGCGCGGACCATGGACTTGAACTCGTAGACCTGCTCGCCGCGGGTGCCGAAGCAGGAGTAGCCGTTGTGCGGGGCGAAGAAGCCGATCGTGTTGTAGCCCCAGTAGTTCGCCAGCCCCTTCTCCTCGAGGGTGGAGTCGTGGACGAACTGGTGCACCGGCATCAGCTCGACGGCGGTCACCCCGAGCCTGCGGAAGTGCTGGATCATCGCCGGGTGGGCCAGGCCCGCGTAGGTGCCGCGGACGTCCTCGGGGATGTCCGGGTGGCGCGCGGTCATCCCCTTCACGTGGGCCTCGTAGATGACGGTCTCGTTGTAGGGGACGTTCGGCGGCTGGTCACCGGCCCAGTCGAAGAACGGGTTGATCACCACCGAGTGCAGCGCGTGCGGGGCCGAGTCGTCGTCGTTGACCGAGTCGGGGTCACCGAAGCGGTAGGAGAACAGCGACTCGTCCCAGTCGATGCGGCCGTCGATCGCCTTGGCGTAGGGATCGAGCAGCAGCTTCGCCGGGTTGCAGCGGATCCCGGCGGCGGGCTCGTACGGCCCGTGGACCCGGTAGCCGTAGCGCTGCCCCGGCCAGATCCGCGGCACGTACCCGTGCCACACGAGCCCGTTGCGCTCGGGCAGGTCGACGCGGTGCTCGGTGCCGTCGGCGTCGAACAGGCACAGCTCGATGCGCTCGGCGACCTCGGAGAACAGGGCGAAGTTCGTCCCGCCGCCGTCGAAGCTCGCCCCGAGGGGGTAGGACGAGCCGGGCCAGATCTGCATGGAGCCTCCACCGCAGGATGTCGCCCGCGGTCGCGGGCATGTCTTTGTAGCCGCTGCGGGGGCGCACCGCGATTCGGGCGGTGCACGACCAGTGCGGGTACGGTGCCGCTGAGCGCGAGGAGTCCAGCCGGGTCCCCGTCACCAGCGGGACGGACGGACGGGGAGAGGCCCGTGAGCCACACTCGACCGGTGCGTGCCGTGCCGGGGTCGACCGGTGGCTGACCGCGGGGCTGTCACGGCGGTCGTCGCGCGGCTGGCGGCGGAGGACCTGGCCGAGGAGGACCTCGCCCGCGTGGTCTGCGAGGCCTGCGTCGCCGGACTGGACGTCGACGGGGCCGCGATCTCCGTGCTGCCCACCGAGCCGTCCCGGCGCACCCTGTGGGCGACCGACGAGACCGCCCTCGCCCTGGAGGACCTGCAGTTCACCCTGAACGAAGGGGTGTGTCTGGAGGCCGCGACCAGTGGGGTCCCGGTGGCCGTGCCCGATCTCACCGAGGCCGCGCGCCTGGCTCGGTGGCCGGTGTTCGGGGTCGAGGTGTCCGCGCGGACCCCGGCCCGGGCGCTCTACGCCCTGCCCCTGCAGTGGGGGGCGGTGACGATCGGGGTGCTGGACCTCTACCGGCTCCGGGCGGGGGACTTCACGACGGCCCAGTGGCGGGACCTGCTCGGAGTGGCGCAGACCACCTCGATGCTGCTGCTGAGCAGGCGCACCCGCCCGCGCCCACCGGGTCCCGCCGACGACGTCGCAGGTGCGGTCGGCAACGGTCGAGGGCACCCTGGGAACGGGGTGGACGGGCTGAGCGACGGCGTCTTCGGCAACCCCGAGATCCACCAGGCGGTCGGGATGGTCCTCGCCCAGCTGGGGATCGGACCGGAGGAGGCGTTGACCAGGATGCGCGCAAGGGCCTTCATCGAGCAGCGAATGCTCATCGACGTGGCACACGATGTCGTCGCCCGCCGAGTGGTGTTCACCGAGGAGATTGGGTAGGTGCCGATGCAGAGCGAGCCGCAGGACCCGGCGGAGACCGCCGCCGTAGAGCCGACGCGCGAGCAGCGGATCGCCCGCGCCTTCGTCGAGCTCGCGGACACCCTGGTGGACGACTACGACATGATCGACCTGCTGGACCGGCTGGTCGCGCACAGCGTGGACCTGCTCGCCGCGGACGCGGCGGCGATCATGCTGGCGGACGCGGACGGCGGCCTGCGCACGGTGGCGGCCTCCAGCGAGGACGCCCAGCTGATGGAGCTGCTGCAGCTGCAGTCCGGCGAGGGTCCGTGCATGGAGAGCGTCCGGACCTCCGCGCCGGTCGTGGTGACCGACCTGACCACCACCGACCGCTGGCCGCGGTTCGTCGCCGCGGCGGCTACGCGCGGCGCCTTCCGGTCGGTGCACGCGCTGCCGCTGCGGTTGCGGGGCGAGGCGATCGGGGCGATGAACCTGCTGCACCGCGTGCCCGGCCCGCTGCCCGCGGACGACCTGGCGCTGGGCCAGGCGCTGGCGGACGTCGCGACCGTCGGGATCCTGGCCGAGCGGGCGATCCGGCGCGGCGAGATCGTCGCCGAGCAGCTGCAGACCGCACTCAACAGCCGGGTCGTCATCGAGCAGGCCAAGGGAGTCCTCTCCCAGGTCGGGGGCCTCGCGATGGACCAGGCCTTCGAGCGGCTGCGCCGCTACTCCCGGGGGCGCAACCTGCGGCTGGTCGAGGTGGCCCGAGACCTGGTCAACCAGCGGCTCGACGCCGCGGCCGTGCTCGCCGAGTACTCCGGTGCCCGACATCGCTGAACAGGTGTAGCCGAGCCGGATTCCGGCTACTCCACCTCTGCGTCCCCTGACCCCGGTCGTCGTCCCCATCACTCCTTCCGGACAGCCGAGGTCCCATGGCGCCCACGACCGGTCTCCGACCCCGAGACCCCTCCCGCACGGCGAAACCGAGCCTGTACACACCGCTCAGCCGCGACATCCTCGCCCTGGGCCTGATGCGCCGCCGCCACGCCTACTACTGGACCCGCTTCGCCGCCCTGCTCGGCGCGTTCGCCGGGGTGATCGCGGCCGTGGTGTGGCTGGGCGACACCTGGTGGCAGCTCGTGCCCGCCGCCGTCCTGGCCCTGGTCAGCGCCCAGTTCGGGTTCCTCGGCCACGACCTGGCCCACCGACAGGTCTTCGCCTCGGCGAGCTGGAACGTCTGGTCGGCGCGGGTGGTCTCCGGGCTGTTCACCGGGCTGAGCTACAGCTGGTGGATGGGCAAGCACAGCAAGCACCACAACGCCCCGAACCAGGAGGGCAAGGACCCGGACATCGGGTCGGGCGTGCTGGCCTTCACCCCCGACGCGGCCGCGGGCCGCACCGGCTTCGCCGCCTGGTTCACCCGTCGGCAGGGCTGGGCGTTCTTCCCGCTGCTGACGCTGGAGGGGCTGTCCCTGCACGTCGCGAGCGTGCAGACGCTGTGGGGCGACCGGAGCCGTACCCACCGGTTCCTCGAGCTCGCGTTCATCGCGGTGCGGCTTGGCGGCTGGCTCGCGCTGCTGGCCGTGCTGGTCTCGCCCGGGATCGCCGTCGCCGCCGTCGGGATGCAGCTCGCGCTGCTCGGCCTGCTGCTCGGCGGCTCGTTCGCCCCGAACCACAAGGGGATGCCGCTTGTCCCGGCCACGGTGAAGGTCGACTTCCTGCGCCGCCAGGTCCTCATGTCCCGCAACATCCGCGGCGGTCCGATGACCGACTTCATGATGGGCGGGCTCAACTACCAGATCGAGCACCACCTGTTCCCGAGCATGCCCCGGCCGAACCTGCGACACGCGCAGTCGTACGTCCGGGCGCACTGCCGCGAACACGGCGTCGCCTACACCGAGACCGGCATCTGGCAGTCCTACGGGATCGTCGTCCGCTACCTGAACGCCGTCGGCCTCACCGAGCGGGACCCGTTCCGCTGCCCGGTGGTGCAGCGGTACCACTCCTGAGCCGACGGGGGGACAGCCGTGTCGGAACACATCGAGTCGGAACACATCGAGTCGGACCACACCGGGCCGGGCCGCCTCGCCCGCCTCGCCCGTGTCGTCGGGACCGGAGCGGGGACGCTCCTCTGCGTCGTCGGGGTCCTCGCCTACCCCGCGGTGGTCCTGACGATCTGGGCGCTCGCCGTCCTGCTCGTCGGCCCGGCCGCCGCCGTGCTGGTCCACGGCACGGGCCGGGGCGGCCGCGTCGCCGTCCGGTGCGGAACGGCGGCCACCGCCGTCCTGATGGCGGCGGGCGGCGCCGTCGCGGGGCTGGTCGCCGTCCTGGGCGCGGCCGCGGTCCCCGTGGTGCTCGTGGCACTGGGGGGCGGCGCGTTCCGGGTGTGGCGGCGCCGGGCGGTCTGGGGGCGGCGCGTGCGGGGGCTGCTCACCCCGGCGGCCATGGCCGTCGAGGTCGTCCCGGCCGAGGTCCACCTGCGGCAGGTCCGACCCGGGTCGGTGAGCACACTCGCGCTCTGCGTCGCCTGGCAGCGCAGCTACGGGCTGATCAGCGACCCGCGGGTCCGGGACCGGCGCGGCGAGGTCGCCGCCATGCGGCAGACCCTGCTCGACGAGCTGGAGCGCCGCGACCCCCAGGGCTTCCGTCGCTGGCTCGACACCGAACCCCGCCCCGACGGCGACCCGAGGCGCTACCTCACCACCGAGCGCTGACCCGCCGCGCTCGGGGCGTGCTGCCGGCGGGCGAGGGCGAGGTCCTCCCCGGTCAGGCGTCGACGTACCCCGCGGCGTCCCCGACCAGGAGCACCCGGCCCGCCACCCGGCGCCGGGAGCCCTGACGCAGCGGCCCGGCTCCCCGCACCCCACCCGCGGCTTCGGCGTCGCGGAGCAGCGCCGCCAGGTCGGGCACAGCGGCGAGGCGGTCGTCGAACGAGCCGCGGCCGGTCCCGAGGGTGCTCACCCGGTCGATGCCGCCGCGGACACCGGGCGGTGCGCGGCGAGCAGCGGGATCTGCAGGCGCGCCCAGGGGGAGAGGATCGAGTCGGACTTCCCGGCCTCCCGGACCAGGTGCGGCCACGACCACCACTGCCAGGACTCGACCTCGTCCGGCCGGGCGAGCGGGATCTCCTCGATCCGGCACACCATGACCGGGCACAGCTCGTTCTCCTCGATCCCGCCGCTCGCGGCGCGGTAGGAGAAGTCCGGCAGCACCATCGTCAGCTCGTGGGCCCGGACGCCGAGCTCGTGGTGGAGCCGCCTGCGCACCGCGGCCGCCACGCTCTCGCCGGGGGCCGGGTGCCCGCAGCACGTGTTGGACCACACCAGCGGGAAGGTCTGCTTGAGCCGGGAGCGCTGGGTGACCAGGACCCGGCAGGCGTCGTCGAAGCCGTAGCAGGAGAAGCCGAGGTGGCGGGGGGTCGAGGCCTGGTGGACGGTGGCCTTGTCCGCGGCCCCGACCGGCCTGCCCCGGTCGTCGACCAGGACGACCTGCTCGAGGCCCGCCGCCGTGTCACGCGAGAACACGGAGCCCCCGACCGGGCGCGGGGCGGGTGGTGGCGTGTGACATCTGGAGCTCCCATGCGTGGACGAGAGCCGAGGTGGGGGCCCGACTCGCCGGTGGTGGTGCGCCACGCCGGGGTCCGGGGCATGAACAGCGAGAACGCTGCTGTCCGAATGACGGTAGGGGCCGGGCCGGGACCCGGCAACCCGAGCCGTCACCCCTCGACGTCCCGCTCCAGGGCCGGGAACACCTCGGTGAGGTCGATGCCGACGGCCTGGAGCGCGTCGAGCCGTCGGTCGATCTCCCCGTCGACCCGGGAGACGAAGAACGACGCCAGGTTGGGCCGGTCGACGGTGCGCCACAGGTCCACGGCGTCCGCGTCGGTGTCGTCGGCGAGGGTCGGGTCGACCTCGAGGGGCACCCGCCCGTCGACGCCGCCGCTGGTCTCCCAGGTGCCGCGGAACAGGTCGCAGGCCTGCTGCACGTCGGCCACCGTGATCGCGCGGATGGCCGCGGGAACGTCGGTGTCCGCGGCCACGAGCTCACGGACCTGCTGGTCGTAGGCCTCGCCCCGGGCCAGGGCGGTGGCGAAGACGGTGGGGTTGGTCGTCACCCCGACCACGCTCCGCTCGCGGATCAGCGCGGCGAGGCCGCCGGAGCGCAGCCGTTCGCGGGAGGTCGTCAGCCGGACCGACACGCCCGCGGACGACAGCTCGGCGAGGCGGTCACGCGGCGGCATTGAGCCACCGCCCGGGGGTGGTGAGGATGCCGGCGAGCTGCTGCCCGGGGCGCTGCTGCTCGCCGTGCACGGCGGAGAGGACGATCATGTCTGCGGTCAGCGCGGGAATGGCCCACTGACACCACGCGAGCTGCCGCTGGGCCGCGGCCACGTCGGGCGGGGTGATCGGGGACGGGTCCGTGGCACATGGGGAACCCCTGGGGTCGGTGGACGTGTGCCGTCCACTGAGGACGACTCGGGTGACCCGCACATGGCTCGACGGGAGGGCAGCGAGGACGGGGCGCGCCGCCGGTGAAGGGCCCGGAACGAGGGGCCCCGGACGACGGGTGGTCGTACGCCACGCCGGGTCCAGGGCATGAGGGCCGAGATGTCGCTGCTCGTCCTCGACGCTAACCGTGGTCCCGGGGGCCGGCAACTCGACACCGCCGGGGAGGCTCAGCCCAGCCGCATCCGCACAGCCCTGCCCTCGAGCCCGACGGCGAACACGGCGGCGCCGACCAGGACCGCCTCGACCGGCAGCGTGACCACGAGCACGACGCACCCGACCAGCCCCGCCACCGCGACGGCTCGCCTGCCCGGTCCCAGGGTGAGCGCCGCCGCGTTGGCGATCGCGTAGTAGACGAGCACCCCGACCCCCGCGAACCCGATGGCGCCGCGCAGGTCCGCGGTCAGCACCACCGTGACCGCCACGAGGCCCACGGCGAGCTCGGCCCGCCGCGGCACCCCGGTCCGCCGGTCGACGGGCGCCAGCGCCCGGGGCAGCTCCCCGTCGGCCGCCATCGCGGCCAGCGTGCGCCCGACCCCGGCGACCAGGGTGAGCAGCACCCCCGCACAGGCCGCCGCCGCGCCCACCCGGACCACGGGCTCCGCGGCGGCGAGCCCCCCGGCGGTGGCCACCTGCACGAGCGGGGCCGTGGCACCGGCGAGCCCGGCGGGGCCGAGCACGAGCAGGGCGGTCGTGCCCACCAGTGCGTACACCACCAGCACCGCGCCCAGCGCGATCGCGACCGCGCGCGGGATCGTCCGCGCGGGGTCGCGCACCTCCCCGCCGAGGGTGGTGATCCGGGCGTACCCGGCGAAGGCGAAGAAGAGCAGGCCGGCGGCCTGGAGCACCCCGAGCGGGCCGCCGGTCGGCGCCTCGACCGGGGCCGTGTGCCCGCCGGCGAGGCCCGCCGCGACCACCAGCACGAGGGTGGCCAGGGTGAGGGCGAGCAGGACCCGCGCGGCGAGCGCGGTCCGGGTCACCCCGAGCAGGTTCACCGCCGTCAGCAGGAGGACGACCACGACCGCGGGCACGCTCGGGTGCGCGGGCCAGACGTACGCGCCGAAGGTCAGCGCCATCGCCGCGCAGCTCGCCGTCTTCCCGACGACGAACCCCCAGCCCGCCGTGAACCCCCACACCGGCCCCAGCCGCCGTCTCCCGTAGACGTAGGTGCCGCCGGACTGCGGGTGGCGCGCGGCGAGCCGGGCCGACGACGTGGCGTTGCAGTAGGCCACGATCCCGGCGATGACCAGGGCGACCAGCATCCCGCTGCCCGCGGCCGCGGCGGCGGGCCCGAAGGCGGAGAACACCCCGGCCCCCAGCATCGACGCCAGCCCGATCACGACCGAGTCGCCCGGACCCAGCCGTCGAACCTGCGCACCCGTCATGCGAGGGACCGTAGGCGGTGAAGGTGACCAACGGGTGCCGCGGCGCTCGACCGCCGACGGGCTCGACCGGCAGGATCCGCGTCGAGCCGCCCGGGGCCGCCCGAGCGGTCCTCGTCACCTCTCCTGCCGGGCGTACCGCAGGGAGCAGAGGGGCACGAACAGGAGCAGGAACAGGGCCACCCACGCCAGTGAGGCCGTGATCGGGTTCTCCAGCGGCCAGGCGTCGTTCGTCGGGGCGGTGGGGTTGCCGAAGAGGGTGCGCACCGCGGCGGCGAAGGCGCTCACCGGGTTCCAGTCCGCGACCGTGCGCAGCCAGGCGGGCATGCCTGCGGTGGGGACGAAGATGGTCGACAGCATGGCGAGCGGCAGGACCAGGATCGACAGCTGCGAGGCGGTCTCCTCCCTGCCGATGACCAGCCCGAGGTACATCCCGATCCAGGTCGACGCGAACTGGGCCGCGACCAGGATGCCGAGCGCGCCGAGGGCGGCAGGCACGCCGCCGTCGATCCGCCAGCCGACGGCGAGTCCGCACACGGCCATCAGCAGCAGGCACGCCGCGCCGTAGACCGCGGCGGCCGCCGCCTGGCCGAACGGGATGGCGGCGCGGCTGATCGGGAGCGACCGGAAGCGGTCGACCGATCCGCGCCCCGCGTCCCGGGCCATGGTGACCATCGCCGGGACCGGGTTGAACGCGATCAGCACGAACAGTCCGGGGACGAGGAACTCGCGGTAGTCCCCCGCGCCCGGCAGGGCGATGGCGGGCCCGAAGACGTAGCCGAAGATGAGCGTCATGACGACGGGCGCGCCGACGGTCACGGCGATCGCGGTCGGGTCGTGGCGCATCCGGGCGAACATCCGGGCCGCCGCCGCGGCCCCGTCGGTGAGCGGACGCGGGCGGGTGTCGAGCGTGCTCATGCGGCGTGCTCCTTCGCGGTGAGGGTCAGGAAGACCTCGTCGAGCGTGGGGCGGCGGACCGCGGCGTCCGTGATCGCCACCCCCGCGGCGTCGAGGTGACGGACGACGGCGGGGAGGGTCACGGCGTGGTCCGACGTCGGGGCGCTCACCCGACGGCGATCGGGATCCACCTCGGGTGCCGCACCGGAGACCGCGGCCAGGGCGGACGCCGCCGCCAGCAGGTCCGAGGGGCTGTCCACCTCGATGTCGATACGGACCCCGATCCTCGCCTTGAGCGCGTCGGGCGATCCGGTGGCCACCGCACGGCCCCGGTCGATGATCACGACGTCGTCGGCGAGCCGATCGGCCTCCTCCAGGTACTGGGTGGTGAGGACGACGGCGGTGCCCGCGGCGACCAGACCCCGGACGGTCGCCCAGATCTCGGTGCGGCTGCGCGGGTCAAGGCCCGTCGTCGGTTCGTCGAGCAGGAGGACCGGGCGCGGGACGACGAAGCTGGCGATCAGGTCGAGCCGCCTCCGCATGCCGCCGGACCAGGTCTTCACGAGCCGGTCGGCGGCGTCGGCCAGGTCGAATTCGGCCAGGAGCTCGTCCGCCCGGGCGCGGGCCCCGCGGCGGCCCAGGTGGAGCATCCGGCCCAGGACCACGAGGTTCTCGCGTCCGGTCAGGTCGTCGTCCACCGCGGCGTGCTGGCCCGCCAACCCGACCGAGCGCCTGACCGCGAGCGCGTCGGTGACGACGTCGTGTCCGAGCACTCGGGCACGCCCGGCGTCGGGCGTCACGAGGGTCGCCAGGACCCGGACCGCGGTCGTCTTGCCCGCGCCGTTGGGTCCGAGCAGGGCGCACACGGTGCCCGGTCGGACGGTGAGCTCGAGCCCGTCGAGGGCGCGGACCGAGCCGTAGGCCTTGACCAGGCCCTCGACGGAGACCGCGGGGTCGTTCGTCATCCTCACTCCTTCTGTGAGCAGTGTTCGCAGTAGCAACGGTACTACACTGCGAGCGCTGTACGCGGAAAAGGAGTCCGGGGATGCCGGAGAGCCGGAGCATCTGGCTCCGCAGGGAGCGGAGCGGGCGGGGGCCGACCCCGGAGCACGGCCGCGACCGGATCGCCGCCGCCGCCATCGACCTCGCCGACGCAGGTGGGCTGGACGCCGTGTCGACGCGGAGGGTCGCCGCCGCCATCGGGGCCGGTGCGACCTCGCTCTACCGCTACGTCCGGAGCCGCGACGAGCTGCTGGAGCTCATGCTGGACACCGCCACCGGCGAGCTCGACCTGACCGCACCCGTCACCGGCGACTGGCGCGGCGACCTCCTCGTCCTCGCCCACGACCTCCGGGCCGTCTACCGCAGGCACCCGTGGCTGCTGGACCTGGCCCAGGGCCAGGCGCCGCTCACGCCGCGCAGCGTCGCGTTCCTGGAGTACGCGTTGGCCATCCTGCGGGACGTGCAGGCGCCGGGCGGCGCCAAGATGGAGGCGATCGCGCTGGCCACCGGCCTGGTCGCCCAGCTGACCCGGTTGGAGGTCGCCGCGGGACGGAGCTCGGCCGACTGGCAGGCGGCTCAGGTGGAGTACCTCACCGCGATCGTCGCGGAGGGCCGCCACCCGAACCTGAGCGCCGCCATCGCCGCCCCCGGCGGGGCCGGGGACGGCGAGGACGTGCTCGACCGCGTCCTCCCGCGCGTCGTCGCCGGCGTCCTGGGGATCGCGTAGGCGCATCAAGGACGCGTCAAGATCGCCGAGATCGGCATCAAGGTCGCGTAGCACCGCTGTCCGCACGGTCCCGCCCGCGCACAGACTCGCTCCCGGCTCCGTCGGAGGTCCCGGCGGAGAGTGGAGAGGGAGTTGTCCGGTGGCCGATGTGCTCTACGCACTGCTGCTGGTCGGCGGGTTCGCCGTCCTGGTGCTGTGCCTGCGTGGGCTGGAGCGCCTGTGAGTACCGCCGATCTCGTGACGAACGTCGTCGGCGGAGTCGTCGCGCTCGCACTGCTCGTCTACCTCGTGGTGGCGCTGCTGCGGCCGGAGAGGTTCTGATGCGTCCCGACGTGCTCCGTCCCGCGGGGGGACGGTCGTGAACGACACTCTCGCGGGCCTGCTCCAGGTCGCGCTGCTGCTGGTCCTGCTCGCGGCCTGCTACGCCCCGCTCGGCGACTACATGGCCAGGGTCTTCACGTCCGAGAAGGACTGGCGGATCGAGGCCGCCCTCTACCGGTTCGTGCGGGTCGACGCGCGGTCCGGGCAGCGTTGGCCCACCTACGCCCTCGGTGTGCTGGGCTTCTCGTTCGTCTCGATCGTGCTGCTCTACCTGCTGCAGCGCCTGCAGCCGGTGCTGCCGATGTCCTTCGGCCGCGGCGCGGTGGAGCCGTCGATGGCGTTCAACACGGCGATCTCGTTCGTCACCAACACGAACTGGCAGTCCTACGTGCCCGAGCAGGTGGTGGGCAACACCGTGCAGATGGCCGGGCTGACGGTGCAGAACGTGCTGTCCGCCGCCGTCGGGCTCGCGATCGCCGCGGCGCTGATCCGTGGCTTCGTCCGCGCGGGCACCGACCGCATCGGCAACTTCTGGGTCGACCTGACCCGGGCCACGCTGCGGATCATGTTGCCGCTGTCCCTCGTCGCGGCGGTCGGCCTGCTGGCCATGGGCGTGACGATGTCGCTGCGCTCCGGTGTGGACATCGGCGGCAGCACCGTGCCGCTCGCCCCGACCGCCTCGCAGGAGGCGGTGAAGATGCTCGGCACCAACGGCGGCGGGATCTTCAACGCCAACTCGGCGCACCCGTTCGAGAACCCGAACGCGCTGTCGAACCTGTTCGAGAACTTCCTGATGCTCGTCATCCCGGTCTCGATGACGCGCACGTTCGGCACGATGGTGGGCAACCGTCGTCAGGGCACGGTCCTGCTGTCGGTGATGGGCGCGCTCTGGGGCGCGCTGCTGGCGGTGGCGTGGTTCGCCGAGACCCACCCCAACGGCGCCGCCGGGATCGCGGCCGGGTCCCTGGAGGGCAAGGAGACCCGCTTCGGCATCCCCGGCTCGATCCTGTTCGGGGTCTCGACGACGGGGACCTCGACGGGCGCGGTGAACTCGCTGCACGACAGCTACAGCGGCGGCGCGGGCGGGGTGACCCTGCTGAACATCCTGCTCGGCGAGGTCGCACCCGGCGGCGTCGGGGTCGGGCTGGTCGGCATCCTGGTGATCGCGATCATCGCGATGTTCCTGGCCGGCCTGATGGTCGGGCGCACCCCGGAGTACCTGGGCAAGAAGCTCGGGCAGCGCGAGGTGACGTTCGCCGCGGTCTACATCCTGGTGATGCCCGCGATCGTGCTGCTCGGCGCCGGTCTGGCGATCGCGCTGCCGGGCACGCTCGACGCGCTGAACAACGACGGCGCGCACGGCTTCTCGGAGGTCCTCTACGCCTTCGCCAGCGCCGCCAACAACAACGGGTCGGCCTTCGCGGGCATCACCGTGACCAGCGACTTCTTCCAGTCGACGCTCGGCTTGGCGATGGTGTTCGGCCGGTTCGTGCTGATCCTGGCGGTCCTCGCGCTGGCGGGCTCGCTCGCCCGGCAGAAGCGGGTCGAGGCCACGGCCGGGACCCTCGCCACCGACAAGCCGCTGTTCGGGGTCCTCGTCGGCGGGACGCTCATCCTGGTCGCCGCCCTCACCTTCTTCCCGGCGCTCGCGCTGGGGCCGCTCGCGGAGGCACTCTCGTGACCACCACTCTGGAGAAGCCCGTCGAGTCGGCGGGCGCGCCCGTCGAGGCGGGCGCGTTCCGGCCGGCGCAGCTCTGGGCCGCGCTGCCGGAGGCGCTGCGCAAGCTCCACCCCAGGGCCCAGCTCCGCAACCCGGTCATGTTCGTGGTGTGTGTCGGCTCCGTGCTGGTCACGCTCGACGCGATCTTCTCGCCGAGCCTGTTCGGCTGGCTGCTGGCCGTGTGGCTGTGGTTCACGGTGCTGTTCGCCAACCTCGCCGAGGCCGTCGCCGAGGGGCGCGGCAAGGCGCAGGCCGAGACCCTGCGCCGGACGAAGCGGGACACCGTCGCGCGGCTCGTGGACGGCACCACCAAGGGGGGCACCGAGCTGCGGGTCGGCGACCGGGTCGTGGTCGTGGCGGGGGAGACCATCCCCGGTGACGGCGACATCGTCGAGGGCATCGCGACCGTGGACGAGTCCGCCATCACCGGCGAGTCCGCGCCGGTCGTCCGCGAGGCGGGCGGGGACCGCTCCAGCGTCACCGGCGGCACGACCGTGCTGTCCGACCGGATCGTCGTGGAGATCACCACGAAGCCCGGTGAGTCCTTCGTGGACCGCATGATCGCGCTCGTCGAGGGGGCGTCGCGGCAGAAGACCCCCAACGAGATCGCGCTGACGATCCTGCTCTCGGCGCTGACGGTCGTCTTCCTGCTCGCGGTCGTGGCCCTGCAGCCGATGAGCGCCTACGCGGGCGGCCCGCAGGACGTCGTGGTGCTGGTGGCCCTGCTCGTCTGCCTGATCCCGACGACGATCGGCGCCCTGCTCTCCGCGATCGGCATCGCGGGCATGGACCGGCTCGTGCAGCGCAACGTGCTCGCCAAGTCGGGCCGCGCCGTCGAGGCGGCGGGCGACATCGACACCCTGCTGCTGGACAAGACCGGCACCGTCACCTTCGGCAACCGGCGCGCCACCGAGCTGCTCCCGGTCTCCGACGCCACCGCGGAGGAGCTCGCCGTCGCCGCCCGGCTGTCCAGCCTGGCGGACCAGACCCCGGAGGGGCGCAGCATCGTCGAGCTCTGCGCGCGGGAGTTCGGGCTGTCCGCGGAGGCCTCCGCGGCGGAGGCCCGCGCGGAGTTCGTGCCCTTCAGCGCCCAGACCCGGATGTCCGGGCTGGACCTGCCGGAGCGGTCGGTGCGCAAGGGTGCGGGCTCCGCGGCGAAGGCCTGGGGTGCGCCGGAGTCCCCGGTGTGGGCCGAGGTCGAGCGGATCGCGGACGCCATCGGGGACGAGGGCGGCACCCCGCTCGCCGTCGTCGAGGCCGCCTCGCCGAGCGGCCGCGACGCGCGGGTGCTCGGGGTGATCCGGCTGTCCGACGTGGTCAAACCCGGCATCGCGGAGCGTTTCGCCGAGCTGCGCGCGATGGGCATCCGCACGGTCATGGTCACCGGCGACAACCCGCGCACCGCGCGGGCCATCGCCGCGGAGGCGGGCGTCGACGACCACATCGCCGAGGCCACACCCGAGGACAAGATGGCCTACATCAAGCGGGAGCAGGAGGGCGGGCGGCTGGTCGCCATGACCGGCGACGGCACCAACGACGCGCCCGCGCTGGCCCAGGCGGACGTCGGCGTCGCGATGAACACGGGGACGGCCGCGGCCAAGGAGGCCGGCAACATGGTCGACCTCGACTCGGACCCCACGAAGCTGATCGAGATCGTGGAGATCGGCAAGCAGCTGCTGATCACCCGCGGGGCGCTGACCACCTTCTCGGTGGCCAACGACCTGGCCAAGTACTTCGCGATCCTGCCCGCCATGTTCGCCGCGCTCCACCCGTCGCTGGGCCTGCTCAACGTGATGGGTCTGCACTCGCCGCAGTCCGCGATCGTGTCGGCGGTGATCTTCAACGCGCTGATCATCGTGGTGCTGATCCCGCTGGCGCTGCGCGGCGTGCGGTACCGGCCCAGCTCGGCATCGAGCCTGCTGCGGCGCAACCTGCTCGTCTACGGCCTCGGCGGCGTCGTGACGCCGTTCGTCGGCATCTTCCTGATCGACCTGCTCGTCCGACTCATCCCGGGGATGTAGATGTCCACCCTGCTCCGACAGACCTCGACCGGTCTGCGCCTGCTGCTCGTGTTCACCGTGCTCTGCGGGATCGTGTTCCCACTGGTGGTCTGGGGCCTGTCGCGGATCGCCCCGGGCAGCGCCGAGGGATCGGTGATCACCCGGGACGGCCGGGCCGTCGGCTCGTCGGTCGTCGCCGTCGACCCCGTCCCGGCCGACCCGGCCGCGGACCCGTACTTCCACACCCGGCCCTCGGCGTCGTCGCAGGACGTGCTCGGACCGACCGACACGTCCACCTCCGGTGGGTCCAACAAGGCGGCCGACTCGACCGACCTGCTGGACACCGTCGCGCAGCGCCGCGCCCTGATCGGCGAGCGCGAGGGCGTCGCCCCGGAGGCGGTCCCCGCGGACGCGGTCGCCGCGAGCGCGTCCGGCCTCGATCCCGACATCAGCCCGGCCTACGCCGCGCTGCAGGTCAACCGGGTCGCCCGGGTCACGGGCCTGCCCGCCGACGAGGTCGCGGGGCTGGTCGCGGGCGCCACCGACGGCCGGGTGCTCGGCTTCCTCGGGGAGCCCACGGTGAACGTGACGGAGCTGAACCTCGCCGTCGCGCAGGCGCAGGGACGACTGCCATGACCGGGTCCTCGCACAGCGACGGCGACCCCGGCGCCGAGCGCGCAGGCTCCGCGAGCGGCGAGCTGCGGATCCACCTCGGCGCCGCGCCGGGCGTGGGCAAGACCTACGCCATGTTGTGCGAGGCCCGGCGCCGTCGTGACCGCGGCACGGACGTCGTCGTCGGGGTCGTCGAGACCCACGGCCGGGCGAAGACCGCCGCCCTGCTCGACGGTCTGGAGATCCTGCCGCGCAGGCACACCGCCGTCGGGGGCGAGCTCGACGTCGACGCCGTCCTCGCCCGCCGCCCGGAGGTGGTGCTGATCGACGAGCTGGCCCACACCAACGCGCCGGCGTCGATGGTCGACTCCGCGGGCTCCGTCTCCGGTTCGCGGAACGCCAAGCGCTGGGAGGACGTGGAGGAGATCCTCGCCGCGGGCATCGACGTCCTGGCCACGGTGAACGTCCAGCACCTGGAGTCACTCAACGACGTCGTCGAGCGGATCACCGGGGTGCGGCAGCGCGAGACCGTGCCGGACGACTTCGTCCGCCGCGCCGAGCAGATTGAGCTGGTCGACATCACCCCCGAGGCGCTGCGGCGCAGGCTCGCGCACGGCAACGTCTACGCCGCCGAGAAGGTCGACGCGGCGCTGGCGAACTACTTCCAGGTCGGCAACCTCATCGCGCTGCGGGAGCTGGCCCTGCTCTGGGTGGCCGACGAGGTCGACGTGGCGCTGCGCAGGCACCGCACCGAGAAGCACATCTCGGAGACGTGGGAGACCCGGGAACGGGTCGTCGTGGCGTTGACCGGCGGGCCGGAGTCCGAGACCGTGCTGCGCCGGGCCACCCGGATCGCCAAGCGCGCGGGCCAGGCCGACCTCCTCGCCGTCCACGTGCTCCGCGGCGACGGGCTCGCCGGCGCCCCCGTCGGCGCGACGACCGCGCTGCGGACCCTGGCGGACGACGTCGGCGCCACCTTCCACACCGTCGTCGGGGACAGCGGCGCGGGCGGGGTGACCGACGCCCTGCTGGAGTTCGCCCGCGGCGCCAACGCCACCCAGCTGGTCCTCGGCACCTCGCGGCGCTCCCGGCTGGCCCGGCTGTTCGACGCCGGCATCGGCGCCCGGGTCGTGCAGGAGTCCGGCACGATCGACGTCCACATGGTCACCCACGCCGCCGCGGGTGCCACCGGGCTGCGGCTGCCGCTGCGGATCCGCAGCGCGGTGCCGATGAACCGGCGGATCCTCGGCTGGGTGTCGGCCGTGCTCGGGCCGGGCGTCGCGACCGTCGTCGGGGCCTCGCTGTACGAGGTGGTCGGGTTGTCCACCGACGTGGTGCTGTTCTTCCTGGCCACGGTGGTCGCGGCGCTGATCGGGGGCCTCGGGCCCGCGGTGTTCGCGGCGCTGCTGGGCGGGCTGCTGCTGAACTTCTTCCTGACCCCGCCGCTGTACTCGTTCACGATCGGCGAGCCCGAGAACGTCGTCACGGTGGGCGCGATGGTGGTCGTCGCGGTGCTCGTCGCGCTGGTCGTGGACCGGGCGGCGCGGCGCGGCGAGCAGGCGGCCCGGGCGCGGACCGAGGCGGCACTGCTCGCCTCCTTCGCCCGCACCGTGCTCACCGGAGCCGACCCGCTGCCCCGGCTGCTGGAGAAGGTGCGGGAGGCCTTCGGGCTGCGCTGCGTCGCGCTGCTGCAGGAGGAGCCCGACGGCCACTGGGACCGGGTCGCGGTCTCCGGGCCCCCGGAGTGCGGACGGCCCGAGGACGCGGACGTCGACGTCGAGGTGGAGGACGGCCTGCACCTCATCGGCACCGGCCGCGCCCTGCCCGCCCACGACCGCCGGCTGCTGGAGACCGTCGGCGGCCAGGCCCTGATGGCGCTGCGCGGGCAGCGCGCCGTGGAGGAGGCGGACCGCGCCCGGCGCCGCGCCGAGGTCAACGAGACCCGGGGCGCCCTGCTCTCGGCGGTCGGCCACGACCTCCGCAGTCCCCTGACCTCGATCAAGGCCGCCGTCGGGAGCCTGCGCGACCCGCTGCTGCGGCTCTCCGGCACGGACCGCGCCGAGCTGCTGGAGACGGTGGAGGAGTCCACGGACCGGTTGACCGGGCTGGTGGGAAACCTGCTCGACTCGTCCCGGCTGGCCTCCGGCGCCGTGCGGCCGCTGCTGGAGCGGGTCGGGTACGACGAGATCGCCGCGCGGGCCCTGATCGGGCTGCCGCAGGCCGAGCGGGTCGTGCTGGAGATCCCCGCGGGACTGCCCGAGGTGGTCGCCGACATCGGGCTGCTGGAGCGGGTCGTGGCCAACCTGGTGGACAACGCGCTGCGGCACGGGCGCGGCGCGTCCGTCGTGCTGCGCGCGAGCGAGCACGACGGACGCGCCGAGCTCCGCGTCGTCGATTCCGGCCCGGGGGTGCCGCCGAAGCAGCGTGAGAAGCTGTTCGCCCCGTTCCAGAAGCTGGGCGACCGCCGGGCGTCCGGGATCGGGTTGGGGCTGTCGGTGGCGCGCGGGCTGACCGAGGTGATGGACGGCACCCTGACCGCCGAGGACACCCCGGGCGGCGGCCTGACGACGGTCGTCTCCCTCCCCGTCGCGGTCGCCCGGGTCGCGCAGGGGGCCGCGCCGGTCCGAGAACACGACAGACGCCTGTGACGGCGGCGCCGACTCAGCGTGCGGTCGGGTGGTCCGACCAGCCCAGGAGCACACCCCTTCGGACTCGATACCGGGACAGAACCTGGACGGCGTGGCGGGACCGGTGGGTATCGTGGCGCCGGGCCCGCGGACCGCCGTCGGGCCGTGACATCCGCACGGTTGGTGGAGCGTCGGGGACTTCGCAGCTGCGCGCACGGGCGAGTACCGGTGCGACATGCTGGGGTGATGGATGTCCGACCCGCAGGCTCGACAGCCCGCTGCTGAGCAGGACTCGGACGGACGGCGTTCCGATTTCGCCTTCGTCGACGTCCCCCGCCTGGAGTTGGACCAGCTGCTCGGGCAGCTCGTCGACCGCGCCCAGGAGGTCATGGCCACCCAGGGCCGGTTGCGCGGTCTGCTGCGTGCGCACCAGGTCGTCGGCGCGGACCTGGACCTGCCGGTGGTGCTGCGGCGCATCGTCGAGGCCGCCCGGGACCTGATCGGCGCCCACTACGCCGCGTTGGGGGTCATCGGCTCCGACGGGCACCTGCTGCAGTTCATCCACTCCGGGATGCCGACCGAGCTCGCCGACACCATCGGGCATCTCCCGCAGGGCAAGGGACTGCTCGGGGCACTGATCGACACTCCGGAGCCCATCCGGCTGGCCCGCATCGCCGACGACGAGCGCTCGTCGGGGTTCCCGCCCGGTCATCCCCCGATGTCGAGCTTCCTGGGCGTCCCGATCCGGATCCGGGACGAGGTCTTCGGCAACCTCTACCTCGCCGAGAGCACCCGCGGCGCGTTCACCGCCGAGGACCAGGAGCTGGCCCAGGCCCTCGCCGCGTCCGCGGCGGTGGCCATCGACAACGCCCGCCTCTACGCCATCGCCCGCGAACGGGGCGATTGGCTGCGCGCGGCGGCCACCGTCACCCACACCGTGCTCGGCGCCCCGGCCACCGCATGGGGCGAGGCCGCCGAGACGGCCGAGGACCCGCTGGGTCTGATCGCCGACCTCTGCCGGCGCACCGCCGACGCCGACACGGCCACCGTGTGGCTACCCAGCGCCGACGGGCACCTGCGCTCCGCCGCACGGACCGGGACCGGCGACCAGCTCGAGATCGGGTCCGAGTTCGAGCTGTCGGCCGACATCCCGTTGTTCCGGGAGGTCCTGCGCACCGGCACGCCGTCTCGGCTCACCTCACCCGAGGAGGGCGGCACCGAGATCGACGACGCACGCTTCGACATCGGTCCGATCATGATCCTGCCGTTGACGGGGATTCACACCGGGCGGGGCGTCGTGACGGTGGTGCGCCGGCGGGGCCGCCCGGTCTTCACCGCCGAGGACCTGGACATGGCGGCGGGGTTCACCAACCAGGCCGCGGTCGCCCTCGAGCTCGCCGACGCACGGGCCGAACAGCAACGCATGGTGCTGCTCGACGAGCGTGACCGCATCGCCGCGGACCTGCACGACCACATCATCCAACGGCTGTTCGCCGCGGGACTGTCCCTGCACAGCGTGGCCGCCGGGATGCAGCCCGGGCGCAGCACCGACCGTGTCCTCGACGCCGTCCGTGAGCTCGACGGAGTCATCGGACAGATCCGCACCACCATCTTCGAGCTCGACCCACCTCCGACGGGCGGACACGACGGGTTGCGCGCCCGGCTGACGGACCTCGCCGTCGAGCTCACACCGATGCTCGGCTTCGAAGCCGACGTCCGGTTCGCCGGTCCGATCGAGACGGTCACCCCACCCCGGTTGCTCCCCGAACTCCTCGCCGTCACCCGGGAGGCGTTGACCAACATCGCCAAGCATGCCCGGGCCGCCGCGGCCGAGGTGAGCCTGACGACCAGGGCGGACGACCTCGTCCTGGAGATCCGCGACGACGGAGTCGGCATCCCCGACGGCGGCCGACGCAGCGGCCTGGCCAACATGCGACGGCGCGCGGAACACCACGGCGGCTCCTTCACCGTCCGAGCCGGGGATCCCCGGGGCACCGTCTTGACCTGGACCGTTCCCGTCGGCTGAGCCGACCCGGTGGCGCGGCGGCACCCCGGGCGCCGGTCGTCGCCGCGCGCTCGGTCCCCGTCTCGCTCCGCTGCCGCCCCCGGGTCGCCGTGGTGGTCGGGCCGATGGGCCCTTCCCCTGACTCCCGGGGCTTCGCATCGTGCTCCGGCGGGCACGACGGCGGTGGACTCGCCATCATCGTCCGCTCGGGAGGAAGTCCGAGTCCGGATGGCGCGCGGCGGAGGAACGGGACGTGACGATCACCGACGACAGGGCGGTCGAGCTGGTCCGGTCCTGCCTGGATCTGTACCGGCGAGGGGTACCGGCGCCTGCCCGGCTCGCCGCTCTGGACCAGGCCCGGATGGCCGTGCGCGGCGTCGACCCGGACGCCGCCCGGCACTGCCTCTCGGCGGTGTGCGACATCCTCGACGCCCTCCAGCGCGGACCCCAGGACGCGGTACACGCCGCAGTCCAGCGTGGCAGGCGCGCCCTGACACGGACGGTCGCCGAAGACGGGGACATCTGACAGTCCCCGGCCATCGCACGACTCCTCAGCCGCCCCGGTGTCGTCGTGGGGCCGAGGACGTCACTCCGGCAGCCCCTCCTCCGGGATGTCGGCGGCCGGAGCCGGGCCGTAGAGGAGCGGGACGAGCTCCTGCACCAGCGTGACCGCGGGCGGGCGGCCGTCGGCGTACGGGGCGGAGTTGCCCCAGGCCACGATGGTCACCTTGTCGACCGGGTCGTATCCCATGAAGGAGTTGAAGCCGGGCAGCTCGCCGGTGTGGCCGTACAGCTGGCCCATCTTCGCGAGGGTGAACCCGTAGCTCGTGCCCTTGCCGGTGGGCAGCACTCCGTCCATGCGCGCCTGCTGGGTCGGGGCGTCGAGGAGCGTCCCGCCGACCATCGCCTCGACCCACGTGGCGAGGTCCGAGGCGGTGGAGATGCCCTGGCCCGCGGCCCCGGTCCAGGACGGGTTGTCGTTCGTCACGTCCTTCGGGGCCAGCGTCCCGGCCTCGACCTGGGCCAGCTGGTCGGCCGGGATGGACGGCTGCTCCATCGTCTCGACGTTGGTGCCGTAGAGGTAGCCGCGCGAGGACGGTGCGGGAATCGCCGTGTCCGCGGCGGCGGGATAGGACGAACCGGTCATGCCCAGCGGGGTGAGGAAGCGGTCCTGGAAGATCTGTCCCAGCGGCTTGCCGTCGATCTTCTCGGCGATCTCGCCGAGCAGCATGGTGTTGGTGTTGGAGTAGTGCCAGCCCTGCCCGGGCGGGAAGTAGGCCGGGTGGGCGAAGGCGAGTGCGCGCATCTCCTCGGTCGTCCAGACCTTCTGCGGGTCGTCGTCGAGGGCGCGGTTGAGCTCGGGGGTCTCGGTGTAGTTGTAGAGGCCGCTGCGCATGTCGCCGAGCTGGGCGATGGTGATCGTGTCGCCTCCGGGGACGCCCGACAGGTACTTGCTCACCGGGTCCGTGAGCGCGATCCTGCCCTCCTGCACCATCTGCAGGACGGCAGTGCCCGTCCAGGTCTTGGTGTTCGAGCCGATCCGCACCCGGGTGTCGAGGGCGACGGGAGTCGTCCCGCCGCGCTCGGTGACCCCGTGGGTGTTGACGTACTCGCCCTCCGGAGTCCTGATCAGCACGACCATGCCGGGCTGGCGGAGCTCCGTGGCCACCTCGGCCACCGTCGCGTCCAGGGCCGCTCGGTCGAGCGGCCGCAGCGCGCCCGGGGTGCCGCCCGCCGGCGCGCCGTGCGCGGCGACGGTCGGCACCGGAGCCACGGACGTCGCGGTCGACGCGGCCTGACTCGGGCTCGAACACGCCGCCGCCACCACCACGAGAACGGCCCCGGCGACCAGCGCCGACCCCCGGGCCGCCCGCCGCCTTCCGGGCGGGCCGTGGTGCGGGCCGCCGCCGTTCGCCTCATCGATCATCATCGTCCGAGCTCCTCGCGAGGACGGCCACACGCCGGCCTCGCCCATACAGTCGAGATCCGCGGCCGGTTCATTAGCCCATCCGCCGACTGACGGTATGCAACGAGCGTTCGTGCAGCGACGCCGACGAACGGCTCGCCCACCGCTTGTCGTTGGCCAACGTGTCGCCGCGGGCGGCCGCTGCCGGCCGGTCACCCCGGCCGTGCGAGGCGCTCGTCGTCAGATGACGATCGATGCTCCCGGTATGAGGAGGCCACGGACCTGTTCCTGCTCGGTCGTCGTCTCCGGAGGGGGGCCGGTGTGCCCGGCGGACAGGGTGGCGACGACGGGGCCGATCAGTGTCTCGGTGTAGTACTCGAACGCCTTCGCGGACTCCCACACCTCGATGACCTCGAAACCCTCCTCGGTGGGCACCCCGATGTGGGCGACCAGGCCCTCGACCGTGCCGGAGGACCGCCTCAGCACCTCGGCGTGGACGGCGTCGTACAGCGCGATGGGGGCGCGGACGCGGCTTCGAATGACGACGGGCACGACGTTCTCCTTCGGGATGGTCGCGGGAAGGCGGGCTCGGCGGCCCAACGGGCTTCTCAGGGCCCTGGTCGTGGTGTGGCGGTCCCTGTTCCGCTCAACCGGCCCGCCGCGGCGGCGGTGCGTCCGGTGAGCAGGAGCAGCAGGGCATCGGCAGGCCCGCGGATCTCGGAGTCCGCCGCCCCGGTGTCCACCGACCAGTCGATGTCGGTCGCGACGAGCCGGGTGGCGCGGAACCGTCGGCGCACCCAGAAGGGCCAGCCCATGGCCCAGACGCGGTCCAGCGCGGCCCGGGCCCCGTCGGGCGGCATCGGCACGGCACGCCCCAGGGGGACTGCGATGTCCTGGATGTGGACGAGGGTGTCCATGACCAGGTTGTCGAGCGTGGTGATGGCGGGTTTGCTCCGGCTCTCGGCGTCGCGGCGCAGTTCGTCGGCGAGGTCTGCGCCCGGTCGGTCGGCGTGCGCCACCGCGAGATCCCGGTTCACCGCGTCGAAGTCGCCGCGGGCGCGCACACCGGCGACGAGGATGCGGGACACGCTCGGGGACCGGGGTGTGAGGGCGAGGTGGGCGGCCACGTCGCGGACCCGCCAGTCCCGACACAGGGAGGGCGTCTCCCACTCCGGCTCCGTGAGGCCCGCCAGGAGGTCGGCCACGACGCGACGCTGGGCCGAGATGATCTGCCACTTCTCGTCCTGGTCCATCGATGCTCCCGAAGATGGTCAAAGGCTTTGACGAATTTAGTCATAGTCTCTGACCATCTCGTAGGCTCGTCAAGTGGACGAGACGCTCAATCTCGGGGTACTGCTGTTCGTCCCCTACCGCGCCATGGAGTCCCGGGTGTTCGCCGGGCTGGCCGCGGCGGGCTTCGACGACTTCACCCCGGCCCAGGCCCGGGTGTTCCAGCGGATCGCTCCCGGGGGGAGCCGGTTGACCGACCTGGCCGACCAGGCCGGGACGAGTAAGCAGGCGGCGGGCTTCCTGGTGGACCAGCTCGAGCGGTCGGGGTACGTCGAGCGCGTGGCCGACCCGAGCGACGGGCGGGCCCGGTTGGTCCGAATCGCCCCTCGCGGCGAGCGCGCGGTGGCGGCCTCACGGGAGATGGTCGCCGAGGTGGAGGCGGAATGGACCGCGCACCTCGGGCCCGCGCGCATCCAGCAGCTGGGGGCGATCCTCACCGAGCTCCGGGAGGTCACCGATCCCTGGCGGTAGCGAGCCGGTCGAGGACGAAGCGCGCCACGGCCGCCCGGGCGTGGGTCTCCCGGCGGAGCTCCGCGGTCGGGTCGGCGCCGAGATGCTCGACCGGCACCGCGGACAGGGCCGTGAAGACCGTCATGAGGATCGCGTGGCTCCGCCGCAGTCGAGCCGTGCGCACCCGGCCACCCTCCGCCGAGAGGCCGGCGGCGTACGAGTCCAGGCACGCGTCGTCGAGCCCGAGCAGGTCTGCGACGCCACGGTGTCCGGTCTGGATCTCGCTGGTCACGAGCCGGGCGAGGTCGGTGCCGAGCGGAGCGCGACCGCAGAAGCCGAAGTCCACCAGGACGAGCTCGGGGCGGTCGGCGGCGAGGAGGAGGTTGGCCGGGCAGGCGTCTCCGTGGGCCGCGGCGACAGGTGTGTCGTCGAGCTCGGCGAGCAGGTCGGGCAGAGCCTCGAACGCCGCGTCGAGGCGGCGTCGCAGATCGTGGTCGAACGACTCTCGGACGAGTGGGTGCGCCCAGAGGTCGGGACCGTCGAAGGCCGGGCGGACGACACCGGCGAGCCGGCCGTCGGCGTAGACGCGGGGGGTGCGGGCGCCGTGGACCGCAGTGACCAGCGGTGCGATCGCCCGGGACGCGGCGAACCGGCCCAGCAGGTACGCGGCTCGCCGGTACGTCGCAGGGCCCCAGGTCGCCGGGCGGAGGGGAACCTGCTCCAGCCACAGCGCGGCGGAGTCGGCCTCGAGCTCGCGTACCGCGAACGCCCGCGGGGCCGTGAGGCCTGCAGGCAACCGGTCGCGGAGGTCCGATCGGTAGAGGTCCGCCTCGGTCCGCCACGGCACGACCGCGGCGGCCGCGGCGCGCAGCGGTTCCGGCACCGCGAAGCGCAGCGGCGAGCGGTGGTAGGCCTGGATGACCTTGACGAAGAAGCGGAAGGCCCGGGTCTCCCCGTCGGGCGTCCGGGCCGTGCCGGTGACGACGTGGCGGCCTGCGGTCGTGATGGCCGGTCGGTCGTACGGGTGGGCCTCGACCACGGAGCTCAGGACGACGGCCTCCGGGACACCGAGCTGAGCGGCCACGAGCTCGGCGAGGTCGGCGTCCCCGAGGGCCGCGAGACCGAGGGTCGCCGTGTGCGACGGGCGCACCGTGTCACGTCGCGGCGGAGGTCCGGCGTGCGCGCAGGGTGGCGACGCCGGGGCCTGCCAGTCGGGACAGCGCGACCGATCGGCCGGTGAGGAGCAGGAGCAGGGCGCCGACGGGGCCGTGGACCTCCTGGCCCCGGCCGGCGGCCCAGTCGGTGTCGTCGGCGGTGAACCGGTAGTCGGCGAACCGTCGAGCGGCGTGGAACATCCGGCTGCTCGACCACACCCGGTCCGCGGCGAGTGCGGCGAGGTCCACGGGCATGGGGAGGGTCCGCCCGAGGGGGAGGGCGATGTCCTGTCCGTGGACGAGGTAGTCGATGGCGGTCTCGCGGTAGGTGACGGTCGGCAGTGGGCGCCGGATCCCGATGCGGTCGCGGATCTCGCCGACGAGGTCGTCCACCGGCAGCTCGGCGTGGCGGCGGGCCGCGGCGTGGATCGCGCCGTCCAGGCCGCCGTGGCGGGCCGTGTCGACGACCGCGCGGGGCAGCTGCGACCAGCGGGTGTTCTGGAGGGCGAGGTGCGCGGCCACCTGCCGGACGGTCCAGCCTGCGCAGAGCGAGGGCTGCGACCACTCGTCGGCGGAGAGGTCCTCCAGGAGGCGCACGAGGTTGAGGCGGTGGGCGTCGATCGCGTTCCAGGCCTCGGTGCGGTCCATCCGGGTTCTCCGTCCTGAGAGGCGGTCGGGTCAGGGTGTCCGGGCGTGCGTGGGCTCGACGAGGGCGTCGAGCAGGGTGGTGATCGTGTCCGTCGGGTCGAACGCGGGGTCGGGCATGGCGAGCTGGTGGAGGACCAGCCCGGTGACGTAGTCGCCCACCAGGTGCAGGTGGGTGGGGTCGGCGGAGCCGATCAACCGCATCCAGGCGGCGAACCAGGCGCCGACCCGGTTGCCGGTCTCGGCGACGCGCTGTCGGATCGTCGGGTTGTGCGCGGACTCGACGAGGATCGCGTAGCGCGCGAGGGTGAGGTCCCGGTGGACGCCTGCGGCGTCGCGGGTGGCGGCGGCGAGGACCGCCGCGAGCTCGGCCGGTGTCGTGGGGCAGGCGGTGAGGGCGAGCTCGTCGAAGTTCGCCCGTTCCCGGGACGAGACCCGTTCCACGATGGCCTCGAGCAACGCTTCGCGGGTGGAGAAGTAGTTGGCGGTCGAGCCGACCGGCACCTCCGCCGCCGCGTCGACCGCACGATGGGTCAGCGCCCGCACCCCGCCGCCACCGAGCACACGGATGGATGCGTCGAGCAGCATCTCCCGGCGGGTCGTCACACGATGACACTACAGCTGTTGTGGCTGAGACAGCAAGTGTTGTGGGAGAGGTCGCCTCGAGGTCTGGGACCAACGACCCTGGCTGTTCTGAAGCGCGAGGACCACGGTGGAGCCTGTCGGGCCGGTCCGGGTCCCACAGTCCGCCTACGGCCGGGCCGTCGACGCACTCGGCGCTCCGGCCGCCGGGTCCTCTGGAAACCCGATCACGAAAGTCGTCTCGGCTGATCGGCCCAACGACCTCGAGGAGCCTGTCATGACGAACGCGACGTCCACCGGGTCCGCCACCCCCGCCACCTCGTCCACCGGCTCGCAGCAGGCGTCCGGTGCGCCGGCGTCCAGGGCGGGCGCCCCCGCGACGACCCTGGAGAGTCGCCATGGCGCGACCACCGTCGCCGACACCGTGGTGTCGAAGATCGCCGGTCTCGCAGCCCGGGAGATCTCCGGCGTGTACAACCTCGGTGGCGGTGCCGCGCGGGCCTTCGGGGTGTTGCGTGAGCGCATCCCCGGCGGCACGACCAACGCCTCCCAGGGCGTGCGGGTCGAGGTCGGGGAGAAGCAGGCCGCGGTCGACCTGGACATCGTCGTCGAGTACGGCGTCGCGATCGTCGACCTCGCCGCCGCCATCCGCCTCAACGTCGTCGGTGCCCTCGAGCGGATGACGGGCCTCGAGGTGGTGGAGGTCAACATCGCGGTGAACGACGTGCACCTGCCCGAAGAGGAGGACCCCGACCGGGAGCCGTCGTCGCCGCCTCCGCACTCGCGGGTCTCATGAGAGCCCCCGCGCCCGGAGTCGCCTCCGCGTTCGGGACCCCACTCGACCCGCCTGCACCGGCCGAGGTCGACCTCCTCGCGGCAGCGGTGCTGACCAGCCCCTATGTCGCGGGACTACACGGCGGCCGCTACGGCGAGATCGCCACGTACCTGCCCGGTCGGCGGGTGGTCGGGGTCCGTCTTCGACCCGGCTGTGGCCGGCCCGCAGGGGGTTCGACGGTCACCGAGGTGGAGATCCACCTGACCGCCCGCTACCCGGCCGGGCTCACCGACCTCGACGCGTCGGTGCGGGCTGCGGTCCACGCCGCCCTGAGCTCGCGCGCCCACCCGGTCACCGTCTCCATCGTGATCGAGGACGTCGTCGTCGACCATCCGGCGATCGGTGGCCCGGTGGGTGACCGTCCCCCTGGCTGATCATGGGCTCGTGAGGCAGGCGGGTAGTCGGATCACGCCGCGGGCGGAACGACGGGGCGGAGCTCGGGCGGTGGTTCCTCACGGCGTCCGTCAGCCGGCTCCGCCGATCCCGAGTCGCCGACGAACAGCGTCACCTTCGCGTGGCCCGCGTGTGCGGGCAGCAGCTCGATGTAGACGTGGCGGTGCTCGCCCAGCGTCCACACCCGCTCGACGTCGTTCGGCTCGAACGTCTCCACCTCACCGAACAGGGTGTCGTACCAGGCGACGGCGCGGCTGAGGTCGCTGACCGCGACGCCTGCGAAGAGGTCCATGTCGGGGGGACCGGCCGGCGGCGGCGGACTCATCGCCGCCTCCCCGGACCGCTCCGAGACCGGTCGGCCCGCCACTCCCGCCGAGGCGCCGTCACGGACCGCCGTCCCCCGGGCGACGGTGTTCGTCACCCGGCCGGGACGTGGGTTGCGGCAGGGCCGTGCGTCGTCCCTGCGACGTGAGGAACCGGCGGGATCCGGGTGGAGGGGCTGGGGGACCGGCGCACGCTCCCACGCTGAGCAGCACGGCCGGGCTCCGGTCGGCACGTCGTCGGTCCGGGCGGGCTCGCCGCCGTGGCCTGTGCGAAGTGTGCCGAGCCACCCAGCCGGGCCACCGCGTGTTCCACGGTCCGGAACCTGGAGAAGGACGACAGCGTGTCGGCAACCCGGAGGGGGAGCTGGTGTTCCCTGTCCCCGAGTCCGCACAGGTGCAGCTGCGGTCGATCGGCGTCTTCGGCCGTCGCACTCCAGGCGTCGCGGAGCCCGGCGAGGCAGTCGACGCCGAAGACACAGACCCCTTCGAGGTCGACGACGAGATCCGCGACGGGCGTCGAGTCGTCACGAGCCGCCCGTTCGAGGAGGCTGAGCAGCATGGGCGTCGTCTCGCGAGTCAGGGTCCCGATGACTCGCACCACGCAGACACCCGATTCCGGTCGTTCCACGGCGAAGTGGATGAGCTCGCGGTAGTGCACGTGTCCCACCTCCGGTCCTCCCGTAGGCCCGGCCCCGCAGGGAGGCAGGGTCGACTCGCCCTGCGCCGCGGCCGGACCGGTGTGCGGGGTACCCGTTCCGACGAAGGTCACGCGGCCCGGTTCGGAGGCCCCGCCCGGACCTGGGCATCTTCCTCGACTTCGCGCGACGCACGGACCTGCGCGACCGAGCCGGGCAGCACTTCCCGCCCTGGCGCGACGCGGAGTCCGCCTTCGCGGCCTGGGCGGGCTCGACCGCGGGCCCGATCACGTGACGGGGGTCCCGCCGGTGACACCGAGAACCTCCGAGGTCATGTAGCCCGACTCCTGGGAGGCGAGGAAGACGTAGAAGGGGGCGAGCTCGGCGGGTTGGGCGGCGCGGCCCATGGGGGTCTGGGCGCCGAACTCGTCGAGCTTCTTCTCGTCCATGGTGGCCGGGATGAGTGGCGTCCACACCGGTCCGGGGGCGACGGAGTTGGCGCGGATGCCACGGCCGGCGAGGTTGTGGCCCAGGCCCTTGGTGAAGGCCACGATCGCGGCCTTGGACGTGGCGTAGTCGAGCAGGTGCGGCGACGGCTGGAAGGCCTGCACCGACGAGGTGGTGATCACCGACGAGCCGGGCGGCATGTGCGGGACCGCGGCCTTGCACAGCCAGAACATCGCATAGACGTTCGTGCGCATGACGCGGTCGAACTGCTCGGCGGTGATGTCGTCGATCCCACCGTCCTGCGACATCTGGTAGGCCGCGTTGCTGACGAGCACGTCGATGTGGCCGAACTCGGCGACCGCCCGTTCCACGACCTCCCCACACCGGGCCTGGTCGCGCAGGTCCACCGAGAGGGTGATGGCGGTCCGGCCCGCGTCGCGGACCAGCCGGGCCGTCTCGTCGGCGTCGTCGGTCTCCGCGTCGAGGTGGGTGATCAGGACATCGGCGCCCTCACGGGCGAACGCGATCGCCACCGCCCGGCCGATACCCGAGTCACCGCCGGTGACGACGGTCTTCTTCCCGTCGAGCCTGCCGGTTCCGCGGTAGGTGTCCTCGCCGTGGTCGGGCCGGACGTCCAGGTCGGCGGTGCGGCCGGGATGTTCGACGGTGCGGTCGCCGCTGCCCGGAGCGGCGTGCTGCTCGGTCGGGTCCTGCTGGGTGAACTGGTCCTGTGTCATCGTCGTCCGTCCTCTTCGGCTGTCTCGACACGACATACCCCGCCAGGGCGACCCGACCCGCGAAACGTCCCGTGCCCCCGGGCGGCACGGGCGGCGGACCCCGGCCACCACCCCACACCCACCACCAGGCCGTCGGTGGCGATCTCCACGCCGTCGAGGTCACCGAACGCCGTCGTGTCGAAGGTCGAGGCGAACTGCTGAGCCCGAGAGGCATCACGATCGGTCACGCCGACGAGCTCCACGTCCTCGATCCCGGCCAGCACCGCCGCGTGTCTCGTCGCCACGCCACCCGCCCCCACGAAGCCGACTCCGACGGTGTTCGGGCAGGCCCCGCTTCGCGCGCTCACCTCGGGAGAGTGTCTGCTCGACGCGCTCCGAAACCCCTGGACATCACATCGGGACGACGTCCTCCCCGGTCGACGTCGCGCGCACAGCCGCCGCCAGTTCGACGTCCAGTGCCCGGGCCCGCTCGGCGCAGGCGGTCAAGGTCTGCAGTCGCTCGGTCGCCGCGGCAGCGCTGCGGCGCCGCTCCGCCGCCTCGCGGGCCGTCGCGGTCTCCAGCGCCTTGCGCCGGGTGTCGAGCTCCTTCTGCCGCACGCCGAAAGCCAGGTCGACGGCGTCCTCGGCGTCTGCTCGCCACGCGGCGACCGCCTGCTCCGCGGCCAGGCACATCTCGGTGGTGGCGACGGCGAACGCGTCTCCGAGTGCCTTGGTCAGCGCGGTTCGGTTGCGGGCGGCGGCAGCCACCCGCCGCCGGTGGGCGACGAGCGTGCCTGCGAGCAGGCCGCCGAGGGCCAGCGGCGCGATCAGCGGGATCCCCAGAGCGGCGAGGCCGAGAGCGTTGTAGGCCATGAACCCGGCGCCGCCCGCCATCATCGCGGCGGGCAGCCCCTCGCCGATCACGTCGAAGGCGGCGCTCGGCGACGTCGCCCGCAGGTCGGAGGGCGACCGCACCGGCGCGACGGCGACGGGTGCGCCGAGAGCTGCGGGATCGGCACCCATCCCGCTCAGGTAGCGGCCCAGGGCGCTGCGGACGGTCTGGTCGATGTCGGCGGCGGTCTCCTCCCAGGCCGCGCCGAGAGTGCGGTCGAGGCTGCCGGGGAGCTCGTCGGCGTACCGTGCGACCGCCGCGGGCGTCGTGAGCTCGGCGATCTCCCGCTCGTACGTGCGCCGGTAGCGTTCCGACCGGGCTCGTACCCGGCCTGCGATCCCCCGCCCGAGCAGCTGGTGGTCGAGGGCGTGCCGCCGACGGTCCCGCCGGAGCGCGGCGAGGGCGGCGAGCTGCGACTCGACCACGTCGCGTCGGGCTCGCAGCCCGTCGCTGTCGGCGCCGCCCGCGATCCGATCCTCCTCGACCGCGGCCAGGGCCCTGAGCCCGGCGGCGGTCACGGCGAGCACCCCGGTCGCCCGCACCAGCTCGCGCCGGTCGGCGACCCCGCGGAGGTGGGCCCGAAGCGCGGGCAGGCCGCTGCGCTCCGCGCGTGCACGTGCCCGCTCGGAGTGCCCGGCGGCGGCGAGCGCGGCCGAGGCCTCCCCGAGCGTCGCGCTCACCGGCAGCCACGGTGCGTCGAGCAACCGCCTCCCGACGGCCGGGTCGAGGTCGGCGCCCCGCGGACCGACGAAGTGGGCGAGCCGTGCGCGGTTCTCGTCGAGGAGAGCGTCCGCCGAGATCGAGTCCTCGACCTTGGTGAGCACGAACGCGACGGTGGGGAGCCGGGCTGCGGCGTCCGCGAGGAACTCCAGCTCGTGCCGCAGGATCGGCTGGTCCTGCGCGCTCACGGTGAACAGCAGCGCGTCGGCGCGCCGCAGCGCGGCGGTGGTGGCGTGCCGGTGCCCGAGGGTCAGGCCGTCGATGCCGGGTGTGTCGACGAGCCGAAGACCCTCGAGGAGAGAGTCGTCGAGCGTCACCTCGACGCCGGTGACCTCCCGCAGGATGCGGGGGTCCCCGGCCCCGGAGGCGAAGGCGGGCAGCTGCTCGAGGCCGATCTCGGTCTCCACACTCCGCCGGGTGCCGTCGGGGGCTTCGGTGGTCCGGTGCACGACGACCCGCAGACCGTCGCCGTGGCGGAGGCACACCTGGGTGTGCGTGGCGAGATCGGCGTCAACGGGCATCAGACCCGGACGGCCCACCAGGGCGTTCACGAGCCGGCTCTTGCCGCGTTTCTGCGCTCCGGCGACGACGACGGTCGCGGCGGAGTCCGTCCAGCGTGCCGCCTGCTCGGCGAGGGCGTCGGCGACGTCCGCCCGCTCTGCGCTCCGGGCCAGGCCGTGGACCTCGTTCGCGAGCTTCAACACTCGGCCGACGACGGGTGTGAGCGGGCTCATCGCCGTTCCCCTCCGCCCGCTCGCATCCTGCGGGCGACGGCCTCCATGGTCTCGGCGACGGCCTCCGCGGTGCGTCGTTGCGACGGGCGCAGGGGCCCGTCGAGCAGCCCCCGGAACCCGGCGGCCACCTCGGCGGCGGCCGCGGCGACCTCGGAGCGGGACGCGCCCGCCGGAGCGCCGGTCGCGGTGCGCACCCCGCGCGCGTTCCGCAGCGCGGTGAGAGCGCTTCGTTCGGCGGGTGCGAGCAGGGAGGAGCCGAGGAGGTCGTCCAGCGCCGCGCGATCGAGCGGCGAGCCGTCGGCGAGCCCGGGCGGCGGGGCCTGCCGACCGAGCGGAGGCCGCGGCCCACCGACGGAGGGCGGCCGAGGGGCGGGCGGCGGGGTTCCGGTTGCGGCGATGTCGTCGAGCACCCTCAGCACGTCGTGCGCCCGCTGCCCGCCGACGCCCGGACCCGCGACCTGGGCGAGCTGTCGCCAGCGCCGCGACGAGGTCGCCGCCGCGGCACGGATCTCGGCCGGGCCCGCGGTCGGCGGCAGCCCGAGCTGCGCGGTCGGTTCGTCGTGCCTGGCCAGGGCGACGAGCTCGGACGTCATCGCCGCGTCCAGGCGCAGTCGGTCCCGGCCGACGGCGTCCCAGGCGGCCAGCAGTCTGAGCGATCGGAGGTCGTCGTGGACCGGTCTGGTCTCGTCCACGGTCGCGCGGATGCGCTGTACGAGGGCGTGGTCGGCGGGTCCCCCGCGGAGCCGGGCGAGTCGCTGGTGCGCGGCGAAGGCCGTGAGCCTGCCGGCGTGCCGGGTGAGACGGTCCAGCACGGCGGCCAGTGTGCGGCCGAGCTCGGGATCGTCCGGGGTCACCCGGAAGGCGACCGTGGGGGCGCCGACCGGGTCGTCCGACCCGAACCCCGAGCGGCCGGCCAGCTGGTGGTGCAGCTCCTCGGCGCTGCATCCGGGATGGCGGCGCAGGTGGGCGACCGCCTCGCGCAGGCCGTAGCGGTGCAGGCGGGTCACGAGCGTCCGCCGCACCGCCGGGGCGACCGGACCGACCGAGTCCTCATCGACGAACTCCGCGAGATCGAGCAGCAGGTCGTCGAGCTCGTCGGGCTCCAGTGCGGCGAGCTCCTTCAGGGCCGCCATCTCGGTGGGCCCCAGCAGCCGGGCTCGCGCCGTCTCCGCGAGGAGCCCGACCACGGGGACCACGTCGAGCACGAGAGCGCCCAGATCGTCCCCGGCACGCCGAGCGAGCCTGCGGGCGTCCGGCCACGGGGTCACGCCGTCCCCACGCCGGTCGACCTGGGTGAGCACCGCCGCGGTCGTGGCGGTGGTCAGCCCGCAGACCCGGGAGAGCTCGCGGAGCTCGGTCAGCAGGTCGGCGTCGAACCGCTGGACGTGGCGCACCACGTAGAGCAGTGCGCGAGCGTGCTCCTCGGCCGCGTCGCCGAACAGGAGCCGTCGGGTCCGCTCCTCGTTCTCGGCGGAGACCGTGTCCATCCCGGGCGTGTCGACCACGGTGATCGTGCGCAGCCACGGGTCCGGCAGTCGGACCCGCAGCCGCGCGACCCGGTCGATCGGGACGCCGACGGTGTCCGGCACCCGGCCCGCGACGAGGTCGAGCTCGCGCACCGTGCCGTCCCTGCACTCGACGAGCACGTGTTCCCGTGGCCCGTGCTCGTACCAGGTGACCAGCGTCGTGCACTCACCGGCGTCGACCGGCGCGATCGGCCGCCGCAGCATCGCGTTGATCAACGTGGACTTGCCGACCCCGACCGCCCCGGCCACCGCGAGCTGCAGCGGCCGGTCCAGCAGGCGTCCGATCGCCGCGAGCTCGGCTCGCAGGGTGGCGTCGCGGGCACGGCGCGCGCCGTCCGCGCAGAGCGCGCGCAGCACGGAGACCGGGTCGGGCTCGTTCATCGTGCGTCGCTACCAGTCCGTGGTCGAATCGTCGGCGGGTGGGGTGTCGTCGTGCGGTTCGTGGTCGTGGTCGTGGTCGTCCGGCTCGGCGTCGAGCGGTTCGGGGCCCGGGGCGGGTTCGAGGTCGGCGGGCTCCGAGTCGGCGGGCTCCGGGTCACCGTCGTCGGCGAACAGGTCCTGTCCGTCGGACTCGCCGCCGCTCGTCGGCTCCTCTCCGTCCGCGGCGTCGCGGGCGGCGTCGAAGAAGCCGTCGGAGGGGATCAGGTCCTGTCCCGCGTCCGGCGGCGACGCGAACGTCCGCTCGAACATGGCCTCACGGTCCACGTCGGTGGGTAGCTCGACATCGTCGAGCAGCCGTTCCTGCAGCTGCCTCCTGGCTACCTCGTCGCTGCTCATGGCCGTATCCTCCCAGCTGTCGAGCCCGACTTCGACGTCTCCCGCCGCGGCGTCGTCCGGTTCGGCCCATGTGGACCGAACCGGGGAGTGCGATGGCCGCCAGCGGACCCTTCCCCGACGTCGAGGACGAGCCCGCCGAGGAGGAGCTCGTCGCCGCCGCGATGGCGGGCGACCAGGCTGCCTTCCGCGCCTTGTGGCAGGCGAGCGAGCGGCGGGCGTATGCCCTGTGTCTCCGGTTGACCGGAAATCGCGCCGACGCGGCGGATGCCCTGCAGGAGACTCAGATCGCCGTGTGGCGCAACCTGCACCGGTTCGGGGGGCGCTGTCCGTTCGGCGCCTGGGTTCACGCCATCGCCCGCAACGCCGCCCTCGCCCTGATCCGGGGACGCGGTCGCCGCCCGGAGGACGTCGTGGACGAGGTCCCGGACCGTCCGCGAGACACGGCGGGGGCACCGTTCGCCGATGTCGTGGTCGAGACGATGACCGTCCAGGCCGCGCTGGAGACGCTGCCGGACAAGCACCGTGAGGCCCTCCTGCTGTGGGTCGGCGGGCTGACCTACGCGCAGGTCGGCGAGGTGATGAGTGCGCCGGTGAACAGCGTGCGGGTGTGGATCCACCGGGCGCGGGGTGCGATGCGGTCGACGCTGGGCCACTAGTCCCCTCCTTCGGCGCGGTCCACCGGACCCCCGCCCGGACCCGCCGGAGCGGCGTGCCGGTGGCCGGGGCCCCGTCACGCCGCTCCGGGAGGGCGAGCGCCGGTCTCAGCGGAACAGCCCGCTGAGCGTGTTGTCCATCCACTCGGACAGGACGTTCTCGCCCTCGGCGGTCTGCGCGGGCATCGGCTCGATCGGCGCCGGGTCGACGGCCGCGGACGGGGGGATCTCCGCGGTCTGTGCGCCGTCGCCGTCGCTCTCGGTCTCGTACGCGGAGACGTCGAACGGGGCGGCCTCGGGGCTCCCGGTCTCAGGGTCCCCGCTCTCGGCGGCGTCGCTCTCGTCGGTCTCGTCGGTCTGGTCGGTCTCGTCGAGGCCTTCGCCACCGGACGTCGCGTCGAGGGAGAAGGGCTCGAAGTCCTCGTCGATCGAGGCCTTCGTGGTGTCGGCGTATCCGTCCTTGTCGGAGTCGACGAGCAGGACGTCGGCGTCGCCGTCACGGTCCGCGTCGACTGCGACGGTCTCGAGGTGTCCGTCGTGGTCGGTGTCGAACCGGCCGAAGTCGGTGATGTCGTCGCCGTCGGCGTCGGTCAGTACCGCGTCGACGGTGCCGTCGCCGTCGCGGTCCTCGGCGAGGACCTCGTTCCGGCCGTCTCCGTCGAAGTCGATCTCGCCGATCATCTCGGCGGTGGCGGTGGGGTCGATGCTGTCGGACATGGCGTCCTCCTCGGTGCGTCGGTTCACTGGGGTCTTGTCCAGTGGGATGCCGAGCCGGTCACCGGAGTTACAGCGCCCTCGGAGATTCTTCTCCGGGGCCTCACAGCGTGTCGTGGTCGGCGAACCAGGCCCAGGCGGAGGCGGCGTCGTCGTCGACGAGGGTGGCGGTGATGGGCAGCCCGGGATCGCTCCAGCTGATCAGGTAGACGCTGGTGGCGGTGCTGTCGGCGGACTCCAGGATCCCGCACGCCATGTACCGGCTCGACTGCTCGCCCAGGAAGGTGCCACCCGTATCGCAGGTGCCGGGGTCCCCGCCGAGCCGGGAGTGCGCGTCGGCGACCGCGGCCTGCGCCTCTCGCGGGCCGGCGTGGGAGTCGTAGCGCACGGGCTGGTCCAGCTCCGGGTCGGCGGTCTCGCACGCGAGGCTGGACCGCACGCCGGGCAGGGCGGGATCGACGTAGGAGCACAGGCCGTCCGCCGCGCCGGCGTTCCGCAACGAGTCCCACAGCTCCTGGTCCGCCTGCGGGTCCCCGCCGGCCAGTGATGCGGGGCGGGTCAGCTCCGTCGTCGTCGCGCTACCGGTCCCGGGTGACCCGCCTGCGGTCCCGGTCGTCGGGTCGCCTGCGGTCAGGAGGGGGACGGAAACCGCCGCCGCGACCACCAGCACCACCGCGGCCGCCACCCCCGCCAGCAGACCGCGCCGGCGGTGGGGGGACGCCGGTGGGGTGTCGCCGGGGCCCGGTCCGCCGGGTGCGAGCGGGAGCTCCGACCGGGTCCGCGGCAGCTGGTCCTGCCGCGGGAGGCGTGCGGTCGCGTCCTCCCGGACGGGCGGTCGACCGACCGGGACGGTGCGAGTATCGACCGCTGCGTGCCCGGCCAGAGCGGCGACGGCGGCGTCGGCCAGCGCCCCCGCGGTGGGATACCGGTCGTCGGGTTCCTTGGCCATGCCGCGCGCCACGACGGAGTCGAACGTGACCGGGACGGTCGGGTGCTCCCGGCTCGGGACCGGCGGATCGCGCTGCAGGTGGGCGTGCATCAGGGCGGGGAGGCCGTCTCCGCGGAACGGTTTGTGCCCGGTCAGGGTCTCGTACAGCAGGCAGGTCAGGGAGTACACGTCCGCGCGGTGATCGACGCCCTCGCCCAGGAACCGTTCCGGCGCCATGTACTCCAGCGTGCCGACGGTGGTGCCCGTGTCGGTCACCGGTGCCCCTGCGGAGTCGTCGAGGGCTCGGGCGATCCCGAAGTCCACGAGATAGACGAACTCGCGGCCGGCCGGGCCGGTGACCAGCACGTTGGACGGCTTGATGTCGCGGTGGACGAGCCCGTCCGCATGGGCGGCGTCCAGCGCGCCCGCGATCTGCGAGATGATCGCGACGGCCCGGTCGGGGGCGAGGGCACCGCCCGCGGCCAGGATCTCGCCGAGGTCCTGGCCGGTGACCAGCCGCATGTCCAGGTAGAGCCGGCCGTCGATCTCGCCGAAGTCGTGGATCGGGACGATGTGCGGCTCGGACAGTCGAGACGCCAGGGCCGACTCCCGCCGGAACCGGGCCTGGAAGGTGGCGTCGGCGGCCAGGTGGGCCGGCAGGCGCTTGAGCGCCACCACGCGGTCGCGCACGGTGTCGTGGGCGCGGAAGACCTCTCCCATCCCGCCGCGGCCGATCAGTTGCTCGAGCCTGTACTGGCCGAACTGTTCCACGTCCTCGCCTCTCCGGCCCGCCATCGCGGCCCTCCACCCGGACGGCCCTGAAGTCCGACGGTGAGACGGAAGTGTTGGGCACCGGGCGACCCGTGTCGAGACCCGATGATCGACGCGGGGAGCCGGGGCGGGGCCGCCGCAGGAATCCTCCGCTCCCGTGTAACTCCGGTGCCCGGCCCGGCATCCACCAGGACGAGACCGGCGCCGGAGTCCACCCGGCGCGGTGCGGTCGACCGCAGCCCACCCGCAACCAGCATCGGAGCCGTCATGTCCAGAACCATCCGCAGGCGAGTGGCCGCAGGCCTGCTCACGGGGATCGCCGCCGCAGGCGTCCTCGCGAGCCTGGCCCCGGCGGCCGGCGCCACCCATCGGCACGAGAGCGCCGCGCCCGACGTGCGGCTGGTCGCGCTGCCGTACGGGCCCGCGACCTGCAAGCAGGGCTACGTCTGGCGGACCGCCGCCCCGGAGGACCTGGTCTGTGTCACCCCCGCCACCCGGCAGACGACGCACGAGGAGAACGCCCTCGCCGCGTCGCGCCGCGAGCCCGGTGGGGGCGCCTGGGGGCCGGAGACCTGCAAGTCGGGCTTCGTGTGGCGGCTGGCCTTCCCGAAGGACCTCGTGTGCGTGACACCCGATCGCCGGGACCAGGCGGCGGCCGACAACGCGAAGGCCGCCGAGCGGCGTGCCGTCGATCCCGCCACGCTGCCGGAGGCCCAGCGCCCGGGTCGGCACACGATGGTCCTGGAGGTGGAGCGCTCACAGGTCCGGCGCGAGGGCAAGGTCTTCCCGCCCAAGTGCACGAACGGGCAGGCCAACAAGCCGATCGGGACGACCGTCGTCGGCTGGTCGCAGTTCGAGGCCGATGGGGACCCGTGCCAGGCCGGTGTCGTCGAGACCGCCGTGCGGTTCGACCAGCGCGCCCTCGACCGGATCCCGACCAAGGTCATCGACCGTGCGGTGCTCACCTACGGCGAGACGGCGGCCCGGGGCTGCATCTGGCCGGGCGAAGCCGGGGACACCTGCTGGCGCAACGGGGACGGAGATCCTCAGACCAAGAAGAACGGCTGCGTCGCGAAGCTCGCCTTCCCGACCGTCGACTGGACGCGGACCACGTCCGGCGGTCTGCTGCCCAATACGACCTTCGCTCAGGTCAAGCGGGTCACCCCGACCGAATGGGACGTGAGTGACCCGTTCCGGTGGCAGTACACCCGGTCCGCCCCGCTCGGCGGTTCGCCGCCGCCTCCGCACGGCTTCCTGCTGTCGGGCGGGGTCGGCCTGCACCAGCTCACGGCCGAGGACAGCACGCATTGTGTCTCGGCGCTGTCGAGGATCCAGCTCCACGTCACCTACACGGTGCCGCCGGAGCGTGGTGGGGAGTTCATCCCGCCGCGGTAGGCGAGCCGGACGACGGGCGGCGGTTTCCACGGGAGCCGCCGCCCGCCGTCGTACCGGGGGACCCCGCGGAGAAGAGCTCACCGTCGCTGTAACTCCGCCGGCCCCGCCGGCATCCACCAGGACGAGGGCCCACCGGGGTCCACACCACCGCCGCCGACCCGCGGCACGAGCACGGGAGCCGACATGAACACCATCGCCCGCAAGGTGACCGCCCGGATCGTCGTCTGCGCCGCCGCCGTCGGCGTGATCGTCGGACTGGCCCCGGCGGCCTCGGCCGCGACACCGGCCGCCCCGACGAGCACGACCTGCTACACCGTCTGGCAGAAGCAGCAGTGGCTCAGCTCGATCCGGCTCGACGCCGACGAGCAGGCCACGATGAAGCTGATCAACGACTTCCGGGTGCGCCACGGCGTTCCCGCGCTGCGGGCCGACTCCAAGCTCGCGATGGCCGCGGGGTGGATGAGCAACGACAACGCCCTGCGCGGGGTCTCGCCCGCGGACCACATCGACAGCCTCGGCCGCACGGTCGTCCCGCGCATCGAGAACTGCGGATACCGGGGGTTCACCTGGGCGAGCGAGATCAACTACTTCAAGCCCGGCGGCACTCCGCAGGACGCGTTCACCTGGTGGACCGAGATCTCGAAGAAGGGACACCGGGAGGCGATACTCGACCCGCGGGTCACGGCGTTCGGGATCTCCGTCGCCTCGAAGGACGGCGTGAACCACTACACGATCACCATGGGCAGCACGGTGACGCCGCTCAGGCTCCGCGCTCCCCGCTGACCCCGGGCCGGTGCCTGTCGATGGCCGCGATCATCTCCGCGACGGCGTCCGGGCCATGGGTCAACAGGACGGAGCCGTCGGCGGTGTGCAGCACGGTGGGCGTGTGCCGGCCGGAGTAGTTCACGACCGAGCGGCTCGTCCGTCGGACCCGGGTCACGTGGGTGCGCAGGGACCCGACCGGGCGCAGGCAGACCAGGGTGCCGTCCCGATGGAGGGCCACGTACGTCGCGCACCGCTGCATCTGCGAACCGATCACGACCGCGACCGCGACCAGGACGCCCGCGGGAACCAGCAGACCCGGGGAGGAGGACCCCGCAACGACGAGCCCCACGAGGCCGAGTCCGACGACGAGCAGAAGTACCAGGATCACGGACGAGAGCACGAACGACGTCCGGGCGAAGCCCCGCAGCGGCCACCGCTGCGGGGTTCCGTCGGTTCCGCTCTCGGTCATGGTGTCCTCCCCAGGGGATCGGTCCGACGACGTCGGCTCCTCGTGGAGGACCGACTCGAGGGTCGCCGACCAGATGATGGCCCAGGATCGTTCCGGGTGACGAAGCCTGCCCCTTCAGCCTCTTGCCAAGGGAAGCCTCACCACATGTGATGGTGAGATGTCCGCAATGCCGGGGTTCGCCGTCGAGCTGGAGCGCTATGGGGGGCGACCGGCGCTGCTGAGCGGCTCCGGGGACTGCCTGAGCTACCGCGAGCTGGCGGCCCGGGCGGACGCGCGAGCCGCCGAGCTGGGCGGGGGTCGCAAGCTCGTCGCGGTCGTCGCAGGCCCGGGTGTCGAACCGGTCGTGACCTACCTGGCCGCCCTCCGGGCCGGGCACACCGCGCTGCTCGTCGGCGACGACCCGGACCGGACGGCGCCGCTGTTCGAGACCTATCGGCCGGACGTGGTGGTGCGCCCGGGCGCGGGCGGACCACGGTTCGACGAGTCGGACCGCGGCCCGCGCCTGCACCCGGACCTCGCCCTGCTGCTGGCGACCTCGGGCTCTACCGGTTCGCCCAAGCTGGTGCGGCTCTCCGGGCGGAGTCTGCAGGCCAACGCCGAGTCCATCGCGGGGTACCTGCCCATCCGGCCGGGCGACCGCGCGCCGCTGACCCTGCCCCTGCAGTACTGCTACGGGCTCTCCGTCCTGAACAGCAACCTCGCTCGTGGCGCCGCCGTGGTGCTCACGGACAGGTCCGTCGCCGAGCCCGCCTTCTGGGACGAGTTCGACGACCTGGGCCTGACCAGCCTGCACGGCGTCCCGTACACCTTCGAGCTGCTCGACGCGTCGGGCTTCGCCGACCGGGAGCTGCCATCGCTGCGCTACGTCACGCAGGCAGGCGGGCGCCTCCCGCCGGACGCGGTCGCCCGGTACGCCGCGCTGGGAGCGTCGCGCGGGTGGTCCTTCCACGTCATGTACGGCCAGACCGAGGCGACGGCGCGGATGGCCCATCTCCCGCCCGAGCGCGCGGCGACGGCGCCCGCCTCGATCGGGATCGCGGTGCCCGGCGGGTCGTTCACCGTCGAACGCCCTGGGCCCGACGGTGTGGGCGAGCTGGTGTACCGGGGCGAGAACGTCATGTTGGGGTACGCACGCAGCGCCGCGGACCTCGGGCTCGGCCGGACGATCGACCGGCTCGAGACCGGTGACCGTGCCCGGTGGCGGCCCGACGGCATGCTCGAGATCACCGGACGCGCGTCCCGGTTCGTCAAGCTCTTCGGACTCCGGGTGGACCTCGACGAGGTCGAGCGGATGGCGGAGGCGGAGGGGGTGCGGACCGTCGCCGCGGGAGACGACCGGCGGATCACGGTCGCACTCGTGCCGGCGGGGGACGCGGTGACCGGCGAACGGTTGCGGCAGCGGTTGTGCGACCGGCTCGGTCTGCCGCCGACCGCCTTGCGCGTGGTGGGGGTGGCGGCGCTGCCCCGGCTGCCCAACGGGAAGGTGGACCTCGTGGGGGTGGCCGCTCTGCCCGACCCGCCCGACCCGCCCGACCCGCCCGACCCGCCGCAGGCTGCGGTCGCCGACCCGGTGCGCGGTGTGTTCGATGCGGTCTTTCCCGGCCGTGCGATCGGGGACACGGACACCTTCGTCGGTCTCGGCGGCGACTCGCTGCGCTACGTCCAGACGGCGCTGCGCCTGCAGCGGGTGGTCGGGGAGCTGCCGTCGGACTGGCCCGAGCGCACCGTGGCCGAGTTGAGGCAGGGCGCGCGTCCGCCGCGGCGGTGGCTGCCGGTGGAGACCCCGGTGCTGCTGCGGGCGGTGGCGATCGTGCTGGTCGTGGGCTCACACGTGGGGCTGTTCCGGATCCTCGGTGGATCGCACGTGCTGCTCGCCGTGGCGGGGTGGGCGTTCGCGCGCTTCGCGCTGGCGCCCGCCCGGCCCTCGCCGACGATCGTGCGGACGGCGGCCCGGATCGCGGTGCCCGCGGCGCTGTGGGTGGCCTGGCGGGCGACCGTCGCCGACGACGTGGACTGGTACAACGCCCTGCTGTTGAACTACGTGCTCGACCCCGAGGCCTGGGGCTACTGGTTCGTCGAGACGCTGCCCCAGATCCTGGTGCTGATGGCACTGCTGTTCAGCGTCCCCGCTGTGCGAGCACTGGACCGGCGCAGGCCCTTCGACCTGCCGGTGGCGCTGTTCGTGGTCGGCCTGCTCGGCCAGTTCGTCGACGACGGCGACAACGCCTTCTCCCTCCGCCAGATGAGCGTCCACACGGTGATCTGGTTGTTCGCGCTGGGCTGGGCGGCGCAGCGGGCGACCAGCGGCGGGCGGCGGGTGGCCGTGCTCGCCGGGCTCGCCCTCGCGGTGCCGGTGATGTTCGCTCACGAGCCGCACCGTGCGGCGGTGGTGGCGGTCGGCACCGCCCTGCTGCTGGTGCCGACGCTGCCCGTCCCGCCGGTCCTCGTCCGCCTCTGCGGGCTGCTCGCGGGGGCCTCGCTGGCGATCTACCTGACCCACTACGCCCTGATGTCGGCGCTGACCGGGCTGCCCCGGGTTCTCGTCGTGCTCGCCTGCGTGGCCTGCGGGGTCGCCGTCCAGGAGGTGCTCACCCGGGCGGGTCCGGCCCTGCGGGCGTCAGTCCGGATAGAAGCGGACCGGGCCGCGGACCTCCAGACCGGAGCGGTCTCCCGGCTCCGGGGTCTCCGGCTCGGACGTGCGGCAGCGCAGCATCGTGCCGTCGAGGTCGACCACGACGGTCGCGTCGTGCCCGTGGAAGATCACCTCCCTGACGCGGGCAGGTCCGCCGGGGCGTAGCCGCAGCTGCTCCGGCCGGAGCAGGAGCCGCCCCGGCCCGTCCTGGGCGGCCACCGGGAGCGGGCCCAGCACGGTCTCGGCGCGGCCGTCGCGGACCACCGCGGCGAGCACGACGGCCTCGCCGACGAAGGCGCCGACACCGATGTCCGCCGGGGCGCCGTAGACGTCTCGGGGCGGGGCGGCCTGGACGACCCGCCCGTCGCGCAGCACCGCGACGAGGTCGGCGACCCCGAGAGCCTCCTGCTGGTCGTGCGTGACCAGGACCGCGGTCGCCCCGGCGGCCCGCAGCGCGGCTCGGACCTGCTCGCGGACCTCGGCCCGCAGGCCGGCGTCGAGGGCGCTGAACGGCTCGTCGAGCAGGACGAGCGCCGGGTCCGGGGCCAGGGCGCGGGCCAGGGCGACGCGTTGCTGCTGCCCGCCGGACAGCTCCGCGGGCATGCGGTCGCCGAGGTCGGCCAGGCCCACCAGATCCAGCAGCTCGCGCACCCGCGGGCCGCGACGGGCGGTCCGGTCGAGCCCGAAGCCGACGTTGCCCGCCACCGACAGGTGCGCGAACAGCGAGCCGTCCTGGGGGACCAGCCCGACCCGGCGGCGCTCGGGCGGCACGTCGACGTCGGGCCCGGCCACGACGTGCTCGCCGAGCCGGATCTCCCCCGCCTCGACCGGATGGAACCCGGCCACACAGCGCAGCAGCGTCGTCTTGCCGCTGCCGGACCCGCCCAGCACCGCGACCAGCGCGCCCGGTGGGATGTCGAGGTCCACGCCGTGCAACACCGGCACTCCGGGGTGGCCTGCGTGCAGGCCCTTGACCGCGAGCCCGGTGCTCACCGGTGCGCCGCCCGGTCGAGCAGGACGGTCGGGACGGCCGCGACCAGCACGAGGACGACGGCGTACGGTGCCGCGGCCGCGAACGCCCCCGCCCCGGTCTGGCTCCACAGCTGCACCGCGAGGGTGTCCGTCCCGGTCGGTCGCAGCATCACCGTCACCGGCAGCTCCTTCGCGACGGTGAGGAAGACCAGCGCGGCGCCCGCCACGACGCCGGGCAGGGCGCGGGGGAGCGTCACGCGGGCGAACGCCGCCGCGCGGCCGCAGCCCAGTGAGCGGGCGACCTCCTCGTGGCCGACCGGTGCGGCCGCGACGGCGGTCCGGACGGCCCCCACGGCGAGGGGCAGGAAGAGCACCGCGTACCCGACGACCAACAGCGGCAGCTCCTGGTACACCGCCGGAACCAGCCGGATCCCCACGAACACCAGGGCGAGCCCGATCGTCACGCCGGGCAGTGCGTGGCCTGCGTACGCGGCCGTCTCGACGGCGGTCACCGCGCGGCCGCGGTACCGCGCGGCCAGTACCCCGACCGGCATCGCGAGCAGCGTCGTCAGAACCGCACCGAGCCCGGCGACCTGGAGGGTCGCGAACGCCGCGCCCCCGAGCCCCGCCCAGTCGATCCCGGCGGAGGTCCCGGCGAGGGTCCAACGCACCAGGCTGACCGCGGGCACCCCGAGCGCGGCGGCGGCGACGGCGACCACCGCGAGCAGGGCGAACGGTCGGGAGGTGCCCAACCGGACCGGCACCGGCGGACGGGGCGTGCCGCGCCCGACCCAGCCGCTCGCCCGCCCTCGGGCCCGGTGTTCGGCCCACGTCAGGACCGCGGCGAGGAGCACGAGGGCGCACCCGAGCACCGCCGCGGGCGTCCGGTCGAAGGTGGCCCGGTAGCTCGTGAAGATGCCGAGGGTGAAGGTCTCGTAGCGCATCAACGACACCGCACCGAAGTCACTGAGCACGTACAGCGCGACGAGCAGGCCCGCGGCCGCCGCCGTCGGGCGGACCCGGCGCAGGGTGACGGTGAACAGGACCTCCCGGGGGCCGCGGCCGAGCGAACGGGCGACCTCCTCCAGACCGCCGTCGGACACGAGCAGGGCGGCGGCGACCGGCAGCAGCACGTACGGGTAGCTGACCAGGGTCAACACCAGGAACGCACCCGGGAAGCCCGCCAGCCCCGGCCACTCGGCGATCCAGGTGAACCCGGCCACGTAGGAGGGGATGGCGAGCGGCAGGGCCAGGACCGCGGCCCACGCCCGGCGGCCGGGCAGGTCGGTGCGGGTCAGCAACCAGGCCAGCCCGCAGCCCAGCACCACGCAGGCGGTGGTGACCGAGCCTGCGAGCAGGGCACTGCGAGCCAGCAGCTCGCCGGTGCGCGGGCGGGCCAGGATCTCCACGACGGTGCCGGGGCCCGCCTCCAGGGCGCGGACGACCAGGTAGACCAGGGGGACGCAGGCCAGCGCCCCGGTCGCCACGGCCGCGACGACCAGTGGCCGGGGAGCACCTGACCGGGTTGTCGACCGTGCCTGCGGCGGGGGAGGTGCGGTGGGAGGTGCCGTCACGCCAGACCGGTCTCCTGCAGCAGCGCCAACGACTGCTGCAGCGAGGCGAGGTCGGACAGGTCGATGTCCGGGGGCTGCAGCTGGTCCAGCGGCCGGAGGGGGTGGCGGGTGGAGGTGATGCCGGCTCTGACCGGGTACTCGGCGGTCTCGTCAGCGAAGTACTGCTGGGCCTCCGGCGACACGAGGAACTCGACCGCTCGCCTGGCCATCTCCGGCTGGGCGGACCCGGCGACCACGCCGGCACCGGCCACGTTGACCAGGCCGAGCGGATCGCCGCCCGGGACGTAGTGCACGCGCGCCGGGACGGCCTGCTCGCCGACCTCCGCCACCCGCTCGTACCAGTAGTAATGGTTCGACAGGCCGAGCGCGATCTGTCCGGCGTTCACCGCGTCGAGGATCTGGATGTTGTTCTCGAACCGGACGGGCTCGTTCTCCGCGAAGGCCCGCAGCCAGGCGCGCGCGCCGTCCTCGCCGCGGAGCACCCGGACTCCGGTGACGAAGGCTTGCCAGGAGGCGTTCGTAGGGGCGTAGCCGATCCTCCCGCGCCAGCGCGGGTCGGTGACGGCGTCCAGCGTCGCGGGCAGGTCGGCCTCGAGGACCTGCCGCGGGTCGTAGAACAGCACCCGGGAGCGGGCGGAGGTGGCGACCCAGCTGCCGTCGTCCGCGCGGTACGCCGCGGGGACGGCCTCGAGCGCGGCGGGGCCCAGCGGCTCCAGCCGCCCTGCGTCGTCGAGCGCGCCGAGGGCGCCCGCGTCCTGGGAGAAGAAGACGTCCGCCTCGGTGCCGTCGCCCTCCTCCAGGAGCTGGGCGGCGAGCTCGGCGCTGCCGCCGTACCGCACCTCGACGCTGCCGCCGACCCGCTCCTCCAGCCTCTCCAGCAGGCCGCCGACGAGCTGCTCGTTGCGCCCGGAGTAGATGGTGAGATCGGACGAGCTCCCGCAGGCGGTCAGCGGGGCGATGGCGGCGATCACGGCGACGACGGCCGAGGCGACACGGCGGCTGGGCACGGGCGGAGCTCCTTCGTGGACGGGCCGAACGCCCGAGTGAGGGCAGCATAGCTTTCCTCCCGCCGCCCTCTACGTCCGGAATGCCCGGTGTCGTCCGCGCCCGCGGCTGCGACCACGGTGACGATCACCCGGTGTCGTCGTCCACCGAGGGGCCTGCCGGGCGGACGGACGGCGGTGAAGGACCTGGCCACGCACGTCGACCGGCACCGGCCATGCCGTCCGAGTCCGCCGAACCGGCCCCGAGGCACACCAGCCGGCGATCTTTCGCGCTGGTCACCGGGGTGGCGCGGCGCTCGGGCTGGCCTGGGGGCTGCCGGCGCCGCACGCCGGCCTGCCGCCGGGCCGAGGTCACCCGGAGCCGAGGCGCCCGGTGTCGGAGCCTCGGTCTACACCCTGCGCCCGCCGGGTAGCGCGGGCCATACGGATCGCGGGCAGTGTCGTGGTGGTCACCGGGGCGTCGAGCGGGATCTCCGAGTTCGCCCCGCGTGGACTGGGGGTGAGCCTGCATCGAGAGCCCCCCTCGCCGTCGGGCACTCGATGCCCGCGGGTCCGGACCTCTACCATCTAGCGTCTGGAGGCACGAGCGCGATGAGTGTCACGGTCGAGCGTCGGATCCCGGCGTCCCCCGAACGGGTGTTCGCCGTCCTGGCCGACGGGTGGAGCTATCCGCTGTGGGTCGTGGGCGCCACCCACATGCGCGTGGTCGACGAGGGTTTCCCGGCCGTGGGGACTCGGCTGCACCACAGCGTCGGCTCCTGGCCGCTGCAGCTCGAGGACGATACCGAGGTGCTCGCGATGCAGGAGGGGGAGCTGCTGGAGCTGCGCGGCCACGCCTGGCCGTCCGGGTCGGCCCGCATCCGGATCGAGGTTCACCGAGACGGCGACGGCAGCCTGGTCGTCATGACCGAGCGGGCCGAACAGGGCCCCGCGACGGTGATCCCGGGTCTCGTGCAGCAGGCGATGCTCACTCCCCGCAACCGCGAGTCCCTGGCCCGGCTCGCCGCCGTCGTCTGCGAGCGGGGGTGAGCACCGTGGACGTCGTGGACGCCGTGGTCGTCGGCGCCGGTCACCACGGCCTGGTGGCCGCCAACCTGCTGGCCGACGCCGGCTGGGAGGTGCTGGTCTGCGAGGCCGCCGACCACCCGGGCGGCGCGGTCCGCAGCGCGGAGATCACCGCGCCCGGTTTCGTGAACGACCTGTTCAGCGCGTTCCATCCGCTCGCCGCGGCGTCCCCGGTGCTGGCCGAGCTGGATCTGCCCGCGCACGGCCTGCGGTGGCGCCACGCGCCGTCGGTGCTGGCCCACGTGACCCCGGACGACCGGTGCGTCGTGCTGCACCGTGACCCGCACCGCACCGCGGCGAGCCTCGACACGTTCGCCGCGGGCGACGGCGCGGCGTGGCTGGAGCTCGTCGCCCAGTGGGAGCGCATCCGCGACCCGCTGCTGGAGACCTTCCTGCGCCCGTTCCCGCCGCTGCGGGGTGCGCCGCGGCTGCTGCGCGCGCTCGGTGCCGCGGAGGGACTGCGGTTCGCGCGGACGCTCGTGCAACCGGTCCGGGGGTTCGTCCGCGAGCACTTCCGGGGCGAGGGCGCCGGGCTCCTGCTCGCCGGGAACGCCCTGCACACCGACCTCGGCCCCGACTCCGCGGGCAGCGCGGTGTTCGGCTGGTTGCTGAGCATGCTCGGCCAGGACGTCGGTTTCCCCGTGCCCGAGGGCGGAGCGGGGAGACTCACCGACGCGCTGGTCGCCCGGTTGCACAGCCGCGGCGGCCGCATCGACTGCGGACGTCCGGTGCGGGGGATCGAGATCCGCGACGGCCGCGCCGTCGGGGTCCGTGACGCCGAGGGCGCGGTCGTCGCGGCCCGACGGGCGGTGCTCGCCGACCTCGCCGCGCCACTGCTGTACCGCGAACTCGTGGGGGAGGAGCACCTGCCCGCGCGGTTCGTCCGCGACCTGGCGGGCTTCGAGTGGGACACCGCCACCGTCAAGCTCGACTGGGCCCTCGACGCGCCCGTGCCCTGGACCGCCGAGGGTGCGCGCGGGGCGGGCACCGTCCACCTCGGCGCGGACTCCGACGGGCTGCGCCGCTACACCGCCGACCTCACCGCGGGCAGGCTGCCGCAGGAGCCGTTCCTGCTGTTCGGGCAGATGACCACGGCGGACCCGGGGCGCTCACCGGCCGGCACCGAGTCGGCCTGGGCCTACACCCACGTCCCGCGCGGCCTCGGTTGGGCCGGGTCCGAGCTGCTGCGCCACGCGGACCGGATCGAGGAGACCGTCGAGCGGGTCGCGCCCGGCTTCCGGGCACTGATCCGGGCCCGGCACGTGGCGGGCCCGCCGGATCTGCAGCACCGCAACCCCAACCTCGTCGACGGGGCGATCAACGGCGGCACCGCGGCGATCCACCAGCAGCTGGTGTTCCGGCCGGTGCCGGGCCTCGGGCGCGCGGACACCCCCGTGGAGGGCCTGTTCCTGGCCGGGTCGTCCGCCCACCCCGGCGGCGCGGTGCACGGCGGGGCGGGCGCCAATGCCGCACGAGCGGCCCTCGCGGCGTCGGGACCCGTCGGCCCGGCCTACCGCTGGGCCGTGCGGGCGGCCCACCGGCGTCTGTACCGCGACGGGTGACCACCGGTGGACCCGGTCACCCGTCGCGGCGGGCGGTGTCCACGGCCTGCCGAGCTCCGCGTCGTGCCCGGGCCCGGATGTCACGGCGGCTTCCTCGAACGAGTGGATGCGTCGCCGGCGGGTTGCCCGGATCGCGGTGTCCGAACCCGATGGTGACGAGTGGGTCGCTGCGCGTGGCGTCGGTTGCGTCGGCCTAGCCTGGGGCGGCGCGCGAACGGAGGCACGATGAACGATCTCGACCAGGGCGCCGCCGCGGTCGCCCGGTGGGCGGAGCGAACCGGGATGACCGTCGGGGTGGCGGAGTCGCTGACCGGCGGGATGGTGGCGGCGGCGCTAGCCGCCGCCGAGGGGTCCTCGCAGTGGTTCCGTGGGGCGATCGTCGCCTACTCCTCGGAGGTCAAGCACGGCCTGCTCGCGGTGCCGCCGGGGCCGGTGGTCAGCGAACCCGCGGCCCGGGCGATGGCGGCGTCGACACGACGGCTCTTGGGCGCCGACCTGGCGGTCGCGCTGACCGGGGCGGGTGGGCCGTCGTCGCAGGACGGGCGGAGTCCGGGGACGGTGTTCCTGGCCGTGGACGGGCCTGCGGGCGCCGAGGCGGTCGAGCTGGATCTCGACGGTGGGCCCGAGCAGGTCTGCCGTTCCGCGGCGGCGGCGGCGCTGGACCTCCTCGTCGCCCGGCTGCCTGCGTCGAGCTGACCGGCGGAGAAGGGAACTCTCCGAGTCGACCTGGCGGTACTCGTTGATGAGCTGGGGCCACGACCCCGAGAACTGACCCGCGTCGCCGTCTAGGGTGGGCGATCGTGCACCGACTGGTCGACGCCCACGTCCACGGCGTCGACTTCCTCCAGCGGGTGCTTCCCGCGGACGAGCTGCAGGCCGTGCTCGCCGGCCCGGACGGCCCGGCCGGGGTGGTGCTGTTCGGGCTGCCGATGAAGAAGAAGTGGGCGCAGAGCGAGCCCCGCACACCGCACTACTACCTCGACGGCAACGACCCGTGCAGCTACTTCCCGTTGACCGACCAGCTCGTCGCCGACCTGTACCTGCAGCTGCCGGACGATCTGCGGGCCAGGGTGGCCCCGACCGTGTGCGGGTTCGACCCCACCGACCGGTTGGCCGTGGAACACCTGGAGTGGGCCTTCGACCGGTACCCCTTCTGGGCCGGGATCGGCGAGGTCATGCTGCGGCACGACGACCTGACCAACCTCACCGCGGGTGAGCATCCCACTGCGTCGCACCCCGCCCTCGATGCCGTCTTCGACTTCGCCCGCAGGCACGACCGCCCGCTGGCGCTGCATCATGACAGCGCCTCCGCGGGACGACCGGCCGAGCACGAGTACGTCCCGCAGCTCGGTGCCATGCTCGACCGTCACCCGCGGACGACGGTCGTGTGGTGCCATGCCGGGGTCGCCCGGCGGATCGAGCCCCACGACCAGGCCGCTCTCGTGGACGAGCTCCTCGACGCACACCCCGGCCTGCACATCGACGTCTCCTGGTCGCTGCTCGACCGCATCGTGGGACCCGACGAGGACGGCCGCAGCCGGCAGGTGGACCCCGACTGGGTTCGGCTGATCGACCGCCACCCGGACCGCTTCGTCCTGGGCAGCGACAGCGTCGCCCAGCTGGACGACCTCCGTCCGCTCCACGGCCGCCTGTCTCGGCTCGTCGATGCCGTGCACCCGGCCCATCGGGACGCCCTCGCGCACGGCAACGCCGAGCGACTCTGGTTCGCTCGCCGCTGAGTCGCCCGGCGGAGGTCGAGGTCGTGTGACGGCCTCGCCCTGGGCGAGATCGCCGACCTCACGTCCGACGGGTCCTTGCCGGCCGCCAGGACGTTCACCACGATGTCCCGGTCGGTGATCATGCCCTTCAGTCGGTTGTCGTCGCCGCAGATCGGGCCCTGCGAGCCCGCGGTAGGTCGTCTCCAGGTGTCAGCCGGGGGCGTTCGCGCGGACCGTGCCCGCGGAGTCGGTGGCCTGGTCCTTGACCTGGCCCGCGGCGGAACGACCCTCGTCGGCGACGGTCTGTCCGGCGTCCTGAGCGGTCGCCCGCACGGCCTCGACGGCCTGCTGCGCGGGCTCGCGGAGCTCGCCCACGGCCTGTTCGGCCGCATCGGCCAGCGGCCGGCCCAGCTCGGTCGCCTTGTCCTCGACGGTGCCGGCGAGCTGCTGCTCACGCCGCGAGGCGGGCAGCAGCGACGAGACGAGCCAGCCCGCGCCGAAGGCGATCAGCCCGGCCGCGACCGGGTTGCCCCGGGTCTGCCTGCGGGCCGC